>NZ_JBEXSX010000037.1:0-92562 GCF_040613835.1 Streptomyces sp. NPDC006207 | reverse complement strand
CGAACAGGCGGGCGGCGGCGTGCGGTTCTCCCCCATGGACGTCTTCGACCTAGGGCGGATGGCGGCACCGCGGGACCGTACCGGCGCGCCGTGCCACCTGGCCGTCCTACCCGGCCGTGGGCGGACGGGAGTCCGCCGCGGCGCGCAGCAGCGCCGCCGTCTCCGGGTACGGGCCGCGCCCGGCCCATTCGAGCGGCGTGAGCCCCGTGCCGTGGTCCTCGCGCAGGCGGGGATCGGCACCCTGGGCGAGCAGCCGGCGCACCGTCCCGGTGTGTCCCCAGCACGCGGCCCCGCACAGGGGTGTGCCCTCGTCCCCGTGGCCGCTCTCGGTGTCGGGCAGGGCCCCCGCGGTGAGCAGCAGCCCCACCACGTCCGCCGCGCCGTGGACCGACGCCGCGTACAGCGGTGTCGTCCCGTCAGCGTCCGGGAGTTCGGGGGAGGCGCCGCGCCGCAGGAGCCGGCGCACGGTCCCGGTCTCACCGCTCCTCGCGGCCCGCACGAGGGCTCGGCTCAGCTTCTTGCGGCGTCTGCGGTTCACGAACGCAGACTACGAGCCAGCGGCCCCGCCGCCGAAGTTGATCCCCAGGCGTGCGACGCGGCCCTGCTCACCCGCGGCCCAGCAGCCCAGGTCCGGGGGGCAGTCGACGGTGTCGTACGACCCGGAGTCGAAGGTCCGCCAGGTCCGGCCGCCGTCCAGGCTCAGGTCGCTGCCGGACGGTCCGACCGCGATCGCCGCGCGCGAGGAGTACGGCAGCCAGGTCACTCCCGAACGGTAGGCGGCCGGGGGTCGTGCGGAGCCGGTCCAGGTGGCGCCGCCGTCGCGGGACACCGCGGCGGCGTCGGGGGAGGCCTGGTCGGGGCGGTAGTCCCCGCCCACGGCGATCCCTTGCCGCGCGTCGTGGAACGCCAGCGCGAACACGCCCTTCGCGGGGTCGCCCGCGGGCAGGGTGGACGCCGCCACGGTCCAGGTCAGCCCCCGGTCGCGGGAGTGCAGGACGCGGGCCTGCGACGCCCCGCCGGTCGCCAGCCACACGTCGCGCGGGCCACGGCTCACCAGGCACTGACCGCTCGCCGCGAACGAGGCCTCGCCCGCGAGCGCGGGGGGCATGCCGGCGGAGGGCAGCACCCGCCAACTGCGGCCGCCGTCACCGGTGGACAGCATCCGGTACCTGCCGTCGACCGGGTCGCTGACGGCGAGGCCGTGCCGGTCGTCGAAGAAGGTGACGCAGTCGTAGAAGGCGCGGGGGTCGGCGTTGCGGAAGGTCTCCGTCCAGGTCGCGCCGCCGTCCTGGGTGCGCAGCACACGGGACGCCTCGCCCTCGCCGATCGCCAGCACCACCGCGCGCCGCGCGTCGAACGCCTCGACGTCGCGGAACTGCAGTTCGGCGGCACCCGGTGGCGACACGTCCGCCCAGTGGCGTCCGCCGTCCACCGTGCGCAGCACCTTGCCCTCGGAACCGGCCACCCAGGCGGTGTTCCTGCTGACCGCCGCCAGCCCGCGGAAGCGCGCGGTGCTGCCGGTGTCCTTCAGCTCCCAGCGCGGACCGGGCCGTTCACCCGCCGCGTGGGCCGGGGCCGCGGTCAGCGCGGCGAGCGCCGCCCCGCACAGCACGGCCGTCCACACCCGTCTCATCGTCCCCATCGGCGTCATGCCGCGGCAACGTAGCCCACCGCGCGGCACCGCACCAGACCGCCTCCGGCGCACCGCGCCGCACCGCTTCTGGTGCACGACCGGCGCCTGGGACGTCCGGACCGGTGGCGCGATGCGCCGCGCGGCCCGGGACCTGCGGTCACGACGTCGACTGCGGCCGCGCCGCGGCGTGCCCGCCGGCAGGCGGTCCGGTCACCGGCGGCGGGAGCGACCGTTGTGCCGGGCGGTCCGGCGTGGCCGGGGCCGTAGTGTGCGAACTCCCCGCGCCGGGCGGGTCTTCCGGGGCCGTGGACCACTGCCCCTCAGGGCGCCTGGGACGTCCGGACCGGTGGCGCGATGCGCCGCGCGGTCCTCGGACGGACCCCGACTGCGGCTGTCGGGCTCCCGGTTCGGGTGGTCGCCGGGGCGGGCCCGCCGGACCGCGGTGCCGGTCCGGCGGGGCCGGGTCGTCAACGGGCCTGGGACAGCGTCGTCCTGGCCTGTTCGACGGCGATGGCCACCCGGGGCGACCCGCACCCCCGGGCGAGGTCCACGGCGTCCTCGGTGAGGGCTCGGGCGGTGTCGAGGTCGCCGGTCCGCGCCCGGGCGAGGGCGGCGCGCGCGGTGTAGAGGGTGCGGTCGCGCCGGTAGAGGGGGTCCTGGATCGCCAGTGCCTTCTCCAGCAGCGGGGCCGCTTCCTGCGCACGGCCGAGGTCCAGCAGCGCGATCCCGCTCTGCGCGCACAGCTCCGCCTCGTCGAACCAGTAGATCCACGACGGGTCGTCGTCGCCGGGCGCGGTGTCCAGCAGCCGTCCCGCCTCCTCCAGCGACCGGCGGCACGCCGCGTCCTCGCCGAGCCCGGCGTGGGCCCGGGCCCGGCGGGTGGCGAGCATCGCGCGGGTGCGCGAGGTCGCCCCGGCCGCGGCGGACTCCGCGGCACGGGCCGCCGCCAGGGCGTCGTCATGACGGCCCGCGAACACCGCCTGAAGGCTCAGTCCCGCCCACAGGTTGGCGGCTTGCGGGCGGTCCTGCGCGCCGTGCGCGAGGCGCAGCCCGGTGAGGTGGTGCCGCTGGGCCGCCCCGTGCCGTCCGCAGTCCGTCGCCGCCCAGCCGCCCAACTGGGCCAGTCCGGCGGCGACGCGCAGCAGACGGGCGTCGAGCCCGCCCCGGTACGGTCCCCGGCGCAGCAGGTCCAGGGCGATCCGCAGATCGGCCTCGACCCGGTGCCGTACGGCCGCGCCGCCGAGCCGGTCGTCCAGGCGGCGCAGGCCGAGCACGCCGCGCTCCAGCCAGTCCACGGTCTCCTCGTCGGCCGCAGCCCCTTCCCGGCCGGCGACGGCGTCGTCCCGCGGCGGCTCGTCCCTTCCGCCGTCCCTTCCGTGGTCCCTTCCGCCGTCGGTCGCGGCCGCCCAGTCGGCGACGGCGTCGCCGAACTCCGCTCCCTCCAGCACGGGGTGGCCCCGCGGGTCGCGTCCGCCGCCGTCGAGCAGGGCGTCCAGCGCGTCGAGACCGCCCGCCCGGGTCCACGGCAGCCCGTCGGGGATGCCGTCGAAGGACGGTAACCAGCCGGGCCACGGGCGGGTGTCCACCTCCCGCAGCGGTACGCCAAGGGCCCGGGCCAGGGCCCGCTGGCTGTCCCTCTCCGGCACCACGCCCCAGTGCTCCCAGCGCCACACCTTCTCCCGACGGGCCGCCATGGGCACGCCGAGGGCACGGGCGTTGTCGGCGACGACCCGAGCGAGGTCCTGGTAGCTCCAGCCGTGGCTGCGCCGGACGGACGCCAGGGGATGGGACGGTGCCGGCGCGGTGTCGTCCGCCACGGCGTTGCTCCTTCGTCTCATATTCGTACGTTCGAATATCAGGCGCGGGCGTTGCGGCGCAGGCGATCGCCGCGATCCGTCCCGATCCGTGTCCCGCGGCGTCCGGCGGCGCCCGCCGCCGTTCGGACGCGTGTGCGGGACTACATCGAGACAACAGGCCCGGACTTGAAGTGGACCTGCTCATACCGGTTGGCTTTGTGTGATCAAGCGATCACCGGACGCCGAACGGGATGCCCCGCCCCGGGCCGGACATCACGTGCGCGCCGTGGAGGCACCCCGAGGATGACTCCTCCTCCACCCCCGTTCGGTTTCTCCCGCTCCCGGGACGACCTGCGGTTCGACCCTGCCCTGGACGACGAGCCACTGGCCGACGCCCGCGCTGCGCTCGCCCAGGGCCGCTGGACCACCGCCCGCAGCCTGCTCGCCGAGACCGGCGACGACTGGGACCGGCGCGGCCACCGCCTGGTCGTCCTCGGCGAGGGCGGCGCCAGTGCCACCTGGGCGCGCGAGTGGCAGCTCGCCGAACCCGGCAGTACCGACGCGGCCGCGCTGCTGGCCTGCGCCACGGTGTTCCGTGCCGTCGCCGGCAAGGAGAAGCCCGAACGGGCCCGCGAGACCTGCCTCGCCGCCGCCGCGCTCACCCCGGCCGACCCCACGCCGTGGCTCTGCCTGCTGATCCTGGCCCGCCACACCGGCACCGACGACGAGCAGATGCGCGCCTTCGACCAGGTCCGCGGCCGCCACCGCGGTCATCACCACGGACACCACCTGATGGCCGCCTGCCTCGCCGAACGCCCCCAGGCCGCCTCCGAGGGCGGGCCCTTCCACGAGGTGTACGAATTCGCCGACTGGGCCGCGGGCGAGGCGCCCGCCGGCTCACCGCTCGCCGTCCTCCCGGTCGTCGCCCACGCCGAGCTGTACCGGGTCCTCGCCACCGCCGGGACCCTGCCCGCCGATCCCGCGGCCTCCGGGCACTGGGACGGATGGCGGGCCCGGCAGGCCCTCAAGCGGGGCTTCGACTGGTGGCTGGAGTGGGACGGTGCCGGGCACGACCACCCGCGCCTCCACCTCGACCTCAACTTCCTCGTCCACGCGCAGTTCCTGCAGGGCCGCAACGCCGAGGCGGCGGCCCTGTTCAACCGGATCGGCGCGCACGCCACCCGCACCCCGTGGGCCTACCCGGACCGCGACCCCAAGAAGGCCTTCCGCGCCGCGCGGGAGGCCGTGCTCGGCCCCGGCTCCCCGTAGGGCCCGCACCGCATGACGCACCAGCACCACCCCAACCCCTCCCAGGAAGGAACCGCCATGCTGACGGGCAACAGCGGGATCAGCACGTTCAAAGGCGAGGAGAGAGCCCTGCGGGCCGACCGCCTCGGCATGTCCGGCCTGCTCCTCTCCGTGGTCGCCGCCAGTGCGCCGCTGATGGTGGTCGCGGGCGTCATGCCCACCACGTACGGCGTCATGGGCATCGTCGGACAGCCGCTGCTGTTCGTGATCCTCGGCGTGGTACTCCTCCTCTTCAGCGTCGGCTACGCCGAGATGAGCCGCCACGTCCACAACGCGGGCGCCTTCTACGCCTACATCGCCCGCGGGCTCGGCGGCACCGCGGGCGCCGCCGCGTCGCTCGTCGCCCTGGTGTCGTACAGCGCGATGCAGTTCGCGGTCTTCGGCCTCTTCGGCTTCGAGATCTCCGGGCTCTTCCAGACCTACCTCGACACCACGATCGCCTGGTGGATCCCGGCGGTACTCGGCGTCCTCGCGGTCGGCGCGCTCGGCTGGCTCAAGATCGACGTCAACGCCAAGGTCCTCGGCGTCCTGCTGCTGATCGAGATCGCCCTCGTCGTCATCTTCGACGTCGCCGCCATCGGCAGTCCCGCCAAGGAGGGCCTGTCGCTGCACGCCTTCGACCCGAGCACGCTCAGCGGCGCGGGCCTAGGCACCGCCCTGTGCTTCTGCATCGCCAGCTTCGTCGGCTTCGAGCAGTCCCCCGTCTACGCCGAGGAGACCAGCCGCCCGCAGGTCGTGGTCGCCCGGGTGACCTTCCTCGCCGTCACCTTCGTCGCCGTCTTCTTCGCCATCAGCTCCTGGGCGCTGAGCATCGCGGCCGGTCCGTCGCAGATCGTGGAGGTGTCGCAGAAGCAGGGACCGGGACTGCTCTTCGGCCTCAGCGAGTCGATCATCGGGGCCGCCTTCACCGACGTCCTGCACGTGCTGTATGTGACCGGCATGTTCGCCTGCCTGCTCAGCTTCCACAACGTCGTCGCCCGCTACGCCTTCGCCATGGGCCGCGAGGGCCTGCTGCCCCAGGCCTTCGGCCGTACCAACCCCAACAGCGGCGCCCCCGCCTTCGGCTCGCTGCTGCAGACCCTGGTGTCCCTCGGCTTCGTGGTCGCCTTCGCCGTCACCGACGGCAGCGCGGCGGCGGACCACGACCCCACCGCGCCGGTGCTGAAGCTCTTCACCTGGTTCGGCAACGTCGGTGCCCTGGGCGTGATCGTGCTGCTGGCGACCGCGTCCTTCGCCGTCATCGGCTACTTCGTCCGGCGCGGCGCGCTGCGCACCCAGGCACCGCGGATCGTCGCCTCCGCCCTCGCGGGCATCGCGCTGGTCGTGATCGCCGTCTACGCCGTCAAGGACTTCGACGTCCTGGTCGCCGGCGACGGCTCCGCCGTCTCCTGGATCCTGCCCGCCATCATCGGTGTCACCGTCGTCGGCGGCCTGGTGTACGGCGCGGTCCTGCGGGCCACCCGTCCCGAGGTGCACGCCCGCATCGGCCTCGGCAACGAGGCGTTCCGGATCGAGCAGGCGCGCGAGGCCGTGCCCGCCACCGACGCGGAGACCAGCGCCTCCTGACCCCGTCCGGCCCGTCGCACCCCTGGCCGGGGGAGCGGCGGGCCGGTTCCATGTCCGTAGCGCCCGACAGCGCAACGACCAACGTCGACAAGAGGGTTGCCCCGATGTCCTCCTGCTGCCACACCGACGCCGACGCCGTGCCCGCCGCGCCCCACCCCCTCGACCCGCTGACCGCCGACGAGATTTCCGCCGCCCGCCGCATTCTCGCGGAGGACGGCAGGGTCACCGACACGACCCGCTTCCCCCTCGTCCTGCTCGACGAGCCCGACCGGCACACCGCCGACGCCCATCGCGACGGCGACCCCGTGGTGCGCCGGCTGCGCGTGACCCTGCTGGACTCGGCTACCGGCGCCGCCGCCGAGGCACTGGTCGACGTCACGGCGGGCGTCGTCGTCGCCCACCGCGCGCTCGACACCGCGGAGGAGGGCCAGCCCCCGGTCACCTTCGAGGAGTACGAGATCGTCGAGCAGGTCGTCAAGGCCGACCCGGGCTGGCGCAAGGCCATGGCCGAACGCGGCGTCACCGATCTTGACCTCGCCGTAGCCGCCCCCCTCGGAGCGGGACCGCTGCGCTTCGAGGACCGGCCCGGCGCCCGCCTCATGCGCTCCCTGACCTGGCTGCGCTGCAACGCCTCCGACAGCCCGTGGGCGCACCCGGTGGCCGGGCTCGTCGCCGACGTCGACGTCATCGAGCGGAAGGTCGTCCGCCTGATCGACACCGGCGCCGTGCCGATCCCGTCCGAATGCGGCCGCTACGAGGCCGAGTTCAACGGCCCGGCCCGCACCGACCTGCGCCCGCTGGAGATCACCCAGCCGGAAGGGCCGTCCTTCGCCCTCAGCGGTCGGCTGATGACCTGGCAGAAGTGGCGCTTCCGCATCGACTTCAACGGCCGCGAGGGCCTGGTCCTGCACCAGATCGGCTACGAGGACGGCGACCGCGTCCGCTCCGTCCTGCACCGCGCCTCGCTCGCCGAGATGGCCGTCGCCTACGCCGAGCCCGGCGACGACCGCAACTGGGTCGCCTTCCTCGACGCGGGCGAGTACTCGCTCGGCCGCAACGCCAACGCCCTGAAGCTCGGCTGCGACTGCCTCGGCGAGATCACCTACCTCGACGCCGTCCTCTCCGACGACCTCGGCAACCCCGAGACGCTGCCCAACGCCATCTGCATCCACGAGGAGGACTACGGCCTCCTGTGGAAGCACACCGACATCTTCAACGACATGGCCGCCGACAGCCGTCGCGCCCGCCGCCTCGTCGTCTCCTACATCGCCACCGTCGGCAACTACGACTACGGCTTCTACTGGTACTTCCACCAGGACGGCACGATCGGCTTCGAGGCCAAGTCCACCGGCATCGTGCAGACCTCCGCCGTGGAGCCCGGCACCGCCGACGCGGTCGGCACGGAGGTCGCGCCCGGCCTGCTCGCCCCGTTCCACCAGCACCTGTTCTGCGTACGGCTGGACGCCGCCGTCGACGGCCACGCCAACACCGTGGAGGAGGTGGACGTCGTCCCCGTCCCGAGCGGGCCGGACAACCCCAACGGCAACGTCTTCACCACCCGGGTGACCACCGTCGCCGACAGCGCCGAGGGCGGCCGCCTCGCCGACCCGCTGGCGGGCCGCCGCTGGCGGATCAGCAACCCCGGCTCCCTCAACCGCATGGGCAAGCCCGTGGCGTACACGCTCGTGCCGCAGCCCGGCCCGGTCGTCCTCGCGCAGCCCGACTCGGCGGTCGCCCGGCGCATGGCCTACGGCACCAAGCACGTGTGGGTCACCCGCCACCGTCCCGAGCGGCGCTTCCCCGCGGGGGACTACCCCAACCAGAACGCGGGCGGCGCCGGGCTGCCCCGCTGGACCGCGGCGGGCGAGTCGCTGGAGGACACCGAGCTGACCGTCTGGCACACCTTCGGGCCCACCCACCTGCCGCGGCTGGAGGAGTGGCCGGTCATGCCCGTCGACCACAGCGGGTTCACCCTCAAGCCCACCGGCTTCTTCGACCGCAACCCCGCGCTCGACCTCCCCAAGGAGACCCCGCGCGGCGAGGGCCACTGCCACACCGCCTAGCGCGGCGCGGCTCCCGAGGAGTGCCCCGGCCCCGCTGTCCGCACGGACCGCGGGGCCGGGGCATGCCGGCTCAGGGGCGGCGCGCAGGGACGTTGTCGTGGACCCGCTTGGGGTCGGTGACCGCGACCGGCTCCAGGATCTCCTCGATCCGCGCCATCAGGTCCTTCTCCAGGACGACGCCCGCCGCCTTGGCGTTCTCCGCGACCTGCTCGGGACGGGACGCGCCGACGATGGCCGCCGAGACGTTGGAGTTCTGCAGCACCCACGCCACCGCGAGCTGGGCCAGCGACAGGCCGGCCTCGGCGGCGAGCGGCTGGAGCCGCTGGACGGCGTCGAGCACCTCGTCGCTCATCCACCGCGAGATCATGCCGGCGCCGCCCTTGTCGTCGGTGGCCCGCGAGCCCGCCGGGGGCTCCTGCCCCCGCCGGTACTTGCCGGTCAGCACACCCTGCGCGATCGGCGAGAAGACCACCTGGCCCATGCCCAGTTCCTCGCAGGTCGGGACGACCTCACCCTCGATGACCCGCCACAGGGCGTTGTACTGCGGCTGGTTCGACACCAGCGGGACGTGCAGTTCCCGCGCCATCGCGTGGGCGCGACGGATCTGCTCCGCCGGCCACTCCGAGACGCCGATGTACAGGGCCTTGCCCGAGTGCACGACGTCGGCGAACGCCTCCATCGTCTCCTCGAGCGGGGTGTCCACGTCGTAGCGGTGCGCCTGGTAGAGGTCCACGTAGTCGGTCTGCAGGCGGCGCAGCGAGCCGGCGATCGACTCCATGATGTGCTTGCGCGACAGCCCGCGGTCGTTGCGGCCCGGCCCGGTCGGCCAGTACACCTTGGTGAAGATCTCGATGCCCTCGCGGCGCTCGCCCTTCAGCGCCTCGCCGAGGACGGACTCGGCGCGCGTCCCCGCGTAGACGTCGGCGGTGTCGAAGCTGGTGATGCCGACCTCCAGCGCCGCGCGCACGCACGCCGTGGCGGCGTCCGCCTCCACCTGCGAGCCGTGGGTGAGCCAGTTGCCGTACGCGATCTCGCTGATGACCAGGCCGCTACGGCCGAGATGGCGGTATTCCATGGGAGCGAAGCCTCCGTTGGCGTGTCCGTGGGTGCCGGCCGGCCGGGTGCTGGCGCACCGGGGCCCGCCGGGGGCGCGGCGCCCGGTCGGGCGTCGGCCGCAGAAAAGATGGCAGGGGCAAATACATCTGATCATTACATGCCGCCGTACCGGCGCGGGGGCCGGTCCCCCGGTCGCCCGCGCCGGCCGGATCCCGGTCGCCGGCCGCCCCGGCCGCGACCGGCCTCAGCGGAAGTCCGGGGTCCACAGGCGCACCGTGGCGAAGGCGGCGCCGGGGCGGGTCCGTGCGTACGCGGGGGTCCCGTCGGCGTCGAGGAACTCGACCGTCGGCCCGCCCCGGCCCCGGGGCCCGGTCGCCTGCGACCTGGCCCGGATGCGCGTCCCCGTCGGCTGGTTGGTGTAGGCGCTCACCCCGCTCGCCCCGTCCACCTGCCGGTACCTGAGGGACGCGACGTCCAGCCGGTACACCCCGTAGCTGTCGGTGAACCACAGCGACCCCGGGTCGCCGTACACCGGCTGCAGATCACGGCCCTCGCCCTCGAAGCCCACGGCGCTGTGCTCCGTCAGCGTCGTCGCCGCGCCCCGGCCCGACACCGCGTAGCGCACCAGCCGCTCGGCGCCGATCGCCCACAGCGCCCCGTGCTCCGGGTCGTACAGCACACCGCGCGCCCTCGGCAGCGGCACGGTGCGGAACGGCGCGGTCTGCTCGGTGTCCGCGTACAGCCGCAGCCGGCCGGGCGCCACGGAGGCCACCACGATCACCCCGCCCGGGATGCGCTCGATGGCGTGCGGGCTGTCGGCCGGGGTCACCGTCTGCCACACGATGGCCCCGGTGTCCTCGCGCACCATCGCCGCCCGGCCGCCGGACGCGGCCACGAGCACGACCCGCCCGTACGCCTGCGTCCTGCGCAGCCGCACGTCCGACAGGTGCTGCCAGCTCGTGCCGGCCCCGCCCGGCGCGCTCCAGTGCCAGGTCACGGCCCCGGGCCGCGACCAGTCCAGGGCGTCGGGATCGAAGACCAGGACGCCGTTGCAGGACTGGTCGGCGGTGGCGATGGGATGGCTCTTCCGCGCGGCGTGCCGCGTCATGTCGTGCCCCCGTATGTCGTTGACGTGCCAACGAATATTCGGAGGATAGCGACGCAGGGTGCTGCCACGATGGGCCGCGTGACCGTACCGCGACCGAACGTCCACGCTTCGCCCGTATGGGAGATCGCCCCGCTCCCCGTTGACGACCCCGTGTCGAGGGACCTGCTGTGGCGGTACTACGACGACATCGTCAGCCGCTACTACGGCAGGCCGATGACCCCGCGGGAGATCGACGACCTGCTCACCGAGCACACCAGTGACGACCTCGCCGGTCCCCACGGGCACTTCCTCGTCGGCCGCCGCGACGGCGAGCCGGCCGGCTGCGCGGGCGTCCGCCTCCTGGCCCCCGGCGTCGCCGAGCTGCGCCGCGTGTGGGTCGTCCCCGGCGCCCGCCGCACCGGCGGCGCCGCACTGCTGGTCACCGCCGCCGAACGCGCGGCCCGCGAACGACTGGGCGCCGCCGTGATCCGCCTCGACACCCGGGCCGACCTGGTCGAGGCACGGGCCCTGTACGCGAAACTGGGCTACCACGAGGTCCCCGACTACAACGGCGAACGCTACGCCGACCACTGGTTCGAGAAGCGTCTGGGCCCGGACTCCGGCGCGGCATAGGCCCAGGCTCGTGGCCGGGCGGCCGGGCTCCGCAATAATGCAGCGGTAGTCCAGCCAGAAAGCAGGTCGCACATCGTGACGACAACGGTCTCGGTCGAGCGCAGGATCGCCGAGGAACTCGGCGTACGG
This sequence comes from Streptomyces sp. NPDC006207, assembly GCF_040613835.1. Lineage (NCBI taxonomy): Bacteria > Bacillati > Actinomycetota > Actinomycetes > Kitasatosporales > Streptomycetaceae > Streptomyces > Streptomyces sp. NPDC006207. Next base: position 81,291 of record NZ_JBEXSX010000037.1, on the reverse strand, counting down.
GAAGGTCAGGTCAGATCGGCGGTCGAGCTGCTCGACGGCGGCGCGACCGTGCCGTTCGTGGCCCGGTACCGCAAGGAGGCGACGGACGGCCTCGACGACGCCCAGCTGCGGACGCTGGAGGAGCGCCTGCGCTACCTGCGCGAAATGGACGAGCGGCGGGCCGCCATCCTGGAGTCCATCGAGTCCCAGGGCAAGCTCGACGACGCCCTGAAGGCGCAGATCCTCGCCGCGGACTCCAAGGCGCGCCTCGAGGACATCTACCTGCCCTACAAGCCCAAGCGGCGCACCAAGGCGCAGATCGCCCGCGAGGCCGGCCTGGAGCCGCTCGCCGACCGCCTCCTCGGCGACCCGTCCCTGGAACCGCAGGCCGAGGCCGCCGGGTTCGTCGACGCGGACAAGGGCGTCGCCGACGCCGCGGCGGCGCTGGAGGGCGCCCGCGCGATCCTCACCGAGCGGTGGTCCGAGGACGCCGACCTCGTCGGGGGACTGCGCACCCGGATGTGGGAGCGGGGCCGGCTCGTCGCCAAGGTGCGCGAGGGCAAGGAGGAGGCGGGCGCGAAGTTCGCGGACTACTTCGACTTCGCCGAGCCGTTCACCAAGCTCCCCTCGCACCGTGTGCTCGCCATGCTGCGCGGCGAGAAGGAGGAGGTCCTCGACCTCACCATGGAGCCCGAGGAGCCGGTCGCGGAGGGCCCCTCCAGCTTCGAGCGCACGATCGCCCACCACTTCGGCGTCGCCGACCGCGGCCGCCCCGCCGACAAGTGGCTCGCCGACAGCGTTCGCTGGGCCTGGCGCACCCGCTTCCTGGTCCGGCTCGGCCTCGACCTGCGCGTCCAGCTGCGCCAGGACGCCGAGGACGAGGCGGTCCGGGTCTTCGCCGCCAACCTGCGCGACCTGCTGCTCGCCGCCCCCGCCGGCACGCGCGCCACCATGGGCCTGGACCCGGGCTTCCGCACCGGCGTCAAGGTGGCCGTGGTCGACGCGACGGGCAAGGTCGTCGCCACCGACACGATCTACCCGCACGTGCCGCGCAACCAGTGGGACGCCTCCATCGCGACGCTCGCCCGGCTCGCCGCCGCCCACGAGGTCGACCTGGTCGCCATCGGCAACGGAACCGCCTCCCGCGAGACCGACAGGCTCGCCGCGGACCTCATCAAGCGGCACCCGGAACTGAAGCTGACCAAGGCCGTGGTGTCCGAGGCGGGCGCCTCGGTCTACTCCGCCTCCGCCTACGCCTCCGCCGAGCTCCCCGAGCTCGACGTGTCGCTGCGCGGCGCCGTCTCCATCGCCCGCCGCCTCCAGGACCCGCTCGCCGAACTCGTCAAGATCGACCCCAAGTCGATCGGCGTCGGCCAGTACCAGCACGACCTGTCCGAGGTGAAGCTCTCGCGCTCCCTCGACGCGGTCGTCGAGGACTGCGTGAACGGCGTCGGCGTCGACGTCAACACCGCCTCCGTGCCGCTGTTGCGCCGCGTCTCCGGCATCACCGAGGGCCTGGCCGCCAACATCGTCGCCCACCGCGACGCCAACGGCCCGTTCCGCCGGCGCACCGCCCTGAAGGACGTGGCCCGGCTCGGCCCCAAGGCGTACGAGCAGTGCGCCGGGTTCCTGCGGATCCCCGACGGCGACGACCCCCTGGACGCCTCCAGCGTGCACCCCGAGTCCTACCCCGTCGTACGGCGCATGAGCACTGCGGCGGGCACCGACATCAGGGCGCTCATCGGCAACACCACGGTGCTGCGCGGGCTGGCGCCGCGGGAGTTCGTCGACGACACCTTCGGTCTGCCGACGGTCACCGACATCCTCTCCGAACTGGAGAAGCCCGGACGTGACCCGCGGCCCGCCTTCAAGACCGCCGCCTTCAAGGAGGGCGTCGAGGAGCTCAAGGACCTCAGGCCCGGCATGCTCCTGGAGGGCGTCGTCACCAATGTCGCGGCCTTCGGCGCCTTCGTGGACGTCGGCGTCCACCAGGACGGGCTCGTGCACGTCTCGGCGATGTCCAGGAACTTCGTCAGCGACCCGCGCGAGGTGGTCAAGCCCGGCGACATCGTCCGCGTCAAGGTGCTCGACGTCGACATCCCGCGCAAGCGCATCTCCCTCACCCTCCGTCTGGAGGACGAGGCGAGCGCGCCCAAGGGCAACGCCGGCGGTGGACGTCCCGAGCGCGGCGGCCGCCCCGACCGGCCCGACCGCCGCGGCGGCAACCCGCCCCGCCAGTCCCGCGGCGGCGACCGCGACCGGGACCGCCCGGCCCCCGGCGGCGCGATGGCCGACGCCCTGCGCCGCGCCGGGCTCGACAAGGGTCTCGGCGGGGGCAACAACGGCCGCCGCGGCTGATCCCACCGTGAGGCACTGAGGCCCTGAGGCGCGCTCCCCGGAGGACCGGGGGAGCGCGCCTCGGCGTGTTCTCAGCGGCAGACCGTCCCCGCCGGCGGGAGCACGCCGCTCAGCAGGTAGCGGTCGACCGCGGCGTCGACGCACGCGCTTCCGGGCTGCAGGTAGGCGGTGTGCCCGTCGCCGTCCCAGGTCAGCAGCCGGGCCGAAGGGAGCTGCCGGGTGAGTGCCCGCGCCCAGGCGTACGGGGTGGCCGGGTCGCGCAGGGTGCCGACGACCAGGATCGGCGCCGTGGGAGGGACCGTGACGGCCTGCGCGGGCCGGTCCGGGCCGACGGGCCAGTGGGCGCAGGTGCTGAGCAGCCCGGTGTAGTACGCCCCGAACTGGGGCGAGGCACGGAGGAAGGCGGGGAGCAGCGCCTCGGCCTGCGCGGGGGTGAACACGGGCCCGAGCGCTGCGCTCAGACAGCTGACGGCCGTGAACCCCACGTCGGCGACGGCCTCCTCCTCCGGGGCGGAGAGCCTTTGGAGCGCGGCGGTGCCACCGGAGGCGGACACCACCTCGCCCAGGGCCAGGCGCAGTTCCTCCCACGCGGGCTGCTTGAGCCCCGACACGACGGTGACGAGCAGGTCGTCCCCCGTGACGGTGACGTCCTTGCCCTCCTGGCGCGGGCTCCGGTCGAGGCGGGCGACCAGGGCGTCCAGGACGCGGCCCGCCTCCTCGACGGAGTGGCCGACCGGGCAGTCGGGGCGGCGCGCGCAGTCGGCGGCGAAGGCCTCCCAGGCCACCTGGTAGCCGTGTGCCGGATCCAGGAAGCGGTGGTAGCCGTCGACCGTGGGGTCCACGGCGCCGTCGAGGACCATGCGGCCGACCCGGGAGGGGAAGAGCTCGGCGTAGACGGTGCCCAGGTAGGTGCCGTAGGAGAAGCCGAAGAAGTGCAGGCGGTCGTCCCCGACGAGGGCGCGCACCAGGTCCATGTCGCGGGCCACGTCCGGGGTGCCGATGTGCGGCAGCAGCCACCCGGCGTGCCGCCGGCACGCGTCGGCGGTCTTCTCACGGGCCTCGTCCAGGGCCTCGAAGTCCGGCTTCCCGGCGGTGAGCGGGCGGGCTTCGGCGAGGTTCGCCGCAACCTCGGTGCCGCAGTCCACCGGGGTGCTGGCGCCGACGCCACGCGGGTCGATGGCGACCAGGTCGTAGGCGGCGCGTACCGAGGGCGGGAACTCTTCGGCGAGATCCTGCAGGCCGCCGATGGCGGAGTCACCGGGCCCGCCGGGGTTGTACAGCAGCGAGCCGATGCGGTGCGCCCCGCTCCCCGTGGACGTCAGGCGGGTGGCGGCCAGGGTGATGTCGCCCGCTTCGGGGTGTGCGTAGTCCAGCGGCGCATTGAGAGTCGTGCACTGGAAGGACGGCTTGTCCTCGCACGGTCTCCAGGCGAGCCGCTGCGCGTAGTAGCGGGTCAGCCGCGGCGTCACGGCCTCGGTGTGCACGGAGCCGGCCGGCGCCAGGCGGGTCACGGGTGACGCCCCGCCGCGGAGGGAGGAACACGCGGTCGCGAGGAGGGCGCACGCGCCCAGCACCGCGACCGCGCGGCGTCGTCCCCTCCTGCGTACGTGGCCGGTGTGCCGGACAGCGTCCATCGCTCAGCCTTTCTGGTGCCCTGGTGGTGTGGCGTCCTGCTGCCCGTCAGCCGCACACGGTGCCGTCGGGTGGGAGCCGGCCGTGCAGGAAGTAGCCGTCGACGGCCGTGTCGACGCAGGCGCTGCCCTGCTGGTAGGCGGTGTGCCCGTCGCCGTCCCAGGTGAGCAGCCGCCCGGAGGAGAGCTGGGCGGCCAGTGCCCGGGCCTGCTCGTAGGGGGTGGCGGGGTCGCGGGTGGTGCCGACGACGAGGATCGGCGGGGCGCCGCGGGCGCTGATCCGGTGCGGGACCTGCGTGGGCCGCGTCGGCCAGTCGGCGCACATGGGGAGGAACCCGGCGTAGTACGCGCCGAACTGGGGGGCCGCGCGGCGGAACTCGGGCACGGCCGCGAGCGTCTGCGCCGCGGTCGACCGCGGTCCCAGCGCGGAGCTCAGGCAGTTGATCGCGGCGAGGGACTGCTCACCCGGCCCGCCGTCGTCCTCCGTGCCGGGCAGCGGTCGCCAGGCGGCGGCGTCGCCCGCCGCCACCTCGCGGAGCAGGTTGCGCAGTGCGCCCCAGGCCGGAGCCGCGAGTGCCGAGGTGACCGCGGTGAGCAGATCGTCGCCGGTGGGGGAGACGCCGTGGCCGCCCGCACTTCCGGAGGCCTTGTCGAGTCCCGCGACCAGGCCGTCAAGGATGCGGCCCGCGTCCTTGACCGAGTGGCCGACCGGGCAGCCGGGGCGGGTGACGCAGTCGGCGGCGAAGGCCTCCCAGGCCACCTGGTAACCGCGTGCCATGCCGAGCGTGGCGCGGTAGGCGCCCATGTCCGGGTCGATGGCGCCGTCGAGGACCATGCGGCCGACGCGGGAGGGGAAGAGCTCCGCATAGGTGGCCCCCAGGTAACTGCCGTAGGAGTAGCCGAGGAAGCCCAGCCGGTCGTCGCCGAGCAGGGCCCGTACGACGTCCATGTCCCGTGCGGCGTCGGGGGTGCCGACGTGGGGCAGGAGCCGGCCCGCGCGACGTGCGCACGCGTCGGCGACCAGGGCGAGGCCCGGCTCGGGGTCCCCGGCGGCGGCCCCGGGGACCGATGGGCCCGTCCCGCAGTCGACCGGGGCGCTGCGGCCCACGCCCCGGGGGTCGACGCCGACCAGGTCGTACGCGGCGCGCATCGCGGGGGAGAAGCCGTCGGCGAAGGACAGCACATCGTCGACCGCCGACACGCCGGGCCCGCCGGGGTTGAGCAGCAGCGAGCCGATGCGGGCCGCGCGCGGGCCGGTGGCCCTGTGGCGGACGACCGCCAGCCGGATGTCGCCCGCCTGCGGGTGGGCGTAGTCCAGGGGCACCGTCACCGTGGTGCACTGGAACGACGCCCCTTCCCGGCAGGGCTGCCAGTCGAGCCTCTGCCGGTAGTAGCGCGACACGTCCGGCGGCGCGGACGAGGCCGCCGACGAGGCTGCCGACGCCGCCGCCGAGGCTGCCGAGGCGACCGGAGTGGCCGGGGCGGCCGCGGACGCGGCCGCGGACCGCTTCGCGCCCGCCGTCCGGTGCGCGCGCTGGGGCGAACAGGCGGCCAGCACCAGGCAGGCGCTCAGCAGCCCGCCCGCGATGCGCCTGCCCCGGCCGGACAGGGGACGTGCGGCCTGCACGGCGGCCACCGCCCGTCAGACGCAGACCGTGCCGGTGGCCGGGAGCTGACCTTTCGTCAGGTAGCTGTCGACGGCGCTCTCGACGCAGGTGCTGCCCTGGTGGTAGGCGGTGTGCCCGTCGCCGTCCCAGGTCAGGAGCCGTCCGGAGGAGAGCTCCCGGGCGAGCGCCTGTGCCCACGGGTACGGGGTGGCCGGGTCGCGGAGGGTGCCCACGACCAGGATCGGTGCGGCGCCGGCCGCGGTGATCCGGTGCGCCGGCTGGTCAGGGCGGACGGGCCAATGGGTGCACATCGGCAGGGTCCCGGCGTAGTACTCGGCGAACTGCGGTGCTTCGCGGCGGAATTCGGGCAGCGCCGCCTGCGCCTGCGCGACGGTCGACCACGTGCCCAGGGTGGAGCTCAGGCACGACACCGCGTAGTACGACTGGTCGCCCGGATCGGTTTCCTCGTCCACGCCGAGGAGCGCCTGTACGGCCGTGGTGTCGCCGGCCCGCACCCCCTCCAGCGCGGCGCGCAGCGCCTCCCAGGCCGGGGCCCGCAGCCCGAGGACGACCGCGCTGAGGAGGGAGTCCCCCGTGACGGTGATGTCCTTGCCCTGCCGGAGGGGGGTGCGGTTCAGCGTGGCCACCAGGGTGTCGAGGATGCGGCCGGCCTCCTGGACCGAGCGGCCCACGGGACAGTCGGGCCGGGTGGCGCACTCCGCGGCGAAGGACTTCCAGGCGACCTCGTACCCCCGGGCCTGGCCGATGGTGAAGTCGTACCCGTCGAGGGCGGGGTCGACGGCGCCGTCGAGGACCATGCGGCCGACGCGGGAGGGGAAGAGCCCGGCGTAGGTGGCGCCCAGGTAGGTGCCGTACGAGAAGCCCAGGTAATGGAGCTGCCGGTCGCCCAGCACGGCGCGTACGACGTCCATGTCGCGGGCGGCGTCCTCGGTGCCCACGTGCGGCAGCAACCGCCCCGCGTGCCGGCCGCATTCGGCCGCGACCTGCGCGTAGCCCGCGGCCGAGGCGTCGATGTCCGCCCTGCGCGCGCCGGGGTCCGGGGGGGCCGCGGGGGTGTCCTTGGCGCAGTCCACCAGGGTGCTGGCGCCGACACCGCGCGGGTCGACCGCCACCAGGTCGTACGCTGCGCGCACCGCGGGGGAGAAGGAGTCCACGTTGCCGAGCAGGTAGGCGATCGCGGACGAGCCCGGTCCGCCGGGGTTCATCTGCAGCGAGCCGACGCGTGCGGCGCCGTTCCCGGTGGCCCTCTGGCGTATCGCGGCCAGGGTGATGTCGCCTCCCTCGGGGTGGTCGTAGTCCAGCGGCACCGTGATGGTGGCGCACTGGAACGACGGCACCGCGGCGCAGGCCTTCCAGCCCGGTTTCTGCCCGTAGTAGCGGGCCAGGTCCGCCGGTGCGGCGGTGGCGGCGCCCCCGGCGGGTGCCCAGGCCGGCGTCTGCCGGAGGTCGCCCGCCGCGCACGCGGTGAGCAGCAGCCCGCAGCTGCCGAGCACGGCGATGAAGCCGTGGAGCCTGCGTCGGGGTGCGTTCATGGCCACGCCTTTCTGTGCGCCGCGCGGAGCGCGGGGCGGGTGGTCGCGTCAGCGGCAGATCGCGCCGGTGGGCGGGAGCAGACCGCGCAACAGGTAGTCGTCGACGGCCGTGTCGACGCAGCGGCTGCCGCGCTGGTAGGCGGTGTGCCCGTCGCCGTCCCAGGTCAGGAGACGCCCGGAGGAGAGCTGGGCGGCCAGTGCCCGGGCCTGGTCGTAGGGGGTGGCGGGGTCGCGGGTGGTGCCGATCACGAGGATCGGCCCGGCGCCCCGGGCGCTGACGCGCCGCGGGAGCTGCGTGGGCCGCGTCGGCCAGTGGGCGCACGTCGACAGGTCCTCGTTGTAGAACGCCCCGAACTGGGGCGAGGCCCGCAGGAATTCGGGCAGCGCCGCGAGCGTCTGGGCGGGGGTCGACCGCGATTCGAGCGCGGAGCTCAGGCAGTTGACCGCCGTCATGGACTCGTCACCGGACGCGGTGTCGTCCTCGGAGCCCACGAGCTCCCGCAGCACGGTGGTGTCACCCGAGGTCACCCCGTCCAGCACCGCGCGCAGCGTCTCCCAGTCGGGCGCGCGCAATGCGGTGACGACCGTGCCGAGCAGGGTCTCGCCGTCGAGGTGGCCCTCCTTGCCCTGCCGCACCGGGGCGCGGTCGAGGGCGGCCACGAGGGAGTCCAGCGTGCGGCCCGCCTCCTTGACGGAGTGGCCGACCGGGCAGTGCCTGCGGCGGGCGCAGTCGGCGGCGAAGGACTCCCAGGCGATCTGGTACCCGCGGGCCTGGTTGAGGTAGGCGTGGTAGCCGTCCATGGCCGGGTCGACCGCGCCGTCCAGGACGACCCGGCCGACGCGGGAGGGGAAGAGCTCGGCGTAGGTGGCGCCCAGGTAGGTGCCGTACGAGAAGCCGAGGAAGTGCAGGCGGTCCTCGCCCAGCGCGGCGCGTACGACGTCCATGTCCCGGGCCGCGTCGAGGGTGCCGACGTGCGGCAGCAGCTGCCCGGCGTGCCGCGCGCAGTCCGCGGCGACCTTGGCGTGGTAGGCGGCCCACGTGTTGATGACCGTGGCCTCGTCCGAAGGGAGCGCCCCCCGCGTCCCGGCACCCGGGGGAGCGGCGGAGCCGCAGTCCACCGGCGAGCTGTGGCCGACGCCGCGCGGGTCGACCGCGACCAGGTCGTACGAGGCGCGCAGGGCGGGGGAGTACCTGTCGGCGTAGGCCCGCAGATCGTCGATGGCGGACAGACCGGGGCCGCCGGGGTTGATCTGGAGTGCGCCGACGCGGGCGGCGCCGTGGCCGCGGGCCTGCCTGCGGATCGCGGCCAGGGAGAGGTCACCCGCTCCCGGGTGCGCGTAGTCCCGCGGCACCTTGAGCCTCGTGCACTGGAACGACCGGTCCCGGCAGGGCAACCAGCGCAGCTCCTGCGTGTAGTAGCGCCGCAGGTCCACGCGGATCGCGTCGGCCGCCGCGCTCGCGGAGGCCCCGGCGGGAGTGGGTGCGGCGGTCCTGTGCGTGTGCGTCGCGGCGGTGCAGGTGGCGAGCAGCAGCCCGAAGGCGACCAGTACGGCGAGTGCGCAGAGCAGTCCGCGCCCGGGTATTCGGCCGGTGGCCGGGACAGCTTTCATCGCCACGCCTTCGTTTCCGCCCGTTGCGAGACGCGGGGCTGGTCGGCATCGGTGAGCGGCCGCGGGGGCGGGCCCGGCGCCGCGTCCCGGCAGGGAGCGGCCACGCCGTCCCCCCACCCTTCGCTGCGTAACCAGGTCATCACAGATCGTGCACGGGGGATCGCCGGGCTGGGCCGAACGCGTGAACCCGCCGTGCCACCCCCGTGCCGGCGCGCGCCACAAGTACCCCTACAGCCCCCACAAGTTGACCGGTATCGCTCTGGCCCCCGGACCGGGCCGCGGCTAGCGTCCGCGGGTGCCCTCACCCATGCGCACCACCCGCCCCCGTACCGACCGCATCCGCATACGGACGACCTCCCTGGTGGCGACCGTGATCGCCGCCCTCGCCGCCGTCCTCCTCCCCGTGACCACCGTGCAGGCCGCCTCCCCCGGCGGGACCGTCCGGCACGGACTGAGCCGGCCGGACTACTCGTACGCCGACGCGATCCGCGAGGCGGTCTGGGTCGAGACGGGCCGCGACGACGACGGCGACGGCCGCGCCGACCGGGTCGCCGCCGACATCGTGCGGCCCCGCGAGCCCGCGGCCGCCGGCCGCAAGGTGCCGGTGATCATGGACGCGAGTCCCTACTACTCGTGCTGCGGACGCGGCAACGAGAGCCAGTTGAAGACCTACGACGACCAGGGCCGCATGGTCCAGGCCCCGTTGTACTACGACAACTACTTCGTCCCCCGCGGCTACGCCGTCGTCCTGGTCGACCTGGCCGGCACCAACCGCTCCGACGGCTGCGTGGACGTCGGCGGCCCCTCCGACATCGGCTCGGCCAAGGCGGTGATCGACTGGCTGAACGGCCGGGCCGAGGGCTACACCTCCCGTACCGGCTCCCGGCCCGCGAGCGCCCGCTGGTCCACCGGCGACGTCGGCATGATCGGCAAGAGCTGGGACGGGACGATCGCCAACGGCGTCGCCGCGACCGGGGTGCGCGGCCTGCGCACGATCGTGCCGATCAGCGCCATCAGCTCCTGGTACGACTACTACTTCCAGCAGGGCGCCGCCCTCTACGACTCCGGCCCCGACTGGCTGTCGGACTACGTCGAGAGCCCGGCCGCCCGCGCCCGCTGCGCCGCGGTGCAGCAGCGCATCGTGGACGGAGCCCCGCGCAGCGGCGACTGGACCGGGTTCTGGAATGAACGCGACTACACCAAGGACGCCGGCAAGGTCCGCGCCAGCGTCTTCGCCGTCCACGGCATGCAGGACCTCAACGTCCGCACCAAGCACTTCGGCCAGTGGTGGAGCGCGCTCGCCGCGCACGGCGTGGAGCGCAAGGTGTGGCTGTCGCAGACCGGCCACGTCGACCCCTTCGACTTCCGGCGCGAGGCATGGGTGTCCACCCTGCACCGCTGGTTCGACCACTATCTGCTGGGCGTCCGCAACGGCGTGGAGCGCGAGCCCGGCGCCGACGTCGAACGCTCCCCCGACCACTGGACGACCGACCGCTCCTGGCCCCCCGCCGGCACCGGACCCGCCCGGCTGAGCCTGCGGCCCGGCACCACCCCGGGCCTGGGCACCCTCGGGCTCGGCCCGGCCGCGCCCGGCAGTACGGCGGCCTTCACCGACGCGCCCCAGGAGTGGGAGGAGGACTGGGCCGCCGGCGCGGACACCCCGAGCGCCTCCAGGGCCGTCTTCACCACCGGCACCCTCGCCCGCGACCTGCGGCTGTCCGGCAGCGGCACGGTCACCCTCACCGCGTCCTCCTCGACCACCAGCGCCCACCTGTCCGCGGTCCTGGTCGACCTCGGGCCGGACACCGTCCGGGACTTCCTGGGCGCCAAGGAGGGCATCGCCGACCTGGCCACGCGCTCGTGCTGGGGTGAGAGCACGGCGGGCGACAGCGCCTGCTTCCGCGACACCGCGGCCGACACCGCCGACGTCGCCCACACCGTGGTGAGCCGCGGCTGGGCCGATCTCGGGCACACCGCGTCCGCATGGCACGGGCGTCCGCTCGTCCCGGGCCGCGCCTACACGGCCACCGTCACCCTGGGCGCCACCGACCACGTCGTGCCCGCCGGGCACCGGCTCGCGCTGATCGTCGCGGGCACCGACGCGGGACTGGTCGAGCCCCCCGACACCACCCCCACCGTCACCCTCGACCTGGCCCGCTCGCATGCCCTGCTGCCGCTCGTCGGCGGAACGCGCGGCCTCGCCCCCACGACCCCGCACCCCTCCGTCGCGCAGCGCGCCGCGGACGTCCCGGCCGCCCCGCCCCGCACCGCCCGCACGGTCCCCGCGGGCCGCTGACCCCGGGCCCTGCCCGTCCGCCCTCACGCATGACGAGGGCGGGCGGGTAGTGTCAGCGGGTCAGCGATAGTTGTACAAGGAAGCAACAGCACCCGTGGACAGCACCAAGAAGACCGCCGACGACGCCCCGGCGGACGATCCCACCGCGGACCGCGGCGCGGAGCCCGGCATACCCGGCAGCCGCACCCGCTGGCGTCGCTGGCTCATGGACACCCGCCCCCTGCGCCACCCCGCCTACCGCCGCCTGTGGAGCTCCACCACCGTGACCGCCGTGGGCAGCCAGCTCACCGCGGTCGCCGTGCCCAAGCAGATCTACGACATCACCGGCTCGTCCGCGTGGGTCGGCTACGCGAGCATCGCCGGGCTGGTCCCGCTGGTGGTCTTCGCCCTGTGGGGCGGGGCCGTCGCCGACAGCGTGGACCGCCGCAAGCTGATGCTGTACACCAACATCGGCATCGCCGTCACCTCCCTGCTGTTCTGGGTGCAGGCCTTCGCGGGCGCCCACTCCGTCTGGCTGCTCATGGTGCTGCTCGCCGCGCAGCAGGCGGCGGCCGGCATGAACGCCCCCGCCCGCAGCGCCGCCATCGCCCGCCTGGTCCCGCCGGCGGAACTGCCCGCGGCCATGGCGCTCGGCTCCACGGTCATGCAGACCGGGCTGGTCGTCGGCCCGCTGCTCGCGGGTGTGCTCATCCCCGTCATCGGCCTGCCCGACCTCTACCTGATCGACGCGATCGCCCTCACCGCGACCGTGTGGGCGGTGTGGCGGCTGCCCGCGCTCCCGCCGCTGGAGGCCAACGGCGCCCCCGTCGCCCGGCGCGGCGGCTGGCGCGAGGTCGGCGCCGGCTTCCGCTACATCACGGCCCAGCGCATCCTGCTGATGTCCTTCCTCGCCGACATCGTCGCCATGGTCTTCGGCATGCCGCGCGCCCTGTTCCCCCAGCTCGCCGACACCACCTACGCCCCCTGGGGCGAGGGCTTCGCGCTCGGCCTGCTGTTCGCCGCCATCCCCATCGGCGCGGTCGCCGGCGGGTTGTTCTCGGGCACCTTCTCCCGTTCCAAGCGGCACGGTCTGATGGTCGTGATCGCCGTCTGCGGCTGGGGCGCCGCGATCGCGGGACTCGGACTGAGCAGCAGCCTGTGGTGGGCGGCGGCCTTCCTGGCGCTGGCCGGATTCGCCGACATGGTCTCGATGGTGTTCCGCAGCGCGATCCTGCAGTCGGTCGCGACGGACGACATGCGGGGCCGCATGCAAGGCGTGTTCACGGTCGTCGTCGCGGGCGGTCCCCGGGTGGCCGACCTCCTGCACGGCACGGGCGGCTCCGCGTTCGGGACGCGTACCGCGGTCACCGCGGGCGGTGTGCTCGTCGTGGTCGTCATGCTCGGCCTGGCGGCGGCGTTCCCCGCCTTCACCCGCTACCGGGGTGCCTGAGCCGTTGGGGTGCCGAGCGCCCCGGGGCCCGCTGTGGCGGATTCCGGCGGCGACCCGGCCGCCGCCCCGTCCCGGTCGGGCACACGGGGGGCGGGGGCACGTCCGCGAGGTTCCGGGCGGCGCGCCGGGCCTGATCGTACCGGTTTGATACGCCGCCAAGTCGTCCGGGGTGCCCCGTGTCGCCCCGTACGCGCGGTGCGTGGTTGCGGTTGGGGGTTTCCCCACCGCCCGCCCGCCCTCCCTCCCCCAGCCTTCGGTCGGGGAGACCCCCATGGGCGCACCCCGCCACACCCCCTCCCGTTGTGGGGGCGCATGACGGCCGGTGGCGGCGAGTAAGGCACCTTCGGCAACCCCGGACCGCCTCCTAACCCACCACCGGCCGTTAGTCGCCCCAACCGGCAGGAGGGGGCGTACCCCGGCGCGGCACCGACCCCACACGTACGCAGCGAGGCGGTCACTGACCGCGCCGGGCAATCGGGAGGGCGGGCGGGTGGACGCCCGCCGCAGGCGCGAACGAGCCGCACACAACCACCGGGCAGCCCGGCGCAGCCGCCCGCAGGCGCAACGCACCCGCACACAACAACCGGGCCGCGCGGAGCGCGGATTGCGCCCGCCGGGTGAACGCGTGCGTCGATCAGCGTAGTGCGCCACGGGGTCCGGGTGCCCGCCCGGTTAAGAGTGGGGGGGTACGCATCCGGAGGAGCAGCGCATGCCGCATGCCGCAGCGGGACCTCCCCGTCGGCCCCCCGCAGGGCCCGCAGGGGCCGCGGTCGGGCTTTTCGCGGCACTGGTGTGCCTGCTCCACGCGTTGTGCGCGCCGGGGGCCGCGGCACTGCAGCCGCCGGAGCGGACGGCGGCCGTCGCCGCCGCCACGGACGAACCCGGCAAGCAGATGCACCACCCCCCGGCGAGCGTCGGGCGGCGCACCGTCCCGCAGGCGGGCCCCCAGCAGCGTGCCGGGACCGTCCAGGGGCACGCCGCCGACATCGTCCACGACACCTGCCCCCCGGATCCGGTGGGCGCCGCGCTCCGCGGTCCCGCCCGGCACGTCGCCCCCGCGGGCAGACCCGACCACCTGCACCTCGTCCTGCGCTGCTGACGGCGCCCGGCCGTCGCCGCCCGCGCGGCGGCCCGCAGCCATGCCCGTCAGCAGGACGACAACCGCAGGAGGAGCCCCACCATGCCCGTGGACATCTACGCAGCCCTGGGCGCGATCGTGCGCGCCGAGGCGGTCCGCGACCGCGAGCGGCCGGTCGCCGCCGACCGGCCGGAGACCGCCCCCGAGCGGACGACGGCGCCGGACGCGGCCCCGCAGGAACCGAGGGAACTGACCGAACGCCACCACGAGTGACGCCCCGGCGGTCGCGCCCTGCCCGGTGCCGGGCGGGGCGCGCCGTACGGGGGAACCGCGGCGCGTGATGCCGCGTTTACCCCAGTGAGTGCGGCACGCGCCGCAGACGGAGGCGGGAAGATGTCCAATCGCGCGAAGGTCGCCGTCGGCGGCGTGGCTGTCGGCCTGATCCTGCTGTGGGTCCTGCCGACGTGGCTGGCCCTGCTGGTCATCGTGGGCGTCCCCGTGGCCGCCTACCTCACCCTGGACCCCTCCCAGCGGCGCAGGCTGCGCCGGGGCGGCAGGCGCCAGATCGGCAGGTGACGGTGTGCGGCGCGGTCGCGGCTCAGGTGACGGAGCCCGCGGCGGCGCCGGTCCTGAGGTCGGGGCCCCAGCGGTCCAGCGCGGCCTCCAGGTCGAGCGGGCGCGGGCCGCTGGGTTCCTGCTGCGTGGGCCAGTCCTCACGGGGGACGCGCCACATGACCTCGAACTCGTTCCCGTCGGGGTCCTTGGCGTACAGCGACTTCGACACGAGGTGGTCGCTGGAGCCGACCAGGGCGCCCCGCTCCGTGAGCAGTCGCGCGGTGTCGGCCAGTTCGCGGAGCGTGCCGACCTCCCAGGCCAGGTGGTACAGCCCGACGCGGCCCTGCTCGGGGCCGGGCGCGTCCGGGCCGATGGCGAAGAGCCCGAGGTCGTGGTCGTTGAGCGTGTCCTCGGCGCTGAGGAAGGCGGCGCGGCCGGGGATCTCCACGTCGACCTCGAAGCCGAAGACGGCGGTGTAGAACTCGACGGACCGCGTGACGTCACGGATGTAGAGCACGGCGTGGTTCAGACGGCGAACAGGCATGGCCCCAGGTTACGCGGCCATCATTGAAAGTTCAATGAATGCCTTCGTTAGAATGATCGCGCGATCGACCGACCGACCGAGGGGGAGCAGGGTGAACATGACCGCGACCGTCACCGCCGTCAGCCGCGACGAGGGACACCACTTCAGCAAGCCCACCCATGACAGGATCCGGCTGCTGACCGGGCTCGGCGTGGAGGGCGACGCCCACCTCGGGGTGACGGTGCAGCACCGGTCGCGGGTGGCCCAGGACCCGACGCAGCCCAATCTGCGCCAGGTCCACCTCATCCACGGCGAGCTCCACGACGAGCTGCTCACGGCCGGCTTCGAGGTCGCCCCGGGCGAGCTCGGCGAGAACGTCACCACGCGTGGCCTCGACCTGCTGGGCCTTCCCGTCGGGACGCGGCTGGGGCTCGGCGCGGAGGCCGTCGTCGAGGTGACCGGTCTGCGCAACCCCTGCCTGCAGATCGACGGCTTCCGGCAGGGCCTGCTCAAGCAGGTCGTCGGCCGGGACGAGCACGGCGCCGTCGTCCGCAAGGGCGGGATCATGGGCGTGGTGCTGCACGGCGGAGAGGTGCGGCCCGGCGACCCGATCTCCGTCGAGCTCCCCGAGGGGCCGCACCGTCCGCTCGAGCGGGTCTGACCTCAGGACAGCGCGCAGGAGTTGACCACGTCCCCGCTCGCCGGCCGGGGCACCGTGCGGTCCGCGGGCGGTGTCCTGCCCCGCTCCACCCACGACGTCAGCGCGTCGAACGCGGCCCGGTAGCAGGGCAGGATCGGGCGCAGCCGGTCCGGATACGTGTCGTACAGGCCGTCGACGTGGTTGCCGCCCTCGATCGTGTAGTAGCGGTGCAGCGCGCCCCGGCCCGCGGAGTCGATCATGCGCGCGTAGACGTCCGAGTCGGTCGCGATCGGCAGCAGCGTGTCCAGGGTGCCGTGCAGGGTGATCATCGGCTTGCCGATGCGCCCGGTGAGCGACACCCGGCCGACGGCCCGGTGCACGGCGGCCGGGCGCGCCGCGTAGTCGTAGTCGGCGTCCGAGGCGCAGGGCGCCAGGATCTCCGGCACGGTCGCACCCGCGCTCGCGCCCGGGCAGGCGGGGTCGTAGGAGGGGTCGAACTCGGCGCGGTACACCTTCTGGGTCAGGCCCCAGTAGGCCTGCTGGTGGTAGGCCCACAGGAACTGCGAGCCGGGCGCGAACCCGGCCGCCAGCAGGTCTGCATCGGTGGCCCGGCCCTGGGCGCGGGCCACCGTGACCGGGAGCGAGGTCAGCAGGTTGGGGCCGTCCGCCGTCCAGAGCGTGCCCTCCCAGTCCACGCCGCCGTCGTAGAGCGCCGGGTGGTGCTCCAGCTGCCAGCGGGTGAGGTAGCCACCGTTGGAGATGCCGGTCATGTACGTACGGTGCGGCGCGCGGCCGTAGCGGGAGGCCACCGCCGCCTTCGCGGCCACCGTGAGCTGGGTCGTGCGCCGGTTCCACTCGGCCATCGCGTCACCCGGGCGGCGGCCGTCGGTGTAGAAGTCCGGCCCGCTGTTGCCCTTGTCGGTGGAGGCGAAGGCGTAGCCCTGGGCGATCGCCCAGTCGGAGATCAGGACGTCGAGCGAGTACTGCTTGCGGGTGCCGGGCGCGCCGGTGACGATCAGGCCGCCGTTCCAGCGGTCCGGCAGCCGCAGCACGAACTGGGCGTCGTGCTGCCAGCCGTGCGTGGTGTTGAAGCCCGAGGTGTCGGCGAAGTAGCCGTCGACCTGTACGCCCGGCACGCCGGACGGGCGGGTGGTGCCGGCCGCCGCCAGGCCCGCCTGGTCGGCGGTGTCGGTGTACGCGGTGCCCGCCAGCGCGGTGGTCGTCATGTCGGGCAGGCAGGCCTTCTGCTGGTGCTCGGCGCCGGGCACGGTGACCCGGGCCAGCCGGGCGCAGTGCCCTGCCGTACCCGCGGCCGCCTCCGCACCGGCGGGGACCGCGGCGGCGCCGAGCGCGAGCACGGCGGCGGCGAGTAGGGGGACGCCTCTCCAGGGGCGCATGGGGAGCCTCCATTTGCACGTCGGGGATGGCTGCCGCCACATCGTGGCCGCCCGCACCCGGCGCGACCATGGGGTCGTCCCACGCCCGTACCGCCCGGCTCATGGGGCCGCGTGACATGCGTCACCGCCCGGGACGACGCTGCGCAGTACCCTTGGCCCATGCTCTTGCTCGTGCGCCGCCGTCATGTGGACTTCGTCCGCGTCACGAGCATGTCCTGTCGCCGCAGCGGCTGACCCCACCCCGCCCCTTTCCTCCCACTCGGCCCCGCGACGCCGCCCCACCAGGGCCCGTCGCGCAGCGCCCGGTCATCGCCGGCGTGCCGGGTCCTCACCCTGCGGACACCACACCATGACGCTCCAGCTTCCCGTGATCGACCTCTCCGCCGCGGACCGCGGCCCCCAGGCGCGCGCCCGGCTCCACCGCGAACTGCACTCCGCCGCCCACGAGGTCGGCTTCTTCCAGCTCACCGGTCACGGCGTGACCGCCGAGGAGACCGCCTCCCTGATGCGGGCGATCCGCGCGTTCTTCGCCCTGCCCGAGGCCGACCGGCTCGCCATCGGCAACCTGAACTCCCCGCACTTCCGCGGCTACACCCGCACCGGCGACGAGCGCACCGGCGGCAGCCAGGACTGGCGCGACCAGCTCGACATCGGCGCCGAGCGCCCGCAGCACGTCCCGGCCGCCGGCGAGCCCCCGTACTGGTGGCTGGAGGGCCCCAACCAGTGGCCCGCCGACCTGCCCGAGCTCCGCGAACTCTCCCTGGCCTGGATCGACCGGCTCAGCCGCGTCGCCCACCGGCTGCTGCACGAACTGCTCGCCGCCATCGGCGCCCCCGAGGACTTCTACGACGAGGCCTTCGCCGACGAGCCGCACCTGCACCTGAAGCTGGTGCGCTACCCCGGCACCGCCCCCACCGGCGGCGACCAGGGCGTCGGCGCGCACAAGGACTACGGCTTCCTCACCCTGCTGCTCCAGGACGAGGTCGGCGGCCTGCAGGTGGAACGCTCCGACGGCCGCTTCCACGACGTGCCGCCGCTGCCCGGCGCCTTCGTCGTCAACCTGGGCGAGCTGCTCGAGGTCGCCACCGACGGCTACCTCAAGGCCACCAATCACCGCGTGGTCAGCCCGGCCGGCGCCCGCGAGCGCTACTCCGTGCCCTTCTTCTACAACCCCCGCCTCGACGCGCGCGTGGCCCCGCTGCCGTTCGAGCACGCCCACCGCGCGCCCGGCGCCACCCGGGACCCGGCCAACCCGCTCTTCTCCGAGTACGGCCGCAACGAGCTCAAGGGCTGGCTCCGCGCCCACCCCGAGGTCGCCCGCAAGCACCATCCGGAGCTCGTCGCGGCGGCGGCCGTGCCCACCGGCTGAGACGCGCGGCCCGCGCCGCCCGCGGTTACCGTGCCTGCATGGACACGGCTCCGGCCGAGGACGGCACACTGCGGATCGGCGCACCGCCACGCTGGCTGCGCGTGCTCCCGGTCGCCCTGCTCGGCGTGCTGATCCTGGCCCAGGGGGTCACCCCCGGCGACGTCGAGCTCGGCGCCTACTACGCGGCGGTGGCCCCGCTCGCCGCACTCACCTACGGGGTGGCGGGCACCGCGGTCCTGGCCGCGGCCGTCGTGGTCGTCATGGAGCTCCCCGTGGTGGGCTCGGGGACAATCGTCGGCGCCGAACTGGGTGCCGTCGTCCTCATCGGCGCCCTCAGCGTGGTCATCGCCGCGGTGCAGCAGCGGTTCCGGGGCCGCCTGGTGCTGGCCCGGTCGGTGGCCGAGGCGGCGCAGCTCGCCGTCCTCGCCCCGGTGCCCGGCACCGTGGGGGAGGTGCGCTGCGCCGCCCTGTACCGGGCCGCGCAGCGCGGCACCCTGGTGGGCGGCGACCTGTACGACGTGCGGACCGGGCCCTACGGTGTACGGGCGCTGGTCGCCGACGTCCAAGGGCACGGCCTCGCCGCGGTCGGCACGGTCGCGGGGCTGCTCGGCGCCTTCCGCGAGGCCGTGCTCGACCAGCGGGAGCTGCGCGGTGTGGCGGGGCGCCTGGAACGGCGGCTCTCCCTGGACGCCGCCGGGAACAGCGAGTTGTTCGCCACCGTCCTGCTGCTGGAGTTCCCCGACGACGGGTCATGGGTACGGCTGGTCTGTCAGGGGCATCCGCCCGCACTGCTGCTGCGCGGCCGCGAGGTGCGGGAGCTGGAGTGCGATCCCGGTCCCCCGCTCGGGGCCGGACCGCCAGGACAGGCACCGGCCCTGCCGTCGGTGGTGACCCTGCAGCCGGGGGACGTGATCCTCGCGTACACCGACGGCGTCACCGAGGCGCGCGACGCCTCGGGCACCTTCTACCCGCTCGCCGAACGCCTCGCCGCCCGGCTGGCGGAGGGCGCCGGCCTCTCCCCGGAGGCGGTCGTCGACGCGGTCTGGGAGGACCTGCACCGGTACGCGGGCGCGGTGGGCGACGACGTCGCCCTGCTGGCGCTGGCGCCCCGCTGACGCGGGCGGAGCGTCAGCCCTTGCTCTTCGCGGCGCGCAGCGGGGGGCGGCCCTGCAGCCGGGCGGCCTCGGTGCGGATCTCCGGGAGCTTGGCGTACAGCTCCTTGCCGGGACAGTCGGTCATGTAGGCGTCGCGGTGGCCCGCGATGACGTGGAAGACCGCCTGCTTGCCCTTCTTGAAGCGGCTCTTGCTGCTGCTGGACACCAGGGTGACCTCCCCCCGGGGATCGATGTCGGACAGCCCGAGCTTCCAGGCGGCGATCCGGGCGATCGCCTCGGTCATCGCCTGCGGCACGCTGCCCTTGGCGTCGTAGGTGCCGATCGCGGCGATGCCCATGGTGTCCTTGTTGAAGCCGATCGAGTGGGCCCCCGTGACGGGGCGGTCGGAGCCGCCGGCGCGCCCCTCGTAGATCGTGCCGCACTTGTCGACGAAGAAGTTGTAGGCGACGTCGTCCCAGTGGCGGCTCTGGATGTGGCCGGAGTAGATGTCGCGGATGATCCGGGGTACGTCCGCGCACTTGTAGTCGTTGCCGCTGTCGGTGTGGTGCAGGAACACCGCCTTGACCGTGGTGCTGTAGTGCGGGGGCTCGGTGCGCAGCGACTCGTCGGCCCCCCAGCTCTTGCGCGGGACGATGGCGGGCTCGTGGGCCGGGTAGAGCGGGACGCGTTGCAGCCTGGCCCGGGCGGCCAGGTCGGGGAAGGGCATGAGCTGCGGGCTCGGCGCGGGGCGGGCGTGGACCGAGGGAGGGTCGGTGTGGATGATCGCGCTGTGCACCCCGAGGGCGGCCACGGCGACGACACCGGCCGTCCCCGCGGCGGTCGCCCAGACACGTGCCGCACGCCGCGGACGTCCGGCCGCGCGGCGGCGCGCGTGCTTGGCCGCACGGTGTGAACCCATGAAATGAACATCAGCTCATATGACCGGATCGCGTGGAGAGGACACGCCGGGCGGCCCGGGGACCTCACCCGGATGCCCTCCCCACCTCGGCCGGCCCGCTGCCGCGGGTACCTCCCGCGGCGCGGGTACGGTGCGCGGGTACGGTGTGCTACTCAGGTACGGCCCGTCCGAGCCGACCTTGCCCGGTGCGGCGTTGGCCCCGCCCAGGTCGAGGACGTACACGCGCAGGTTGCCCTTGCCGGGCGCGTCGACCGACAGGCTCCCGCCGCTCACGGTCCTCACCGCGCCGGTCACCGCGTCCTTGTACGTGCCCATGCGGGGGCTCCTCGGGCGAGGGCCGCCGGGGGCGGCGGCCGGTGCGGGTGAGGCAGGCCCTCGCGCGCGCCACGAAAGGAACAGCCATGAGTTCCCTGCAAGTTGCTGCAAAAATCTTCATGAGGTTACTGGGACATGACAGGGCGGTAAAGAGGTCCCGCAGTGGGGGGCTCAGTAGTAGTCGCGCATCAGCTCGGTGGCCCAGGCGGGCTGGAACGCGGTGTCCAGCGGTCCGAACTCGGCCATCCACGGCTTGAGGTCGAGCACCGGCGTCCCGTCCACGGCGTCCAGCCCCGCGACGTGGACATCCAGCCCGTCGACGCGCAAGATCTTGCAACGCGACACACCCAGGCGGTTGGGCCGGTTCTTGCCGCGCTGGGCGAAGATGCCGATCAGTGGCCACCCGGTGTTCCCGCGCGGATGGCGTGCGCCGGTCTCCACCCGCTCCTCGGGGACCCGGTCGAAGTGGAAGACGACCTCCAGGTGGGAGAAGGTGTCCAGGCCGTACAGCGCCTCCGGGCCGAACTGCTCTCCGTCCAGCCGGATCACCGCCTCGACGCCGGCCCAGTCGTCGTCCTCGACCGGCACGCGGCCGCCGGTCACCCATCCCACCGGCCGTACCTCGATCGCCGTCATGTGCGCTCCTCCGCTTCCGCCGACGCGTTTCTAGCTGGTCACTATGTGAGACATGGGTATCACTTGGTGGACTCCGCTGGCTAGCGTGGAGGTCATGACGCGGGAATGGGACGCCACCACGTACGACAGCCTGCCGCTGCCCCACGTGCAGTGGGGCCGCGGGACCCTGGACCGCCTCGCGCCGCGCGGCGACGAGCGGGTGCTCGACCTCGGCTGCGGCACCGGACGCGACACGGAGGCGCTGCTCGACCTGCTCCCGCACGGCCGCGTCGTCGCCCTCGACGGCTCGCTACGCATGCTGGAGCAGCTCCGACGGCGCCTCGCCGGACGCCTGGACCGCGTCGAGGTCGTGCACGCCGACATCACCGGCCCGCTCCCCGTCACCGGCACGGTGGACGCCGTCACCAGCGTCGCCACCTTCCACTGGATCCCCGACCACGCCGCGCTCTTCCGCCGGGTCGCACGCGTCCTGCGCCCCGGCGGACGCCTCGTCGCCGAATGCGGCGGACTCGGCAACATCGCCGGCGTTTCGGCCGCCGTCGACGACGTCCTCGGCCCGCAGCCCGCCGTCTGGAACTTCGCGGGCGTCGAGGAGACCGAACGCCGCCTGCGGGACGCCGGTTTCACCGACGTCCAGGTCGCCCTCGTCCCCGACCCCGCCCGTCTCGAACCGGGCGCGCAACTGCTCGCGTACCTGGCCGTCGTCGTCCTCGGCGGACAGCTGGAACGCCTCCCCGGCGCGGAGCACGAGGCCTTCGTCCGCGCCGTGGCCGCGCGCCTGCCGGAGCCCGTCGTGGACTACGTCCGCCTGACGATCTCCGCGACGCGCGGCCCCGGGGGCACACGGGCGTGATCGGCGTGCCCGCCGGGTCCGTCACCGTCACAGTCGCCACGTGATGCGCAGTTCCGTCAGGTACCGCTTGACGACGCGGCCGCCGTAGCGGCCGTCGGCCAGCGCCCGGATGCAGGCGAGCAGGCCCTCCCGCCGCGCCGCGGGAAGGGCGCGGTGGTTGGAGTAGCTGAGCAGCAGGTCGAGGTACTCGGCCGTGGTGTACGGCAGTTCGCGCTCGTAGCGGTGGAAGACGGCCGGCCCGAAGCGCCCGGAGCGGTCCGTCTCCTCGCTGTCGGTGGGGACCAGGGCCGCCGCGCGCGGCCGCAGCCCCGGGGGCGTCGCCGGGTCGAAGCGCTCGTAGCACTCCTGCACGTCCGCGAAGAAGGCCCGGGTGCCGCCGTCCACGTGATGGGTGGCGATGACGGCCAGCACCCCGCCGGGCCGCAGCGCGTCGGCGCACTTGACGACCGCCACGGCGGGGTCGATCCAGTGGAACGCCGTGGCCGAGACGACCGCGTCGAACGGCTCCTCCGGGAGTGGCCAGTCCTCGAAGGCGGAGACGACCACCTCGACGCCCGGGAACCCGGCCAGCCTGCGCCGGGCGACCGCCGCCATCGACGGGCCCAGCTCGACGGCCGTGACGCGGAAGCCGCGCTCCGCGAGCGGCACGGTGGCCTGTCCGGTCCCGCAGCCGATCTCCAGCACGCGCGCGCCGGGGCCGAGCCCCGCCACCGCGGCCAGATCGTCGAAGAGCACGCCGGGATACCCCGGGCGGACCCGGTCATACAGCTCGGCGTCCTCGTCGAAGACGCCCCTCAGCGAAGTCGGGTCGGTCACCCGTCGAGACTAGGGCCCGGCGCTAGTCGGGCGGCAGCGGAACGGCGGGACCCTGCGGCGACGGGAGGAGCACGTTCCGGACGTAGTCCTCGACCGCCGCGTCGAGACCCACGTCACGCTGCGCCCGCTCGGACATCAACCAGCGGTGCTCGAGCAGCTCGTGGTAGATCTGCGCGGTGTCCAGGGAGCCCCGCAGCTCGCGCGGCACGGCGCGGACCGTCGGCCGGAAGACGTCGCGGACCCAGCGGTGGGCCAGCACTTCGGGGCGGGCGCCCAGCGGGTCGCCGGGGGCGTAGTCCTCCTGGCCGGCCATCCACGTCTCGAGGTCGTTGAGGAGGCTGCGGGCCTGGTTCTCCTCGGCGTCCAGGCCGGTGAGGCGGAGCAGCTGCCGCTGGTGGTGGCCGGCGTCCACGACCTTGGGCAGGAACGTGACGTCGTCACCGTCGGGCGACCGCTGGATCTGCATCTCCGCGACGTCGAAGCCGAGGTCGTTCAGCCGCCGGATGCGCCGGTCGATGTAGTGCCGCTTGGCCACCGGGTACACCGACTCGCGGGTGAGCTCGTGCCACAGCTCGTCGTAGCGGTCGGCGATGGCCTGCCCGAAGGTGACCGGGTCCACGGACGGGTGCAGCGAGCCGCCCGCCTCCAGGTCCAGCAGCTCGCCGGCGATGTTCACCCGGGCCACCTCGATGTCGTACTCCCGCTGGCCGCGCGAGAGGCTGGGCTGGATCTGCCCGGTCTCGGCGTCCACCAGGTAGGCGGCGTAGGCGCCCGCGTCACGCCGGAAGAGGGTGTTCGACAGCGAGCAGTCGCCCCAGGCGAAGCCCGCCAGGTGCAGCCGGACCAGCAGCACGGCGAGTGCGTCCAGCAGCCGGTTGACCGTGCCCGGGCGCATCGTCGTCTCGAACATCGAGCGGTACGGCTGCGAGCCGCCCAGGTGGCGGGTGATCAGCACCGGCTCCAGCGGTTCGCCGCGGTCGTCGGTGCGGCCGGTGACGACGGCGAGGGCGTCGACCGCGGGTATGCCCATGCGGTCCAGGTCGCGCAGCAGCCCGTACTCGCGGACGGCCGCCCACTCGCCGACCTCCTTGACCGCCACCACCTCGTCGCCGGCCAGGGCGAACCGGACGACGTGCCGCGAGATGCCGCGCGGCAGCGCCACCAGGTACTCCTCCGGCCACTCCTCCAGCGGCACGTTCCACGGCAGGTCGAGGAGGGTCGCGGGATGGTCCGGGGAGGTCGCGGTGATCTGCAGGTCCATGGCGCCCAGTCTGCGGCAACGGGGTGATCGCGCGGGACACCGGGGCGGCGCATACGCTGCGGGGCATGAGGCAACGGCTTGTGGTCATCGGCGGGGACGCCGCGGGCATGTCGGCGGCGTCGCAGGCGCGCAGGAGGAAGGGGCCCGACGAACTGGAGGTCGTCGCCTTCGAACGCGGGCGCCGCACCTCCTACTCCGCCTGCGGCATCCCGTACTGGATCGCCGGGGACGCCACCGGCCCCGACAAGCTGATCGCCCGCACGCCCGAGAAGCACCGGGCCCACGACATCGACGTGCGGCTCGGCACCGAGGTCGTCGAGATCGACCGGGACCGCGGCCGGGTGCGCACCCGGGACGTCTTCGGGGCGGAGGGATGGACGGAGTACGACCAGCTCGTCATCGCCACCGGCGCCGTGCCCAAGCGCCCCCCGATCCCCGGGATCGACGCCGGGGGCGTGCACGGCGTGCAGATCCTCGACGATGGCGAGGACATCCTGGACGCCCTCGACAACAGGCCCGTCAGTACCGCCGTCGTGGTCGGCGGCGGCTACATCGGCGTGGAGATGGCCGAGGCCATGCTGCGGCGCGGTCTCCGGGTCACCCTCGTCGAAGCCTCCGAGCAGCCCATGGCGACCCTCGACCCGGACATGGGTCGGCTCGTGCGGGAGGCCATGGAGGGCCTCGGCATCACCGTCGTCACCGGAGCCCCGGTGCGCGAGGTGCTCACCGGGGCGGACGGCCGGGTCCGCGCGGTGGCCACCGACCAGGGCGAGTACCCGGCGGACGTGGTCGTGCTCGGGCTCGGCGTCGCCCCCAACACCGGCCTCGCCCGCGACGCGGGGCTGCCGCTGGGTGCGCACGGCGGGCTGCTCACCGACCGTGCGATGCGTGTGCGCGGGGAGGAGGCGGTCTGGGCGGGCGGGGACTGCGTGGAGGTCCTCAACCTGGTCTCCGGCGGGATGCAGCACATCGCGCTGGGCACCCACGCCAACAAGCAGGGCCGGGTCATCGGCACCAACATCGGCGGCGGCTACGCCACCTTCCCGGGCGTCGTGGGCACGGCCGTCAGCAAGGTCTGCTCCCTGGAGATCGCCCGTACGGGACTGAAGGAGTCCCAGGCCCGCGCCGCCGGGCTGCAGTACGTCACCGCGGTCATCGAGTCCACCAGCAGGGCCGGCTACTACCCCGGCGCCGCGCCGATGACGGTCAAGGCCATCGCGGAGCGGCACACCGGACGGCTGCTCGGACTGCAGATCGTCGGCCGCGAGGGCGCGGCCAAGCGCGTGGACATCGGTGCCGTGGCGCTCACCGCGGGCATGACCGCCGAGCAGATGACCGGGCTCGACCTGGGCTACGCCCCGCCGTTCTCCCCGGTGTGGGACCCGGTCCTGATCGCCGCGCGCAAGGTCGACGGGAAGGTCCGCGCGGACGGCCCGGACGCCTGAGCTGCGACCGGGGGCGGCGCTCAGGCGGGCCGTACGGCCAGCTTCTCCAGGCCCTCCAGCAGGCTGGGGAGTTCCGGCCCCCGGCCGACCGGCAGCACCTCGCCGGGCTCCTCGTCGAGCAGCACGAAGGCGATGTCGTCGGTGCGGGCCACCAGGCTCCAGCCCTCGCCGTCCACACGCAGGGTGCGTACGCCCTCGCCCGCCGCGGTCGAGCGTATGCGGCCGGGCGGCGGGGGCGTACGGAGATACTCCTGGGCGGCCTCCAGCGCGCGCCGCACCCCGGGGTGGATGCCGTCGGCGGCGGGAGCCGTGGCAGCCGTGGCCCCTGTTCCTTCACCCGACTCGTTCTCCGTGGGCTCCTTCTCCGTGCCGTCGGGCGCGGAGTTTGTGACGGTCGCGGCGGATGTGTCCGAGCTGCTGGAGCTGTCGGCGCCGTCCGGGGAGTCGGGCTCGTCCCCGGCGTCGAGCTGTTCCCGCCAGATCCGCCACTGGAGGGCTATCTCGTCGGCCCCCAGGCGTCGCTGCGCCGGCCCCCACGTCCCGGTGTCGGGCGGTGAGAGCGGCGGGCCGTCCTCGGCCTCGGGCGGATCGTGCGGAGCGGGCACGCCGGGCGCGGCCACCGCGACCGGCAGCGGCCATCCGGGCAGCGCGGCGACGACCGAGCGCTCGTCGGGGGAGAGGTCGTACTCCAGCCCGCAGTCCCACGCGGCGAGGGCGCACGCGACCAGCGCGGTGTCGCTGATCGCGACCGTCCACCGGGCGCCCGTCCCGTCCTGGCCGAAGACGAGGCCGTAGCCGTCGTCCGCCGGTTCCAGCCCGAGCTCGGCGCACGCGGCCGGATAGTCGTCGGCCAGGACGCCCGGGAACTGCGCGGGCGTCAGCATCGCCGCGGTGAGCACGAACAGCGCGTCGGCGTCCGTCGCGGACACGGGCATCCCCTCTCCAGTGAGTTCTCAGTGGTGGGCGCACCCTAACCACCCGGTAACACCCGCGTCGAGACCGGGGCGTGCCCTGTGGAAAACCGTTCGGTGGCCGGATCGCCGGCCCCTACGCTGACGCCATGGCCAACTCCCTTGCCCACCAGGGCGGCCGCCCGTGAGGAAACGGCGCCGACGCCTCCGCTTCGACGGGCGCGAGTTCCTCTGGACCGCGCGCATCGGGCACGCCGATCAGCCCGACGGCACCTGCCGCCGCGTCGTCTCCGTCCGCGTCACGGACGGGGCGGCTCCCGGCGGCCGTGCCCTCGCCGCCGATCTGGTGTCGGCCTCGGAGCCCGGTCCGTGGGGATACTGCGTCACCGACACCGCCCACCCGACTCCTCGCGACGTCCGCCTGCTCGTCGAGCACGCGCTGGCCGTCGGCTGGGAGCCCGGCGCGCACGGCCCCCCTCTCGTTCTCACCGCGGAGAGCGGCGACCCGGGCCTTCCGGGGTTCCGGCTGCCCGCGGGCGGGAACGCCCCTGGGTGAGAGGGGTGATGCGGATGGCCACCTGGCTCCGGAGGTTCACCGCGGCGCGGACGCCGGGGAGGCCCGCGAAGCCCCCGCCGACGCCCGGGGCGGAGCCCTCACGCCGGGCATCACGCGAGCGCAACCTCTTCGAGGCGGCCGCCGCCCATGTCGCGGCCTCCGTCGAGGGGGACGAGGAGGCGCTCGAGGCCGCTGCGGCGCGCGTCGCGCCGGAGGCGCTGATGTTCGGGATCGGTGAACTCGCACGGCGTGCCGTCGCGGTGCTCGCCCAGGAGCGTGGCGTACCGCCGCGGGCGGTCGCCCGGTCGCTGCTCGGCCTCCCCGAAGCGTGAGGCGTCCGCCGCCCTACCGGGCCCGGGCCGTCACAAGCGGCCTTCCACGGCCGGGGTGACCGCGGTCTCCCGCGGACCGTACCCGGGGAGGAAGAGCCGCATGGAGCAGGGGTCCTCGGCCGCCACGCCGACCTCGACGCCCCAGTAGGCGCTCAGCCGGCCGGCGACGTCGACCAGCCGCCGCCGTTCCTCGGGCGAGTAGGCGGGGAAGCGCACCCAGCCGCGGTCGGAGACGGCGCGGCCGAGGTCGTTGAAGAGCGTGGTCCGCGCGCGCTGTTCCTCCTCGTCCGTCAGTGGGGTCGGGTCCCCCTCGCGGGGTACCAGCCGGACGTTGTACAGCTCTCGGGTCACGCGCGGCCTCGCAGTTCTCCTCGGTCGGACGTGCCGCAGGCTACCGTCCCCGCCGCGCCGGCCGGACCCGCCGGGGCCGCACTCAGGACCCCAGGGCGTCCAGGGTGCTGCGCAGCCGGCCGAGCTCCGCCCGCGTGGTGACCGGTGCGATCGTCAGGAAGCCCCGCCGGAACGGGTCGTCGAGCTCCTCCGCCCGCAGCGGGCGGTCGCCGTCGTGGAAGAAGCTCGTGGGTTCCTCCAGGACGGCGAGCCGGCGACGCAGCACCGCGCTGTGCAGGGAGGGGTCGTCGAGATGGCGCAGGAGGGCGAGGAACGTGAACCAGCGGTTCTCGTCGGGGATGTCGGCGGCGTCCGGCTCCGCGAGCCGCCGGCGCAGCTCGGCGCAGCCCTCGGTGGTAGCGGCGATGCCCTTGCGCAGCTCATAGCCATCCGCTGGACCGGGACACCCGGGACCGGCCCCGCGCTCGTCTATGTGCACGGGCTGGGCGCGGCCTCTCCGTCTACTTCGCCCACATAGCGGCGGATCCGGCCCTCACCGGGCGGCGTTCCCTCCTCGCCGACCTGCCGGGCCACGGCATCAGCGACCGGCCCGCCGCCTTCGGCTACACGCTGGAGGAGCACGCGGACGCGCTCGCCGCGGCACTCGACGCCGTCGCGACGGGCCGGCCGGGGTGGTCGGCCACAGCATGGGAGGCACCGTGGCGATCGTCCTCGCCGCGCGCCGGCCCGATCTGGTGGCGCGCCTGGTGCTGGCGGAGGCGAACCTCGACGCGCGTCCGCGCGCGACGGCGGGCAGCAGCGGCATCGCGGCCTTCACCGAGGAGGAGCTCGTCCATGGCGGAGGCTTCGCCCGCGTCCTATGGCGGGTCGGCCCGCACTGGGTCGCCGCGATGCGCCTGGCCGACCGCGTCGCCCTGCACCGCACCGCCTCGCCACTGCTGCGGGGAGCGATCCGGTCATGCGTGAACTGCTGTTCTCGTCGCCCGTTCCGCGCACCTTCCTGCAGGGTGAGCCGAGCGGTGACCTGAGCGGCCGGGCGGGGCTGGAGGCCGCCGGGGTGTCCGTCGTGATGGTCCCCGGCGCCGGTCACACCATCATGTTCGACAACGCCTACGCCTTCGTCGAGGCCATCGCGAGGAACCGCTCGTCGGTGTCGGTGTAGGAGGTCAGGGTCCACCCCGAGGACTCCAGCAACGGCCTTAGGGTGGGCTCGGCGCGCAGGTCGTCCGGGGTCAGCTCGCGGCCCTGCCGGGCGGCCAGCGCCGCCCGTCCGATCGGGTGGAAGAGCGCCAGCCGGCCGCCGGGCCGGGTGACCCGGGCCAGCTCCCGCAGACAGGCCCGGGGGTCCGGCAGGTGCCCGATCAGCCCCGCGGCGAAGACGGCGTCCAGTGTGGCGTCGCGCAGCGGCAGCTGGGCGCAGTCGGCCAGCAGCAGGGCGCCGTGCTCCCGGCGCCCGGCCCGTACCGCCGCGGCCAGCATCTCGGGCGTCAGATCGGCGCCCAGGACCGTCCCGGACGCCCCCACGGCCGCGCGCAGGAAGGGCATCGCCCGGGCCGTGCCGCACCCCGCGTCGAGGACCGTCTGGCCCTCCCGCAGGCCCAGTTCGGCGACACCGGAACGGTAGACGGGGGCGTCGTCGGGGTAGCGGGTCTCCCAGTCGGCGGCGCGGGCGGCGAAGAACGCGCGGATCTGCGCGGGGTCGGTGTGCACGACGGTCCACCTCCGGTTCGGGGCGCGCGCCGGGGCGCACGGGACGCGGGGCATCATGGTCGCATGATCCCGTTCCGTTCCGTCGCCCTCTTCGTGCTGGCCGCGCTGCTGGAGATCGGCGGCGCCTGGCTGGTCTGGCAGGGGCTGCGCGAGCACCGCGGATGGGCGTGGATCGGGGCCGGGGTCATCGCCCTGGGCCTGTACGGGTGCGTCGCCACCCTCCAGCCGGACGCCGAGTTCGGCCGCATCCTCGCCGCCTACGGCGGGGTGTTCATCGCGGGCTCGCTCGCCTGGGGGATGGTGGCGGACGGCTACCGGCCCGACCGCTACGACGTGGTGGGCGCGCTGGTCTGCCTGGCGGGCGTGGGGATCATCATGTACGGGCCACGCAGCGGCTGAAACACGCTTCCCGCGTACAGGTTCGTGCCGCACGCGATCGCCGGGGGCCGCATCCGGAAAGCACGCGGTCAAATAAGGCAGGGTTCCGTCATGGCCCGAGCGTGCGACCACCCCCGCACTAGCGTCCCGGGGCCATGGGACACATCGACCACGCCGCCTTCGGCTGGCTGACCCCGCTGCTCTCGTACGCCATGGCGTGCGTCGGCGCGGCGCTCGGACTGCGCTGCACCGTACGGGCCCTGGCCGCGACCGGCCGCTCCCGGCGCAACTGGCTGATCACCGCCGCGAGCGCCCTCGGCACCGGGATCTGGACGATGCACTTCGTCGCCATGCTCGGCTTCCGCGTCACCGGCACCGAGATCCGCTACAACGTCCCCCTGACCGTCCTCAGCCTCGCCGTCGCCATGGTCGTCGTCGGCCTCGGCGTCTTCGCCGTCGGGTACGGCCACGGCCGCTTCCGGGCCCTCGCGATCGGCGGCCTCACCACGGGTGTCGGTGTGGCCAGCATGCACTACCTGGGCATGGCCGCCGTACGCCTTCATGGCGCGGTGTCCTACGAACCGTGGCTCGTGGCGCTGTCGGTCGCCATCGCCTGGGCCGCCGCGACCGCCGCGCTGTGGGCCGCGCTCACCATCCACCGGCCCGTGGTCGTCGCCGGCGCCTCCCTGGTGATGGGCGCGGCGGTCAGCAGCATGCACTACACCGGGATGCTCGCCGTGCACGTCCGGGTCCGGCCCTCGGCGGAGGTGCTGACCGGCTCCGGCGCGACAGCGTTCCTGTTCCCCCTCATCGTCGGCCTCGGCTCCTACCTCTTCCTCACCTCCGCCTTCGTCGCGCTCTCCCCGACGGCGAGGGAACACATCGCCTCCGCGACCGCCCAGCGCATCGGCGAGGGTGCCCTGTGACGCCGCCACGGGGCCGCAGAGCGCACGCGGGACTCCCCGCGGACGAGGAACCGTCCTCCCGCGCCACCGACGGCGGACGGAGCGGCGGGGCGGCGGACCGGCTGAGCCTGCGCCCGAGGACCGTGCGCGCGAAGATCGTGTCGCTCCTCATGGTGCCCGTCGTGTCCCTTATGGCGCTGTGGGCCTTCGCCGCTGTCACCACGGCCCAGGACGTCTCCGGTCGGCTGCGTGCCCAGCGCATTGCAGAAACGATCCGTGAGCCGGTCGCCGACACCGTGACCACCCTGCAGGCCGAACGCCGTGCCGCCGCCCGCTACCTGGCCCGGCCCACCACCGAGGCCGCCGCCGAACTGAGCAGACGCGCCACGGCCACCGACCGTGCCGCCGCCCTGCTCCAGCTGGGCGGCGGCCACACGGTCGCCGACGGCACCGGCCTGCCGGGCACCGCCGCGGTGCGCGTCCGGACCTTCGTCGGCGACCTGGAGCGCCTGCGCAGGCAGCGCCCGGGCATCACCCAGGGAGCAGCGGACTGGCGGCAGACGTACCGCGCCTACACCGACGCCGTGACCGACGGATTCGCGATCGGCGGCGCCCTTTCCGCGGGACGCGGCGAGCGTGCCGCCCTGGAGATCGGCCGTGCCGCGGAACAACTGTCCCGCGAGGACGCGCTGCTCGCCGCGGCCGCGCTCACCCGCGGCCTGCCCACGGACCGTTACCGCGACCTGAGCGGTGCCGTCACCGCCCGCCGCGCCCTGCTCGCGGGTGCCACGGCCGACCTCGGCGGTGCCGGCCGCAGCGCCTGGGTGCGGCTGGCCCGCTCCACCGCGTACACGGACCTCGAGGCCATGGAGGACGCCGTCCTCGACGCCGGACCGGGCAAGGCCGCCGTGGACGGCGCGAGCCTCGCCACATGGGACCGGGCCACCGGACAGGTGCTGTCCGGGCTGGAGAAGTCCGCCAAGGCCGCAGCACCCGCCGACCGACCCCTCGCGCACGGCCTGTTGAGCACCTCGGGCATCGCCGTCCTGCTCGGCCTCCTCGGCGTCGTCGCCTCCCTCTTCATCTCCGTACGGATCGGCCGCGGTCTCGTCGTCGAACTCGTCGGCCTGCGCAACACCGCGCTCGAACTCGCCCGCCGCAAACTGCCGCGCGCCATGCGGCGGCTCCGCGCCGGCGAGGAGATCGACCTCGGCAAGGAGGCGCCCCTCGGCAGGCACGGCGCCGATGAGATCGGCCAGGTCGCCGAAGCCCTGGCCACCGTGCAGCGCGCCGCGCTGCGCGCCGCCGCGGAACGCGCCGAACTGGTCAACGGGGTCTCCGGCGTCTTCGTCAACCTCGCCCGCCGCAGCCAGGTCCTGGTGCACCGTCAGCTGGCGCTGCTCGACAGCATGGAACGGCGCACCGAGGATCCGGGCGAGCTGGAGGACCTGTTCAAGCTCGACCACCTCACCACCCGTATGCGGCGGCACGCCGAGGGCCTGATCATCCTCTCCGGCTCCGCTCCCGGCCGTGCCTGGAGCAAGCCCGTACCCCTCACCAACGTGGTGCGCGCCGCGGTCGCGGAGGTCGAGGACTACGCCCGCGTCGAGGTCCGCAGGCTCCCCCTCGCGGCGGTCGTCGGCTCCGCGGTCGCCGACCTCACCCACCTGATCGCCGAACTCGTCGAGAACGCGACCCAGTTCTCCCCGCCCCACACCAAGGTGCGCGTCTACGGCGAGCAGGTCGGCAACGGCTACGCCCTGGAGATCGAGGACCGTGGGCTCGGCATGGGCAAGGAGGCCATGGCCGAGGCCAACCGGCGCATCGCCCAGACCCAGGCGCTCGACCTGTTCGACAGCGACCGGCTCGGCCTGTTCGTCGTCAGCAGGCTCGCCCGGCGGCACGACGTCAGGGTCTCCCTGCGCTCCTCCCCGTACGGCGGCACCACCGCCGTCGTCCTGCTGCCCACCGCCCTGCTCGACATGAGGGCGCCCGAAGCCCGCGCCCCACGGGGCGCCGGGACGGGGGGCGCGGCGTCCGGCCCGCACGGACCCCGCCAGGGGTCCGCGGAGGTCCCGCCCCTGGTGGCGGCCTCCCCGCGCGGCGACGGCGACGGGCCGCCGCGTCCATCCGCGCCCCGTTCCGTTCGTCCGCCGGAGCACGGGGCGTTGCCCGCGCCCGCGCCCGTATCCGTGCCGGCGCCCGTATCCGTGCCCGCACCGGCCCGCGGCGCGGCGCCCGCTCCCGCGCCGGTGGGCGCCCCTGCGGGCACGCCTCCCGCCGAGGGCGGACTCCCGCGCCGCGTACGCCGTGCGAGCCTCGCCCCGCAGCTGCTGGAGCCCCGAGCACCCGAACGCGGCCCCGGGCCGCAGGACACGGGGCAGGACGTCCCGGAGCGGACCGCCGAGCAGGCGCGCTCGACGATGGCCGCGTTCCGCCGCGGCTGGATCCGCGGCGGCGGCGCCGGAGCCCGTGACACCGCCGACGGGGAACCCGGACCCGCCGGCCCGCGCCCCCTGCGGCCCGCCCCGCAGCCCGGCGGCACCTGGCCCGGCCCGGGAGGGCCGGGTCACCACGACGGTCCGGACACGACGCCCGGGGACGGCGAGCAGGACCACGCCCGCACCTCGGCCAGGGCACCCCGCGAAGGAGAGCACGGATGATCGACGCATCGAACCGGTCCGGTGAACTGGACTGGCTGCTGGACGACCTCACCGACCGGGTGGACAACGTCCGCCACGCCGTGGTGCTGTCGGGCGACGGCTTGGCCGTGGGCTCCTCCCGCGGGCTGACCCGGGAGGACGCCGAGCACCTGGCGGCCGTCGCCTCGGGCTTCCACAGCCTCGCCAAGGGCGCCGGACGCCACTTCGCGGCCGGCCAGGTCCGGCAGACCATGGTCGAACTCGACCACGGCTTCCTCTTCGTGGCGGCCGCCGGCGAGGGCTCCTGCCTCGCGGTGTTCACCGGCGCGGGCGCCGACGTCGGCCTGATCGCCTACGAGATGGCGCGCCTGGTCAAGCGCGTGGGCGAGCACCTGCACACCCCGCCGCGCCTCGGCGCCGCCGGCCCGGCCGCCGGCTGACCGGCGCACAGGTGATGAACGGCGCGCACCCGCGGAGCCCGGACGGCCACTGGTACGACGACGCGGCAGGGCCCCTGGTGCGCCCGTACGCCATGACCGGCGGCCGCACCCGGCCCGGTACGGCCGTCGCCGCCCTGGACCTCATCGCCCTGGTGCTCGCCGAACCCGGTGCCGCCGACGACCCCACGCTGGAGCCCGAGCACACCGCGCTGCTCGTGCTGTGCCGGGAAGAGCCCCTGTCGGTCGCGGAGCTGGCGGCCGACGCCGACCTGCCGGTGGGCGTCGTACGCGTCCTCCTCGGCGACCTCCTGACGCTCGGCAGCGTACGGGTGAGCAATCCCGTACCGCCGGCGCACCTACCCGACGAGCGCATCCTGCGAGAGGTGATCAATGGACTCCGGGCACTCTGAGACGCCGGTCATGGCCCTGAAGATCCTCATCGCGGGGGGCTTCGGGGTCGGCAAGACCACCATGGTGGGCGCGGTGAGCGAGATCCGGCCGCTGCGCACCGAGGAGCAACTGACCGAGGCCGGGCGTCACGTGGACGACACCGGGGGAGTGGAGCGGAAGTCCACCACCACCGTGGCGATGGACTTCGGCAGGATCACCATCAGGGCGGGTCTGTCCCTGTACCTCTTCGGCACCCCCGGCCAGGACCGCTTCTGGTTCCTGTGGGACGAGCTGTCGCAAGGTGCGCTCGGCGCTGTCGTGCTCGCCGACACCCGTCGCCTGGAGGACTGCTTCCCCGCCGTGGACTTCTTCGAGCACCGGAAGATCCCGTTCGCGGTCGCCGTCAATCGTTTCCCCGGCGCGCTGGAGCACCGCCCGGAGGACATCTCGCGCGCCCTCGACCTGCAGGACGGCACCCCCGTCGTCCTCTGTG
Organism: Streptomyces sp. NPDC006207; assembly: GCF_040613835.1. Taxonomy (NCBI): domain Bacteria; kingdom Bacillati; phylum Actinomycetota; class Actinomycetes; order Kitasatosporales; family Streptomycetaceae; genus Streptomyces; species Streptomyces sp. NPDC006207. The sequence goes on along the minus strand of NZ_JBEXSX010000037.1, from coordinate 46,818 downwards.
ACGCACGGGACCGCGCATCGGGCAAGGAGGTGCTGATCGCCCTCGTCGAGCACGCCGGGCGGATGCACGCGGCACGTCTGCTGGAGTCGGTGCGCTGACGCTCCGTGGAGCGGCGGGGCACCTTAGCAGAACGGCGCCGCCGAAAAAGGAATTCACAGTGCATTGAGAGGCAGCCGAACCGCGTGCGTACAGGTGGCCAGACGGGGCGCACGGGCCCCGACGCCCCTACCGCGCAAGGAGTCCAGATGCACAAGCGGATCGGTGCCGCAGTCGCCGGAACGGCCGCTGCCCTCCTCCTCGTCACCGCCTGCGGCGGGTCGAACGGCTACGACCAGGCGAGCAGCGTGGCGCCGGCGGCCCAGCAACAGGACGCGGCCCAGTCGGCCACCTCGCAGCCCGGCTCCGGGACCACCTCCGGCGACTACGGGTACGACAGCGAGACCTCGGCCGACCCCTCCTCGGGCACCGACGACGGATACGCCGGCGGTACGGACGACAGCTCCGACAGCGGCAGCGCGGACGCCGCCTCCGACAAGAAGTGGCCCATCCTCTCCGTCGTCAACGACGCCAACCTGGGTGACATCCTCGTCGACTCCAAGGGCCGCACCCTGTACCGCTTCGACAAGGACACCGACTGGCCGATGGTGTCCAACTGCACCGGCGAGTGCCTCAAGAAGTGGCCGGCGGCCAAGCCCGTCACCAAGGCGCAGGCCGAGGCCGCCGGTCTCAACCCCAAGCTCGTCAGCACCTACACCCGTCCGGACGGCACCAAGCAGCTGTCGTACAACTGCTGGCCCGTCTACTGGTACACCGGTGACACCAAGCCCGGCGACACCAACGGCCACGGCGTGGGCGGCACCTGGTGGGCGATGGGCGCCAACGGCAAGAAGGCCAACGGCGGCAAGCCGATCCGCTGACCCGGGCGGGCGGCGGGCGCCCGACGCTCAGTCCGCCACACCGGACTCGGCGAGCACCTTGTCGATCCGCACCCGCACCAGGAGTTCACCGGGCACCCCATTGCGCGCCCCGAACTCCTCGGCGACGTCCTCGCCCATGTAGCGGGCGGCGAGCCGGGTGGCCCACTCCCGCAGGGGACCGGGCTCCTCGCTCACCTCAGCCCGTCCCCGCAGGACCACGTACGCGAACGGCGGCCGGTCATCGTCCACGCACAGGGCGACCCGGCCGTCGCGCGTGATGTTGCGGCCCTTGACCGTGTCCTTGCCCGTGTTGAACACGACGTCGTCGCCGTCCAGCAGGAACCAGACGGGCGCCACATGGGGCGTGCCGTCCGCCCGCGTCGTCGCCAGCTTCCCCGTACGTGTCCCGGCGGAGACGAAGGCCCGCCACTCTTCCTCGGTCATCCTGTGTCCCATGCCCCCATCCTGCCCCGGACGGCGGCGGACGGCCTCAGGACCCGCTGGAGGGGTGCGGCGGCTCGACCTCCTGGTAGAGCGGCACGTCCACCCGACCGCGTCGCAGCAGCCGGCGCCAGAGCACCGGGTCGTACTCCTGCGGCGTGGTGGTGGCGAGGAAGTCCTCCAGTACGTCGACGAAACGCCCGGGCGCGTCATGGTGCGGGAAATGCCCGGCGCCCTCGAACAGCTCCAGCCGGCTGCCCGGCATCGCGGTGTGCGCCCTCAGCGCATGACGCACCGGGATCACCGCGTCGTGCTCGCCCCACATGATGAGGGTCGGCAGGCCCGCCGTCAGATAGCTGCGGTCCATCATCGTGATGACCTGCCCCCGCAGGTCCACGCCGGCGCGCAGGGTGCGCAGGAAGGCCTGACGCGCCTTGGAGCTGTCCAGCATGAGGTAGCGCTCCAGGACGTAGTCGAAGTCGTGGCGGCCCAGCCCGAGCCCGCCGGTGGTGCGCAGCAGCGGCGCGAGCAGCCGCAGCGCCCCGCGCACGGGCGGCGAAGTCGCCAGCGGCAGCGTCACTTCGGAACCCGGCCCCGCGGCGAGCCGCAGCAGCGGGTGCACCTCCGGCCCCAGACCGCCGCCGCCCACGATCACCAGGCGTTCGCACCGCTCCGGGAACTGGTAGGCGAACTGCATCGCCACGCCCGCCCCGAGCGAGTGGCCCACGACCGACACCCGGTCGACGTCCAGCACGCCCAGCAGGTCGCGCATGCCGCACGCGTAGGCCGCCACCGCGTAGTCGGCGCGGGGCTGCTCGCTGTCACCGTGGCCCAGCAGGTCCGGGGCGATGACCGTGTGCCGCCGCCCCAGCCGGGGCAGGATGTGCGCCCACGTCGCCGACGAGTCGCCGAGGCCGTGGATCAGCAGCAGCGGCGGCCCGCTGCCGCCCAGCCGGAACGCGCGCCGGTAGCCGTGGATGTCGCGATGGACCAGAGGAACGCCCTGAGAACCGTCCTCCGTGTCCGGGGCGGGACCGTAGACCCGGCGTACGACCTGTCCCCGTTCCATGCGTCCAGCGTGCGACAGCGGGGTTTCGCCCGCAATGCCGCGCCGTTAGCGCGGCGTGAACGCGCTTGCGGTGGGAGGGGTGGGGCCGGGCAGGGTACGTCGCTCCGTCGCGTCCCGCACCTGAGGGCGTCCGGTGGGAAGGGATTGTGAGATGTCACAGTCGGCGCCACGAAGGGGGCGTTCGTGGGTCAGACTGTGCCCCTCCCCATCGAACCCATGGTCGACCGAGGACCTCACGCATGCGCCTGCGCCCCCGCACCATCCGCACGCAACTCGTGGTACTTCTCCTGGTGCCGCTGCTCTCGCTGGCGGGTCTGTGGACATACAGCACCTTCACCTCGGTGCGCGGGGCCTTCGCCCTCATGGGGATCGCCGACACCTACCGCTACTACGGGACACCCGCGGACGACCTGGGGCGCGCCCTGCAGGTCGAGCGGCGCGTCGCCGTCGCCTATGTGGCGTCCGACGGCGCGAGCGGCGGGCCCGAGTTGGAGAGCGCCGAGCGCACCACCGACAGGCTGCTCGCGGTCGTCCGCGACCACGCGCGCGAGCAGGCGCAGGGAACCGAGCTCGACCTCGCCCAGCGGCAGCGGATCACCGAACTGATCACCGCCGCGAAGGACCTGGCGCCGCTGCGCGAGGACGTCCGGCAGCGCGACGTCGGCTGGTCGATGACGCTCCACCGCTACTCGGCTGTGATCGACCCCATCTTCCGGCTGCGCGGATCGCTCGCCGCGCTCCAGAGCGGCGAGGTCGCCCGGCAGGGCGGCTTCGTCATCGACCTGGTACGGGCCAGGGAACTGCTGTCCCGCGAGGACGCCATGCTCACCGCCGCGCAGCTCGGTCCCGCCATGACCGGCAGCCAGTACCGCGAGTTCATCGGCACCATCGACGGGCGCAAGCTGCTGCACTCCATCGTCGACCCGGAGTTGACCAAGGCCGCCAAGGAGCGGCTCGACGAGTTCGAGGGCGGCAGCGTCGCCTGGACATTGGACTCCATGGAGGCCGCGGCGCGCGGGGCGGGCGCCAAGGACGTCGGCCTGGTCGTCTCCCAGGACCGCTGGCGCCAGAACGCGGACCGGGCCCTGGCCGAACTCAGCGACATCAACGTCGACGCCGCCCGCGAGGTCGGCGAGCGGGCCCGCGATGACGGCATGGACGTGCTCGTGCGGACCGGCGCGGTCAGCCTCGCCGGACTGTTCCTCGTCGTGCTGTCGGTCGTCATCTCCCTGCTCATCGGGCGCGGCATCGCCCGCCGCCTCACGCTGCTGCGCAACCAGGCCCTGGAGCTGTCCGGGAGGCGCCTGCCGGAGGTGCTCCGCAGGCTCCGCGCCGGCGAGGAACTCGACGACGCCGCGGTCGCGCGGGCCGCACCCGACCTGCGCTTCGGCGCCGACGAGATCGGACAGGTCGGCCGGGCCTTCAACAACGCCCAGCGCGCCGCCGTCCAGGCGGCCGTCGACCAGGAGAAGCTGCGCCGCGGGGTCTCCGCCGTCTTCACCAACCTGGCCCGCCGAAGCCAGGTGCTGCTGCACCGTCAGCTGACGCTGCTCGACGCCATGGAACGCCGCTCCGGAGACCCGGCGGACCTGGACGACCTGTTCCGTGTCGACCACATCGCCGTCCGCATGCGCCGGCACGCCGAGGGCCTGCTGATCCTCTCCGGCAACGCACCCGGCCGGGCCTGGCGCCGCCCGGTCCGGCTCGCGGAGGTGGCGCGTGCCGCGGTCGGCGAGGTCGAGCACTACCAGCGGGTCGTCGTCCGGCGCATGCCCCGGGTGGCGCTGACCGGCCCCGCGATCGCCGACGTGCTGCACCTGCTGGCGGAACTCATCGACAACGCCACCGCCTTCTCGCCGCCCGACACCAAGGTCGAGGTGCGCGGCGAGGTCGTCGCGGGTGGCTACGTCCTGGAGGTCGAGGACCGCGGCCTGGGCATGAGCGCCGAGCGGCTCGCCCAGGCCAACAACGAACTCGGCGAGGCCGGCGCGGGAACGGAGCTCCCGGAGACGGACCGGCTGGGCCTGTTCACCGTCGGGCGGCTCGCCGCGCGGCAGGGGGTGCGCGTCACCCTGCGCCGCGGGCGGTTCGACGGCACGGTCGCGGTGGTGTTCGTCCCGCAGTCGGTGCTCGTGGACGCCTCGGGCGACGACCTGGAGACCGGCGAGCAGGTGCTCCGCCCGCGGGCCGTGCCCGAGCCGCCGGGGACGGACCGGGCCGACACGGCGCCGCGCACACCACGGCCGCGGCGGGGACCGACCAGGCCGCGCGAGGAGGGGCGCACCGGGACGGGGTTGCCGAAGCGGCAGCGGCAGGCCAGTCTCGTAGCGCAACTGAGGGACGACGGGGCGCACCAGAGCCCGGCGGAGTCGCTTGGCGGGGGAGACGAAAGGGAACGATCTCCGGAAGAGGCTCGTTCCACCATCACGGCGTTCGCCCGCGGCCTGGCCCGCGGCAGGGACGCCGCAGCACCGCAAGGGACAGCGGAGACCGGGGAGAACGGGGGATGACGGTGAGCAGTGGACTCACATGGCTGATGGACGATCTGACAGAGCGGGTGCCGCACGTCAGGCACGCGCTGGTGCTCTCCGGCGACGGTCTGGTGACCGGGGCGAGCACCAGTCTGGACCGTGCCACGGCCGAGCACCTGGCCGCCGTCTCGTCCGGGTTCCACAGTCTCGCCAAGGGCGCGGGCCGGCACTTCGACGCGGGCGGCGTGCGGCAGACGATGGTCGAGTTCGACGACGGCTTCCTGTTCGTCACGGCCGCGGGCGAGGGCAGTTGCCTGTCGGTGCTCAGCGGTGTGCAGGCCGACGTCGGGCAGATCGCCTACGAGATGACCCTCATGGTCCACCGGGTCGGTGAACACCTCGGTGTCACGCCGCGCCGGCACGACGCGGCGGCACCGGGGGAGTGATGAAGCATGAACCCGAGCCCGCCGGGAGACGAGGGCGCGCTCTGGTATGACGACGAGGCCGGTCCGATGGTGCGCGCCTACACCATCACCGGCGGCCGCACCCGGCCGGACTCCGACGGTGACGTCGACCTGATCGCCGTCATGGTCCCGGCCGTCGGTAAGGCCCCGGACGACCACCTCGACGAGGAGCACCTGGCCCTCCTGGACCTGTGCCGGGACAGCCCGCTCACCGTGGCCGAACTGGCCGCGGACGCCGACCTCGCGCTCGGCGTCGTCCGCGTGCTGCTCGGCGACCTCCTCCGGGACGGCCACCTGCGGGCCATCCGGCCCGTGCCGCCGGCCGAACTGCCCGACGTGGGGCTGCTCAAGGACGTCATCGACGGCCTGCGCGCCCTGTGAGCCGGGCCGCCGCTGCGGCGGCGGCGTTGTCGGACCCCGGGCGTACGGTGACCGCATGGAGGGGATCACGTACGTCCGGGGGGACGCCACCGCGCCGCAGGGCAAGGGCGTCAAGCTGATCGTCCACGTCTGCAACGACCTGGGCGGCTGGGGCAAGGGATTCGTGGTCGCGCTCTCCCGCCGCTGGCCGGAACCCGAGGCCGCGTACCGGCGGTGGCACCGCGAGCGCGCCGGCAACGACTTCGCCCTGGGTGCCGTCCAGTTCGTCCGTGTCAGCGAGTCGGTCTGGGTGGCAAATCTCGTCGGGCAGCGCGGCATCCGCAGGGGCAGCCAAGGCGTGCCCGTGCGGTACGAGGCGATCGACGCGGGGCTGGCCCTGGTGGCGGAGAAGGCGGCGGAGCTGGGCGCGTCCGTGCACATGCCGCGCATCGGGTGCGGGCTCGCGGGCGGCCGGTGGGAGCGGGTTGCGCCCTCGGTCGAGGGGCGGCTCGTGCGCCGTGGGATCTCCGTGACCGTGTACGACCACGGGGCGTGACGCGGAGTTATCCACAGGCCCGGGCGGATGTCGCCGGGAGGACCTATCGTCGTGACTGTCAGTGATGGGTCGCTATGGAAGGTCAGGGGGAGTGGCATGGCTGTCAAGGAGACCGTCGTCCGGGAGGCGCTCGGCATGCAGCGCGCCCGGGAGGAACTGTGCCTGGAAGCCGAGGAGTTCGAGGTCGCGCTGCAGACCGGCGAGGTACGTACGGCGCCGGCCGTCGGCGGGCGCCGACGTGTCGTACGGGAGGACGTGGACCGGCTGCGCGCGGAGGAGGGCTTTCCCGACCGGCTGCGCGCGCGGCTGGAGTTGGTGGGCAGCATCGAGGGCGCGGCGCTGATCGGGATCAGCCGGGAGCGCTTCACCCGGCTCGCCAAGGGAGGCTTCCTCCGCCCCGTCCGCTGGTACGTCAACCGCTACCGCGCCGTGGTGTGGCTCTACCTCGCCGAGGACGTACGGCGGTTCGCCCGGGCCCATCCCGCCCTGCTGGAGGGCAGGCTGCCCGCCGAGCTGCGCGACGCCCTCGACGAGGGCGAGGACCACCGCGCCCGCGGCTGGCGGGCCCGCCGTGTCGAGGAACTCGTGCGCGACGCGGAGGGCGCCTGGGGCGAGGCGGCCGCCTGGTCCGCCCTGCTCGGCCCGGAACTGGCCGCCGACGCGGTGCCGGACACCCGAGAGCGGGCCTACCTGCGCCGGCTCTGCCCGGCGCTCCCATCGGGGAGTACGGGCTCCTACGCCACCCGTGAGGTCATCGAGGCCCAGACCGTCGCCGGCCACCCCGACGAGATCACCTTCGCCCAGGTCTCGCTCGCCGACGCGCTCCTCAGAGCCCGTGCCTCCCGCCCCGCCCCGCGTCCCGAGCGTGCCGCCCCAGCCGTCACCCCAGGCCCGCCGATCGCCCCGCCGCCCCCTGCCCCGCCTCCCCCTCCGCCCACGGCGCCGCGCAGCCGCTGGCGACGCCTCCTCGGACTGGGGTGACGGGACAAGCCCCTCACACCGCGTGCCACCAGGCGGTGATGACGACGTCGTGACCGATCGACTCGTCGAGGGCGGGCGCGGTGGAGTGCGAGGCCGACGATGCACCGAAAAGCAGGTGCGACGGGGCGGCGACAGGGGTGAGACTGCTCGGGCCGGCCGGCGCCGTCGTGTGCCCGCCATCCCCTTCATCTCCGAGGAGCCCGCGCTTGCAGGGTGTTGTCACCGTCTCGCCTTCCCAGGTGCCCGAGCTGCTGCTCAACCTGGCCACCGTCCGCCCGGTCTTCCTGTGGGGCGCCCCGGGCATCGGGAAGTCCTCCCTGGTCAGGGAGTTCGCTGACTCTCTGGGACTGGATTGCGTGAGTCTCATCGGGACGCAGCTGGCTCCGGAGGACCTCATCGGCGTACCGCAGATCGTCGACGGCCGCTCACGTTTCTGCCCCCCGGAGACGATCGCCCGCGACGAGCCGTACTGCCTCTTCCTCGACGAGCTGAACGCGGCCACCCCCGATGTCCAGAAGGCCTTCTACTCGCTGATCCTCGACCGCCGCATCGGCTCGTACGAGCTGCCGCCCGGCAGCATCGTGATTGGTGCGGGCAACCGTGCCACCGACAACGCGCTGGCACGGCCGATGGCATCCGCCCTGGTCAACCGGCTTGCGCACGTCCATCTGCGGGCCTCCGCGGCGGACTGGCTGGTCTGGGCGGCGGGCGCGGGTATCCATCCGTGGATCACCGACCACCTCACCGACCGGCCGGACCACCTGTGGTCCGCGCCGCCCAAGACCGAGGAGCCGTTCTCCACCCCGCGCGCCTGGCACATGCTCTCCGACGCGCTGCACTCCTTCGGACCAGCCCTGGACGAGGAGACGTTGAAGGTGCTGGCCTACGGGACGCTCACCCCGGCGCACGCCACGGCCTTCTGCGGTTACGTCAAGATCGTGCGGCACTCGTACGGGCTGGACGCCATCCTCAAGGGGGACGCTTCCTGGCCGCGCCGCATCGAGGACCGCGACCTGCTCTACTACCTCGCCGACTCCTTCCGTGGGCGTCTGATCAAGGAGTTGCCGGCGCAGCGGGAGCACGCTTCCCCGGCCGTGCGGCAGATGGCCTACCGGGCCAAGTCGCTGCTGGTGCAGTTGGCGGAGATCTCGGTCGAGGTCGCCCAGACCGTGATCGCCGACGGTGACGACGACAACCCGGTGCTGCCCTCCTGGTTCCTGCTGGAGGCCGCCCGCGACATGCCGCGCCTGGTCGAGGCGCGCCGGTGAGCGGCGCGCGCGGCGACAGGTCCCGGGCGCGGTCGGCACCCCGCAAGGACCCCGCGGCCGAGGCGTTCGCCGCCGGCGTCGACCTGCTGCGCCGCAACACCGCCCTCGCCGCGCTCTCCGCCGTCAACGGCCGTCTGTGCCGCAGCGAGGAGTGCGAGGAGCACCCTCGCGACGGCTGGGCCTCCGTCACCTCCAACGGCATCGTGCACGCCGACCCCCTGCGCCGCGCGGACCCGCAGGAGTGGGCATGGGTGCTGGCGCACTGCCTCCTGCACCTGGGCTTCGGGCACGTACCGGCCGCCAGGGGCCCGCGAGAGCAGCCCGACCGGTTCGACGTCGCCGCCCGCTGCGCGGTGGTCAACCGCTTCCTGGACACCTTCCCCGTGGGCCGGGCGCCCGTCGCGCTGCCCCCGGTGTTCCCGGACGGCGACGAGGAACAACTGGCCGCACGCTGGCGCCGCGACGGCATCCCCGCCGGGTTCGCGGCGTGCGGCACCGCAGGCCCGCAGCCGGACCAGGTGCTCCACCCCTGGCAACCGTCCTGGAGCGCGCCGGAGGACTGGACCGTCGCCTTCGCGAGCGCCCTGACCCGGACGATGTCGGCGGCCATGGACGTCGCCGGAGGCCGCCGCGAGGAGCTCACCGGTGCGCGGCGCCCGCTGCGTCCCTGGGAGCGCGCCCTGAGCTGGTTCGTCTCCTCCTACCCGCTGCTCGGCGGCATCGCCGCCGGGATGACTCTGGTCGCCGACGCCGAACTCGCCCGCGCCCAGCGGATCTCGGTGGCGGCGGTCAACGCAGAGGCGGGGGAGATCTACCTCAACCCTCTGTGCCGGTTCACCGACGAGGAATGGCGGTTCATCCTTGCCCACGAGATGCTGCACGCCGCGCTGCGCCACGGCGACCGCCGGGGCGGCCGGGACCCGTACCTGTTCAACGTCGCCGCCGACTATGTGATCAACGGCTGGCTGCTGGAGATGGGCGTCGGGCAGATGCCCGAGGGGCTGTTGCACGACCCCGCCCTGGCCGGACTGTCCAGCGAAGAGGTCTACGACCGCATCGCGCGGGACGAGCGGCGGTTGCGCCGTCTCGCCACGCTGCGCGGCAAGGGCCTCGGGGACGTGCTCGGGGAGCCGCTGCCGCGCCCCGGGGAGACCGCCCCCACGTGGGTCGACCTGGACGAGTTCTACCGGCGCGGGCTGCTCCAGGGTTTCGAACTGCACCACCGCGAGCGCGGACTCCTGCCCGCCGGACTCGTCGAGGAGATCCGCGCGCTGTCCCACCCACCGCTGCCGTGGGACGCCAGGCTCGCCCGCTGGTTCGACGAGTACGTGCCCCGTCCCGAGGCGGTGCGCAGTTTCGCCCGTCCGGCCCGCCGGCAGGCGTCCACACCGGACATCCCCCGGGCCGGCCGCAGCCACCCGCCGCAGGAAGTGGCCCGCTGCACCTTCGGCGTGGTGCTGGACACGTCCGGGTCCATGAGCCGGGCGCTGCTCGGCAAGGCGCTCGGCGCCATCGCGTCCTACGCCACCGCCCGTGACGTGACCGCCGCCCGCGTGGTGTTCTGCGACGCCGCCCCCTTCGACGCGGGCTACCTGGCGGTGACCGAGATCGCCCACCGGGTACGCGTCAGGGGCCGTGGCGGAACCGTGCTGCAGCCCGGTGTCGACCTCCTCCAGCGCGCCCCGGACTTTCCGCCGGCGGCCCCGGTCCTGCTGATCACGGACGGCGATTGCGACGTCCTGCGGATACGCCGCGAACACGCCTTCCTGATCCCCCGGGACGCCCGCCTTCCGTTCACGCCCAAGGGACCGGTCTTCCGCATGCGCTGAGGCCCGGTCGGCGCAAGGAGGCCCCAGGCGCCGGAGCCGGAACCGGTACCCGACGGGCACCGGCTCCCGGGACCCTCAGCCGCCGTGCTTCCGGAACAGCCCCTCCTGGACCACGGAGACCAGAAGGCGGCCCTCGCGGTCGTAGATGCGGCCGCGGGCCAGGCCGCGCGCGCCGGTCGCGACGGGGGACTCCTGGTCGTACAGGAACCACTCGTCGGCACGGAACGGCCGGTGGAACCACATCGCGTGGTCCAAGGAGGCCATGTCGAAGCCGCGCGGCCCCCACAGCGGCTCGACCGGTACGCGCACGGCGTCCAGCAGCATCATGTCGCTGGCGTAGGTGAGGGCGCAGGTGTGCACCAGCGGGTCGTCGCCGAGCGGGCCCACCGCGCGCATCCAGACCGCGCTGCGCGGCTCGGCGCCCTCGATCTCCTCGGCGGTCCAGCGCAGGCGGTCCACGTAGCGGATGTCGAACGGCTGCCGTCGCGCCATCCGCTCCAACTGCTCGGGCAGTTCGCCGAGGTGTTCGCGCAGTTCGTCGCTCAGCTTCGGCAGGCTCTCCGGGTCCGGGACCTCGCGCATCGGCAGCTGGTGCTCGAACCCGGGCTCCGGCACGTGGAAGGAGGCGGTCAGGTTGAAGATCGTCCGGCCCTGCTGCACCGCGACCACGCGCCGCGTCGTGAAGGAGCGGCCGTCGCGGATCCGCTCCACCTGGTACACGATCGGCATCCCGGGGCGCCCCGGGCGCAGGAAGTACGCGTGCAGGGAGTGCACCGGACGGCTGCCGTCCGTGGTGCGCCCGGCCGCGACCAGCGCCTGGCCCGCCACCTGTCCGCCGAACACCCGCTGGAGGCGTTCCTGGGGGCTCTGCCCGCGGAAGATGTCCTCCTCGATCCTCTCCAGGTCGAGGAGGTCCACCAGCCGCTCGGCGGGGTTGGTCATCGGGCGTGCTCCTTCGTGCGGGTGCTCGTCCTCGCGGTCACAGCGCGCCCACGGCCGTCACCTTGACCACCGCGCGGCCCTCCTCGTCGGAGGCGGTGAGGTCGATCTCGGCGGAGATGCCCCAGTCGTGGTCGCCGTCGGGGTCCGCGAAGGTCTGGCGGACCTTCCACAGCCCCTCGTCGGGACGCTCCTCGATCTGCAGCAGCTTCGGGCCGCGCGCGTCGGGCCCGGTGCCCAGGTCCTCGTACTCGTCCCAGTAGGCGTCCATGGCCTCGGCCCAGGCGTCGGCGTCCCAGCCGGACCCGGCGTCCATCTCGCCGAGTTCGCCGAACCGCTCCAGCGCGGCCAGCTCCACCCGGCGGAACAGGGCGTTGCGCACCAGGACCCGGAAGGCCCGGGCGTTGGCCGTGACGGGCTTGACCTGGTCGGCCCGCTCCTGGGCCTCCTCGGCCGTCATCTCCCCGGGGTTGGCGAGCTGCTCCCACTCGTCCAGCAGGCTGGAGTCGACCTGACGGACCAGCTCGCCGAGCCAGGCGATCAGGTCCTGCAGGTCCTCGGACTTCAGGTCGTCCGGGACGGTGTGCTCCAGCGCCTTGTACGCGCTGGCCAGGTAGCGCAGCACGATGCCCTCGGTCCGGGCGAGCTCGTAGTGGGAGACGAACTCGGTGAAGGTCATCGCCCGTTCGTACATGTCGCGTACGACCGACTTGGGCGACAGCGGGTGGTCGCCGACCCACGGGTGGCTCTTGCGGTAGACGCCGTAGGCGTGCGACAGCACCTCCTCCAGCGGCTTGGGGTAGGAGATGTCCTGGAGCCGCTCCATCCGCTCCTCGTACTCCACCCCGTCGGCCTTCATGGCGGCGACGGCCTCGCCGCGCGCCTTGTTCTCCTGGGCGGCGAGGATCTGCCGTGGGTCGTCGAGGGTCGACTCGATCACCGACAGCATGTCCAGCGCGTAGGAGGGCGAGTCCGGGTCCAGCAGCTCGAACGCGGCCAGCGCGAAGGTGGACAGCGGCTGGTTGAGCGCGAAGTCCTGCTGCAGGTCCACCGTCAGCCGGACGATGCGCCCCTCCTCGTCGGGCTCGTCCAGCCGCTCCACGACCCCGCCGGCCAGCAGTGAGCGGTAGATCGCGATGGCCCGCCGGATGTGCCGCAGCTGGGACCTGCGGTCCTCGTGGTTGTCCTCCAGCAGCCGCCGCATCGCGTCGAAGGCGTTGCCGGGGCGGGCGATGACCGACAGCAGCATAGCGTGGGTGACCCGGAACCGGGAGGTCAGCGGCTCGGGATCGGAGGCGATGAGCTTCTCGAAGGTGCTCTCCGTCCACCCGACGAAGCCCTCGGGCGCCTTCTTGCGCACCACCTTGCGGCGCTTCTTGGGGTCCTCGCCGGCCTTCGCGAGGGCCTTCTCGTTCTCGATCACGTGCTCCGGCGCCTGGGCGACCACGAAGCCCGACGTGTCGAAGCCGGCCCGCCCGGCGCGGCCCGCGATCTGGTGGAACTCACGGGAGCGCAGCACACGGACGCGGCTGCCGTCGTACTTGGTGAGGGCGGTGAAGAGCACCGTGCGGATGGGCACGTTGACGCCGACACCGAGGGTGTCCGTGCCGCAGATGACCTTCAACAGGCCCGCCTGCGCCAGCTTCTCCACCAGGCGCCGGTACTTGGGCAGCATGCCGGCGTGGTGCACCCCGATGCCGTGCCGGACGTAACGCGACAGGTTGCGGCCGAACTTCGTGGTGAAGCGGAAGTTCCCGATGAGTTCCGCGATGGCGTCCTTCTCGGCGCGCGTGCACATGTTGATGCTCATCAGCGCCTGCGCCCGCTCCACGGCCGCCGCCTGCGTGAAGTGCACGATGTAGACCGGGGCCTGGCGGGTCTCCAGCAGCTCGGTCAGCGTCTCGGTGAGCGGGGTCAGCCGGTACTCGTACGACAGCGGGACCGGCCGCGTCGACGAGCGCACGACGGACGTGGGCCGGCCGGTACGGCGGGTGAGGTCCTTCTCGAAGCGCGTGACGTCGCCGAGCGTCGCCGACATCAGCAGGAACTGCGCCTGCGGCAGCTCCAGCAGGGGGATCTGCCACGCCCAGCCCCGGTCCGGCTCGGCGTAGAAGTGGAACTCGTCCATGACGACCTGGCCGATGTCCGCGTCCTTGCCGTCCCGGAGCGCTATCGACGCCAGCACCTCCGCCGTGCAGCAGATGACGGGCGCGTCCGGGTTGACGGAGGCGTCGCCGGTCAGCATGCCGACGTTCTCGGTGCCGAAGAGCTTGCACAGGTCGAAGAACTTCTCCGACACCAGCGCCTTGATCGGGGCGGTGTAGAAGGTGACCTCGTCCCGGGCGAGCGCGGCGAAGTGCGCACCGGCCGCGACCAGGCTCTTCCCCGAGCCGGTGGGGGTGGACAGGATGACGTTCGCCCCTGAGACCACCTCGATCAGCGCTTCCTCCTGAGCGGGGTAGAGGGAGATGCCCCGGCCCTCCGCCCAGGACGAGAAGGCCTCGAAGAGGGCGTCGGGATCGGGCTCTGCAGGCAGCTGATCGATGAGGGTCACACCCCCATCTTGCCTGTCCCCGGGACCAGGGGAGGAACCGGCGGTACGGAGGAAGATCGACCGGCGGTATGGTGTGCCGTCGATTACGCGTCAACTCCGCCTGCAGGCGGGTCGAAAGGGGCGGGGCACACCATGATGGGACCGGCGCACTCTATCTCCGGAGCGGCGGCATGGCTGGGGGTGGGAGCACTCGCCGCCGCGCTCGACCACCCGATGCCCTGGCCGACGCTCGTGGTCGGCGCACTGATCTGTGCCGGCGCCGCCCTCGCCCCCGACCTCGACCACAAGGCGGCCACGATATCGCGTGCCTTCGGGCCGGTCTCCCGGTGGTTCTGCGAGATCATCGACAAGCTCTCGTACGCGACCTACAAGGCCACGCGCAAGGCCGGTGACCCGCGCCGTTCCGGTGGTCACCGCACACTGACCCATACCTGGGTGTGGGCCGTCGCGATCGGCGGGGGCGCCTCGCTGATCGCCGTGTACGGCGGGCGCTGGGGGGTCCTGGCGATCCTGTTCGTGCACGCCGTGCTCGCCGTCGAGGGACTGCTGTGGCGGCAGGCCCGGGTCTCCAGCGACATCCTGGTGTGGCTGCTCGGCGCCACCAGCGCCTGGGTGCTGGCCGACGTGCTGGACGGCACCGAGAACGGCAAGGGCTGGCTGTTCACCGAGCCCGGGCAGCAGTACCTGTGGATCGGCATCCCCATCGTGCTCGGCGCCCTCGTGCACTGCATCGGCGACGCCCTGACCGTCTCGGGCTGCCCGATCCTGTGGCCCATCCCGATCGGCCGCAAGCGCTGGTTCCCGCTGGGCCCGCCGAAGGCCATGCGGTTCCGCGCGGGCAGCTGGGTCGAGATCAAGGTGCTCACGCCGATCTTCTTCGCCGCCGGCGGACTGGGCGCGCTGGGGGCACTCGGCATCTTCGGCGGCTGAGCCCGCCGCCCCCGCCACCCCCGTGGCCCCGGCCGTCGCAGGACGGCCGGGGCCACGCGCATCACCACGGACGGGTTCCGGCCTCACCGTGCCAGGACCGCCACAGGGCGGCGTAGGCGCCGTCGGCCTCCACCAGCTGGTGGTGGCTGCCCAGCTCGCTGATCCGGCCGTCCTCGACCACCGCGATCAGGTCCGCGTCGTGCGCGGTGTGCAGCCGGTGCGCGATGGCCACCACGGTCCTGCCGTCCAGCACACGGGCCAGCGACCGTTCCAGATGGCGGGCCGCGCGCGGGTCCAGCAGCGAGGTGGCCTCGTCCAGCACCAGGGTGTGCGGGTCGGCGAGGACCAGTCGCGCCAGCGCCACCTGCTGCGCCTGGGCCGGGGTCAGCGCGGCGCCGCCCGAGCCGACCTCGGTGTCCAGGCCGTCGTCGAGCGCCCGTGCCCAGCCCTCGGCGTCGACCGCGGTGAGCGCCGCCCACAGCTCGTCGTCACCCGCTCCCGCGCGGGCCAGCAGCAGGTTGTCGCGGAGCGTGCCGACGAAGACGTGGTGCTCCTGGTTGACCAGGGCCACGTGCTCGCGGACCCGTTCCGCGGGCATCCGGGCCAGCTGGGCGCCGCCCAGGGTGATCTCGCCGGCCCGCGGGCTGTAGATCCCGGCCAGCAGCCGCCCCAGCGTCGACTTGCCCGCCCCCGACGGGCCGACCAGGGCCAGCCGGGTGCCGGGGCGGACCCGCAGGCTCACCCCGTGCAGCACGTCGCTGCCGGCGCGGTAGCCGAAGCGCACCTCGTCGGCGTGGACGTCGCGGCCGTCCGGCGCCACCCGCTCGTCCCCGGCGCCCTGCTCGACCTCCCGGACGCCGACCAGCCGGGCCAGCGACACCTGGGCCACCTGCAGCTCGTCGTACCAGCGCAGGATGAGGTTGATCGGGTCGACCAGCATCTGCGCGTACAGCGCGCCCGTCGTCAGCTCGCCCACCGTCACGCGGCCGTGCAGGACCAGCGTCCCGCCGATCAGCAGCACCGCCGCGAGGATCAGCATGTACGTCACGTTGATCACCGGGAAGAGCACGCTGCGCAGCCACATCGTGTAGCGCTCCCACGCCACCCACTGGCGGATGCGGATGCGCGACAGCTCCTCGCGGCGGTCGCCGAGCCGGTGCGCCTCGATGGTGCGCCCGGCGTCCACCGACTCCGCCAGGACCGCCGAGACGGCCGCGTAGCCGGCGGCCTCCGATCGGTACGCCCGCGGTGCGCGCCGGAAGTACCAGCGGCAGCCGGCGAGCAGCACCGGTACGGCCACCAGCACCGCCAGTGCCAGCGGCGGCGAGGTGACCGTCAGCGCGCCGAGCAGCAGGCCGCTCCACACCACGGCGATCGCCAGCTGCGGTACGGCCTCCCGCATCGCGTTGGACAGCCGGTCGATGTCGGTGGTGATGCGGGACAGCAGGTCGCCCGTGCCCGCCCGCTCCAGGACGCCGGGGGGCAGCCCCACGGACCGTACGAGGAAGTCCTCGCGCAGGTCCGCCAGCATCCGCTCGCCCAGGATCGCGCCGCGCAGCCGCACCTCACGGACGAACACCGTCTGCACGGCGAGCGCGACGGCGAACAGTGCCATGGTGCGTCCGATGTGCAGGTCGCGGCGGCCCGCCGCCAGGTCCTCGACGAGGCCGCCCAGCAGGTAGGGGCCGACCATCGAGGCGACGACGGCGACGGTGTTCACCGAGACGAGCACGGCGAACGCACCCCGGTGCCGCCGGGCCAGCTCGCCGACGTAACCGCGCACCGTGGCGGGCGAGCCCACCGGCAGGGTCGTCACGTGCCGTGGCGCGGCCGGGTCGTATTCCGGCGGTTTCACGCCGATCATGCGGTTTCCTCGGCTTTCTCGAGACGTGCGGATTCCTCGGGGGCCTGCTCGGTCTCGCGGGTGACCACCGCGCGGTAGCCGAGGTCGGACCGGAGCAGTTCGCGGTGCGTGCCGGACGCGCGCACCGTGCCGTCCTCGACGAACACCACCCGGTCGGCGCGGTCCAGCAGCAGCGGACTGGAGGTGAGGACCACCGTCGTCCGGTCGGCGCGCAGCAGCCTGATGCCCTGGGCGATCCGGGCCTCGGTGTGCGTGTCGACGGCGCTGGTCGGCTCGTCCAGCACCAGGACCTCCGGATCGGCGACGAGCGACCGGGCCAGCGCCAGCCGCTGCCGCTGGCCGCCGGACAGGGACCGTCCGCGCTCGGTGATGCGGGAGCGCATCGGGTCCCCCGAGTCGTCCACCGAGGCCTGGGCCAGTGCGTCGAGCACGTCGCCGCACTGCGCCGCCGCGAGGGCCTCGGCCGCGGTGACCTGGCCGGAGGCGGGCACGTCCAGCAGTTGGGTCAGTGTTCCCGACAGCAGCACCGGGTCCTTGTCCTGGACCAGCACGGCCGCGCGGGCCGCCGCGAGCGGCAGGTCGTCCAGCGCCGTTCCGCCGAGCAGCACCGAGGGGACGTCCCCGGTCCCGGCCGGGCTGTGCCCGCCCAGCCGGTCGGCGAGGGCACCGGCCGCGTCCGGGTCCCCGCACACCACGGCGGTCAGTTCCCCGGCCGGGGCGAGCAGCCCCGTCAGCGGGTCGTGGAGGTCGCCCGCCGGCAGCGGTCCCGTGCCCGCCGTGACTCCGCCGTCGTCGCCCGCGGTGTCCCGCCGCAGTGTCAGCACGGCGGCGGCGCGCTTGGCGGACGGCCGGGAGAAGGAGTACGCCATCGCGATCTCCTCGAAGCCCCGCAGCGGGAACAGCAGGAAGACCACCGTCCCGTAGACGGTGACCAGTTCGCCCACCGTGATCCGTCCGTCCAGCGCCAGCCGCGCGCCGTACCAGGTCACCGCAAGCAGCAGCAGGCCGGGCAGGGCCACTTGCACGGCGCTGATCAGCGCCCACATCCGGGCGTTGCGGACGGCGGCGCTGCGGACCTCCTGCGAGGCCCGCCGGTAGCGGGACAGGAACAGCTCCTCGCCGCCGATGCCGCGCAGCACCCGTAGTCCGGCCACGGTGTCGGAGGCGAGTTCCGTGGCCTTGCCCGCCTTGGCCCGCTGCTCGTCGGCGCGCCGCGTCGCGTGCGGCAGCAACGGCAGCACGGCCAGGGCCAGTACGGGGACACCCGCGGCCACGATCAGCCCCAGCTCGGGCCGGTACACCAGCAGGGCGACGGTGACGCCGACGGTCGCCAGCAGGGAGCAGGCGAAGCGGGCCAGCGCCTCGACGAACCAGCCGATCTTCTCGACGTCGCCGGTGCTCACCGCGACGACCTCGCCCGCCGCGACCCGCCGGGTGAGCAGAGAGCCCAGTTCGAGGGTCTTGCGCGACAGCAGGAGCTGCACCCGGGCGGCCGCGGAGATCCAGTTGGTGACGGCGGTGCGGTGCAGCATGGTGTCGCCGACGGCGGTCACCGCGCCCAGGGCGAGGATCAGGCCGCCCGCGAGCGCGAGCCGTCCGCCGGAGCCGTCGACGACGGCCTGCACGGCGATGCCGACGGCGGCCGGGAAGCAGGCCACGGCCGCCATGTGGAGGGTGCCCCACAGCGTGGCCTTGATCTGGCCACCGATCTGGCGCCGTTCAAGCCAGAGCAGGAAACGGAAGCCGGAGCGGGTGTCGGGGACACCCGGGTCGGCATGGGGGAGAGCGCGTAGCGACATGACGTCCCGACATCGATGCTGGGGTGGGAGGAGACGTGCCAGCGTCGCGTCACCGAGGTGACGAATTCAACCCGTTTTCTCCGGGGCGGGGCGGAACGGGACACGGTCCGCATCCGTCCTCACCGAAGGGTGCGAAGATGGGACGCGACTTCAGGGAAGAGGGGCGGTTCGAGTGAGGCGTGGGGCGGGGACGGTGGCCGTCGCGGCGGCGCTTGTGCTGCTCGTCGGCTGTGCCGGTGGCGCGGAGGAGCATCGGGACACGTCGGGGCACGCCGTGAAGCAGCCGCCGCGCGCCACCCAGGCTGCCGCCACGCGTGGGATACCGGGCGTCGGCCCCGCGCTGCGCTCCCGCGTCCCCGCCGACTCCCGCCAGGTCGTCGCGGTGTACGGGGAGGCCGCGGGATCCGCCGACTCGACCATCGTGCTGTACACCCGGCAGGGCGACCTGTGGAAGCGCGAGCGCTCGTGGTCCGGGCACAACGGCAAGGGCGGCTGGACGACCGACCACCACGAGGGGGACAAGAAGAGCCCCGTGGGTGTCTTCACGCTCTCGGACGCGGGCGGTGTCCTGCCCGAGCCGCAGGCCAGGCTCCCGTACCACCACTCGTCCGCCTTCGCCGCGCCGCGGTCGTGGTCCCGGTCGCACTGGCACGACTTCGACCTCGTCATCGCCATCGACTACAACCGGGTCAAGGGCACCTCCCCGCTGGATCCCACCCGCCCCCAGGGCCAGTCCAAGGGCGGCAGTATCTGGCTGCACATGGACCACGGCAGCGGCACGTCGGCGTGCGTCAGCCAGTCCAAGGCCGACATGGAGTACCTGCTGCGCACGCTGGATCCGGCGCTGCACCCGGTCGTGGTGATGGGGGACCGGGAGCACCTGGCGGCCTGACGGCAGTTCAGGACAGTCTTCCGCAGGGACGGTAGGCCCTCTGCAAGAGCGAAGCAGACTGTTTCCGCAAGAAGTTGAAAGTTTTTCCACGCGACATATTGACGCTACCCGTCCGCGGGGCCAGTCTCCTACCCGGAGTTCCCACGGGCGGGAGCTCCGCCCCCACACTCGATGGCCCGGCGCGTGGCTGTCTTCGGGGCACCTTTGTGCCCGAACACGAAGGAGCCGCACCATGAGATCGCGTTTTCTGCGCGCGGGTCTGGCCGCCCTGCTCAGCACGGCCGGGCTCGTCGGCGTCTCGCAGCAGCCGGCCCAGGCAGCACCGCCCGGAAGCAAGGACGTCACCGCCACCCTCTTCGAGTGGAAGTTCGCCTCGGTCGCCAAGGAGTGCACCAACACCCTCGGCCCGGCCGGGTACGGCTACGTCGAGGTGTCGCCGCCCCAGGAGCACGTCCAGGGCGCGCAGTGGTGGACCTCCTACCAGCCCGTCAGCTACCGCATAGCGGGCCGGCTGGGTGACGGGACGGCCTTCAAGAACATGGTCGACACCTGTCACGCGGCCGGGGTCAAGGTCATCGCCGACGCCGTCGTCAACCACATGAGCGCCGGCTCGGGCACCGGCACCGGAGGCACGTCGTACGGCAAGTACACCTACCCGGGGTACTACCAGGACCAGGACTTCCACTCCTGCCGGACGAACATCTCCGACTACACCAACCGCGACAACGTCCAGAACTGCGAACTCGTCGGGCTCTCGGACCTGAACACCGGCAGCGACTACGTGCGCTCGACCATCGCCGCGTACCTGAACGGCCTCATCGCGCTGGGCGTCGACGGATTCCGCATCGACGCGGCCAAGCACATCGCGGCGGCCGATCTCTCCGCGATCAAGGCCAAGCTCAGCAACCCCTCCGTCTTCTGGGCACAGGAGGTCATCTACGGTTCCGGGGAGGCCGTGCAGCCCGGCGAGTACACCGGCACCGGTGACGTCGACGCCTTCCAGGGCGCCTACGACCTCAAGCGGATCTTCACCGGCGAGAAGCTCGCCTACCTCAGCAACTGGGGCGCGTCATGGGGTGCGGGCTACCTCGCGAGCGGCAGTTCGCGCACCTTCGTCGACAACTGGGACACCGAGCGCAACGGTTCGACCCTCACCTACAAGGCGGGCGCGACCTACACCCTGGCCAACGTCTACATGCTGGCCTGGCCCTACGGCTCGCCCAACGTGTACTCCGGCTACGAGTTCTCCGACAACGACGCGGGCCCGCCCAACGGCGGCACCGTCAACGCCTGCTACAGCGACGGCTGGAAGTGCCAGCACGCCTGGCCGCAGATCGCGGGCATGGTCGGCTTCCGCAACGCGGTCGCCGGCACCGCGGTGACCAACTGGTGGTCCAACGGCAACAACGCCATCGCCTTCGGGCGCGGCAGCAAGGGCTACGTCGCGATCAACCACGAGAGCGGTTCCCTCACGCAGACCTTCACCACCTCGCTGCCCGCCGGCACCTATTGCGACGTGCAGCACAGCGGCGCCACCTACACCGTCGGCTCGGACGGCAGGTTCACCGCCACCATCGGCGCCAACGACGCGGTGGCGCTCTACACCGGCGCCCCCTGCGGCAGCGGAGGCGGCGGCACGACGCCCGCGAGCGGTGCGTCCTTCTCGGTCAACGCCACCACGGTGTGGGGCCAGAACGTCTACGTCGTCGGCAACAACGCCGCCCTCGGCAACTGGAACACCGGCAACGCCCTGCCGCTGTCCTCGGCGGCCTACCCGGTGTGGAAGCTCGACGTCTCCATGGGCGCGGGCACGTCCTTCGAGTACAAGTACATCAAGAAGGACGGCAGCGGGAACGTCACCTGGGAGTCCGGCGGCAACCGTACGGCGACCGTCCCCCCGAGCGGCAAGGTGACGCTGGGCGACACCTGGCGGACCTGACCCCTCCCTGCGCTCCAGCGCCTCAGCAACGACCCGGCGCGGTGTCCAAGACGGCGAGCAACGCCGTCAGGGCATCGCGCTGGTCCGTGTCCAGGGGGGAGAGCAGCTCCTCGGCCGCCGCCCGGCGGGCGCGGCGCAGCCGCCGCACGGCGTCGTCGCCCTCCTCGGTGAGCTCGATGCGAACCACCCTGCGGTTGACCGGGTCGGGCGCCCTGCGGACCAGCCCCCGCTCCTCCAGGGCGTCGGTCAGGCTCGTCACCGCGCGCGGCACGACGTCCAGCCGCTCGGCCAGGTCGGCCATCCGGGGCGCGGTCCCGCTCTTGAGGCTGTGGGCGACCGTGCGCAGCATGCGTGCCTGGGCCGGGGTGATGCCCACCGGCTCCAGGTGCCGCCGCTGTGCGCGGTGCAGCCGGCGGGTCAGCCACAGCAGCTGGTCGGCGAGGCGCCCGGTGCTCTCGTCGGTGTCCGCGGTGGACGTGCGGGATTCCATGGTCAGAGGGTATCAGGATGCGGTTCATTGTGAGCATAGGTAACAATGAACTACACTCTCATCGCCTTGACATGCCCGGACCTTTCGGAGGCCCTTTGCACCCCGATCAATCCCCGCGGTGGACCCCGCCGCCCAAGGACCCCGCCCGACCGACCGACGTGCGCCGCGTCCTGCGGCTCTTCCGTCCCTACCGTGCCCGCCTGACCGTCGTCGGGCTCCTCGTCGGTGCCGCCTCACTCGTCTCGGTCGCCTCGCCCTTCATGCTGCGCGAGATCCTCGACACCGCGATCCCGCAGGGCCGCACCGGGTTGCTGAGCCTGCTCGCCCTCGGCATGATCGCCACCGCCGTCCTCAACAGCGTCTTCGGCGTCCTGCAGACCCTGATCTCCACCACGGTCGGCCAGCGCGTCATGCACGACCTGCGCACCGCCGTCTACGAGCAACTGCAGCGCATGTCGCTCGCCTTCTTCACCCGGACCCGCACCGGAGAGGTGCAGTCCCGCATCGCCAACGACATCGGCGGCATGCAGGCCACCGTCACCTCCACCGCGACCTCGCTCGTGTCCAACCTCACCAGTGTCGTGGCCACCGTCGTCGCGATGATCGCCCTGGACTGGCGCCTGACCATCGCCTCCCTGCTGCTGCTCCCGGTCTTCGTGTGGATCAGCCGCCGGGTCGGCACCGAGCGCAAGAAGATCACCACCCAGCGCCAGAAGCAGATGGCCGCGATGTCCGCCATCGTCACCGAGTCGCTGTCCGTCAGCGGCATCCTCCTCGGCCGCACCATGGGACGCGCCGACTCCCTGACCCGCTCCTTCGCCGAGGAGTCGGACCGGCTGGTCGACCTCGAGGTGCGCTCCAACATGGCCGGCCGCTGGCGGATGTCCACCATCGGCGTCGTCATGGCCGCCATGCCCGCGCTCATCTACTGGATCGCCGGCATCGCCGTCAACGGAGCGGGCGGGGCGGTGTCGATCGGCACGCTCGTCGCCTTCGTCTCGCTCCAGCAGGGCCTGTTCCGGCCCACCGTCAGCCTGCTGTCGACCGGTGTCCAGGTGCAGACCTCGCTCGCGCTCTTCCAGCGCATCTTCGAGTACCTCGACCTGCCCGTCGACATCACCGAGAAGGACGACCCCGTACGCCTCCCGCGGGTCCGCGGCGACATCCGCTTCGAGGGCGTCGGCTTCTCCTACGACCCGGCCACGCCCGGGCGCACCCTCGACGGCATCGACCTGACGGTCCCGGCCGGCGGCAGCCTCGCCGTCGTCGGCGCCACCGGCTCCGGCAAGAGCACCCTCAGCTACCTCGTGCCCCGGCTGTACGACGTCACCGAGGGCCGCGTCACGCTCGACGGCGTCGACGTCCGCGACCTCGCCTTCGACACGCTCGCCGCATCGGTCGGCGTCGTGTCGCAGGAGACGTACCTCTTCCACGCCTCGGTCGCCGAGAACCTGCGCTTCGCCAAGCCCGACGCCACCGACGAGGAGATCGTCGCCGCCGCCCGCGCCGCGCAGATCCACGACCACATCGCGGGGCTGCCCGACGGCTACGACACCGTCGTCGGCGAACGCGGCTACCGCTTCTCCGGCGGCGAGAAGCAGCGCCTGGCCATCGCGCGGACGATCCTGCGCGACCCGCCGGTCCTCATCCTCGACGAGGCCACCAGCGCGCTGGACACCCGTACCGAGCACGCCGTCCAGGACGCCATCGACGCCCTCTCGGCGGGCCGTACGACCCTCACCATCGCCCACCGGCTGTCCACCGTCCGCGACGCCGACCAGATCGTCGTCCTCGACCACGGCCGGATCGTGGAACGCGGCAGCCACGACGAACTGCTCGCCCTGGACGGCCGCTACGCCGCCCTGGTCCGCCGTGACGCCCAACTCGTCCATACGGCATGATCCTCGGCCATGGAACCCATCGCGGGGGCGGAACTCCCCGGCTACCGGCAGATCGAGGCGGACGCCTGGACCAATGACCACGGCGACCTCGTCAGCCTGCACTGGTTCGACGTGCCGCCCGACATCCCCGCGCCCCTGGAGGACCTGCCGCGCCTGCGCCACGCCCTGGCCCACTACACGGCCGGGGCGGGCGGCGGCCTCATCGAGGCCGACGTCCTGCACCTGGGAACGGTCCCCACGTTGCGCCAGGTCATCAAGGTCCCCCTGCCGGACCGCCCCACCGGCCAGGCGTTCCTCGGCAGCTACACCTTGCCCCGGGCCTCCTGCAGCGCCGTCGTGAAGGTCCAGGCCCTGGAGCAGGGCACCACCGGCGTCCGGGAGGCGCAGGTGCTCATCGAACTCGGCCCCGAGCGCTACTTCATGCCGCACCCGTACGCCTCCGACCTGCGGCAGGGCCTGCCCTTCCACTGGGGCGACGCCCCCCACTACGACGCGCACTTCCCCGACCACCCGCTCACCCGGGTCCGGGACGCACTGGCCCAGCTCGCCGTCTCGCTCCAGGTGGCCCCGGAGTACGCGGCCCTGCCTCCCTTCGCGGGACCGGCCGCCACCACGCCGTAGACCCGGGTGAGCAAGCGCACATCCCGCCCGCGGCGATCGTCCGCCCGGTGCCCGGCACCGGCGCTAGGGTGAGCGGCGCCGCGCAGACCGCAGGAGGTAACCGATGGCCGCGTCCGACCGTTCCGCCGTGCTGCTGGCCAGGTTGCTCGCCACCACGGGCACCGCCCACTTCGTGGCGCCCCGGCCCTTCGACGCGGTCGTCCCGCGCGTCCTGCCCGGCGAGCCCCGCACCTGGACCTACGTCAGCGGCGCGGTGGAACTGGCGCTCGCCGCGGGCATCGCACTGCCCCGTACCCGCCGGGCGAGCGCCTTGCTGGCGGCGGGCTTCTTCACCGCCGTGCTGCCGGCCAACGTGAAGATGGCCCGGGACTGGCGCGACCGGCCCGCGCCCCTGCGGAACGCCGCCTACGCCCGGCTGCCGCTCCAGGCACCGCTGGTGCTGTGGGCCCTGAAGGTGAGCCGCGACAGCCGCCCCTGACCGGTCCACGGGGCGTTGTCGGTGCTCCGTTCTACCCTCGGACGGTGACCTCGCACAGGAGCCCGTCCGTCGCCGTCGTCGCCGACCCCCTGGGGACCGGCGGGCGGCTGCAGGCGCTGCGCGAGGACGGCACCGCGGACGGTCCCCCGCAGACCGTCGGCGACCTCGTGGCGGCCATCGCCGAGCGCGAGGCCCGGCAGGCGCCGCGCTGGGTGTGGGCCGCCACCGACGAGATCTACCCGCCGCTGCTGGAGCGGCTCCCGGCCCGTCCGGCCCGGTGCCACGACCTCAAGCTCGTCGAGGCCCTGCTGCTCGGTGCCGAGGAGCGCTGGGGCCTGCCCCGTTCGCTGGGCGCCGGCTGGGCCCGGCTGCACGGACTCCCCGTGCCGGACGACGCGCGCGAAGGCGGCTCCGACGACCAGCCGGTGCTCTTCGCCGCCGACCGCCATCATCTGCCGCCGGGCACCGACCCGCTGGAGGCGGTGGTCGCCGTGCACGCCGACCAGCAGCGCCGGATCGCCCTGTCCGAGCACCCCGACCGGCTGCGCCTGCTGGCCGCCGCCGAGTCCGCCGGCGCCCTGGCCGCCGCCGAGATGGCCCGGGACGGCCTGCCCTGGAGCGCCGCTGCCCACGACGCGGTGCTCACCGGGCTGCTCGGCCCCCGCCCGGCGGGCGGTGTCCGCCCCAAGGTGCTGTCCGAGCTCGCCGCCGGCATCCATGAGGCCCTGGGCCGCCCGGTGAACCCCGACTCGCCCGCCCAACTGCTGCCCGCCTTCGAGCGCGTGGGCGTGCGGATCACCTCGACCCGCTCGCATGTGCTGCGGGAGGTCGGGCATCCGGCCGCCGCGTTGCTGCTGCGCTACAAGGAGCTCTCCCGCATCCACAGCGCCCACGGCTGGGCCTGGCGAGAACAGTGGGCGCCCGCCGGGCGGTTCCACCCCGAGTACGTCGTCGGCGGTGTCGTCTCCGGCCGCTGGGCCACCCGCGGTGGCGGAGCGCTGCAGATCCCCCGGCAGATCCGCGCCGCCGTGGTCGCCGACCCCGGGCACCGGCTGGTCGTCGCCGACGCGGGCCAGCTGGAACCCCGCGTCCTGGCCGCCCTCTCCGGCGATCCCGGGCTGGCGGCGGCCGCCGCCGAGGGCGACCTGTACGCGGCCCTGGCGCGCACCGCGTTCGGGGGCGACCGCGCACGGGCCAAACTGGGCCTGCTGGGCGCGATGTACGGCCAGACCAGCGGCGAGGTGGGGCCGCTGCTCGAGGTCCTGCGCCGCCGCTTCCCGGACGGCATGCGCCTGGTGGAGTCCGCCGCCCGCACCGGCGAGGGCGGCGGTGTCGTCCGGTCCCACCTCGGGCGTACGTCACCGGCGCCGTCCGCCGACCGCCAGGAGCTCACCGACGCCCAGGCCCGCGCCTGGGGCCGCTTCACCCGCAACTTCGTCATCCAGGCCACGGCCGCCGAATGGGCGCTGGCCGTGCTGGCCTCCCTGCGCCGCCGCCTGGCCGCGCTCGACGGACGGCCGCACCTGGTGTTCTTCCTGCACGACGAGGTCATCGTGCACACCCCCCAGGAGCTGGCCCCCGCCGTGGAGGATGCCGTCGCGGAGTCCGCGGAGGAGGCCCGGCTCCTGCTCTTCGGCCCGACGCCGGTGCCCTTCCCGCTGCACACCCATGTCGTCGAGTGCTACGCGGACGCCAAATGAGCGGCGCGCGGTCAGTCCGTCACGAGCAGGACCTCCAGGGTGCGCGGCCCGTGCACGCCCTCCACCCGGTCCAGTTCGATGTCGCTGGTGGCAGAGGGTCCGGAGATCCACGTCAACGGCCGGACGGGATCCAGCCGTTCCAGCGCCTGCGGCACCGAGTCCACGACCTGCTCCGGGACGCGCACGACGACGACGTGGTGGTCCGGGACGAGCGTGATCCTGCGCCGCCCCTGGTCGGGCCCGGCGTCCAGCACGATGGTGCCGGTCTCCGCGATCGCCACCGCGCAACCGGTGACGACGCTGTCGACAGCGTCCAGTTCGCGCGCTGTCAGCGCCGCGGAATCGGCCACCCGTTCCACGTCCTGCACCGCCGAGAGCCACTGCTCCGGAAGGCCGGGCGGGACGACGACCCGGCGGGCGCCGTGCGCGGCCAGCAGGCCGGCGAGGCGGCCGGGCAGCTCCTCGGCGGTGGCGCGGTGGACGATGGCACGGTAGTCGGCGAGGTTCTCGGCCAGCAGATCGGCGGTCTGCGCGGCGTCCCGCCGTCCGTGGACGCGCAGATAGTCACGGTCCACCGCGCCGCGCGCCGGTGCCGTCCCGTGGGGCGCGTCGGCGAGGGCGCGGCGGATCCGCCCCAGGACCTGGTCACGGGTGCTCACTTGGTGCCCTCCCTGCTCTCGGTGCTGCCGCTGCCGGCGGCGCCCGGCCCCCGGGTGCGCCGCCACCAGTCGCGGAAGGACTCCGCCGGCACCGACGGGACGTCCCGGGTGTCGGTCCACGCCTTCCCGGGCCCCGGCAGCCGGCTCGGGTGGAACCTGCGGGTCCGCGACGCCAGCCGCTGACCGGCGCGCAGCGCGGCCGGGTGGTCCAGCGTCCAGCGCGCCGCGCGCATGGCCGCCCGCTCGGCCGCGTGGCCCTTGGCGGGCCTGAGCGTCACCTTGTTGCCCGCCCGGGTCACCTCGCCACCCTGCACGACGCGTTCCCGCAGGTGGACCAGGACCTCCGGGATGTCGATGGCGACCGGGCACACCTCGTAGCAGGCGCCGCAGAGGGACGAGGCGTACGGGAGCGAGGCGTCGATCGCGGTGTCCATGCCGCGGAGCTGCGGGGTGAGGATGGCGCCGATCGGCCCGGGGTAGGCGGACCCGTACGCATGCCCGCCGGCCCGCTCGTACACGGGGCAGACGTTGAGGCAGGCCGAGCAGCGGATGCAGCGCAGCGCCTGCCGGCCCACCTCGTCGGCGAGGGTGTCGGTGCGGCCGTTGTCGACCAGGACGAGGTGGAAGGTGCGCGGTCCGTCCTCGTCGGTGGTCCCGGTCCAGGTGCTCGTGTACGGGTTCATCCGCTCGGCCGTGGAGGAGCGGGGCAGGAGCTGCAGGAAGACCTCGAGGTCCCGCCAGCTCGGCAGCACCTTCTCGATGCCGACCACCGAGATCAGGGTCTCGGGGAGCGTCAGGCACATGCGGCCGTTGCCCTCGGACTCCACCACGACCAGGGTGCCGGTCTCGGCGATCATGAAGTTGGCGCCCGAGATGCCGACCTTGGCGCGCAGGAACTTCTCCCGCAGGTGGAGCCGTGCGGCCTCGGCCAGTTCGGCGGGGGAGTCGGAGAGCCCCTCGGGCGCCGGACGGCCCCAGCGGCCCATGGCCTCGTTGAAGATGTCCCGGATCTCGGAGCGGTTGCGGTGGATCGCGGGCACCAGGATGTGGCTCGGCCGGTCGTCGCCGAGCTGCACGATCAGCTCGGCCAGGTCCGTCTCGTAGGCGGAGATCCCGGCCTCGGCGAGCGCCTCGTTGAGACCGATCTCCTGGGTCGCCATGGACTTGACCTTGACGACCTCGGTCTCACCGGTGGCTCGTACCAGGTCCGTCACGATGCGGTTGGCCTCGTCCGCGTCGACGGCCCAGTGGACGGTGCCCCCCGCGGCGGTGACCGCCTCCTCCAACCGCACCAGGTAGTGGTCGAGATGGCGCAGCACGTCGTCCTTGATCTGCTTGCCCGCCGCCCGCAGTTGCTGCCAGTCGTCGAGTTCGGCGACGGCGCGGGCCCGCTTGTCCCGGATGGTGTGGGTGGCGTGCCGCAGGTTGCCGCGCAGGGTCGTATTGCGCACGGCCTCGCCGGCGGCGACGGGGAAGGCGGGCATGCCCAGGTAGGTGCCGCTCATCGGATGCCTCCGTAGGGCTGCTCCTCGGTCGACGCGAGGATCTCGGCGAGGTGGACCGGCCGGACCTCGGAGCCGAGCCGGGCGAGGGTACCGCCGATGTGCATCAGGCAGGAGTTGTCCACCGTGCACACGGCGCGCGCGCCGGTGGAGGTGATGTTGCGGGCCTTGTCCGCGCCCATCGCCGCGGAGACGGCCGCGTTCTTGACGGCGAAGGTGCCGCCGAATCCGCAGCATTCCTCGGCGCCCGGCAGCTCGACCAGCTCCAGCCCCTTCACATGGCTGAGCAGCTCCACCGGGCGGCGGCCCAGCCCCAGCATCCTCAGGCCATGACAGGTCGGATGATAGGTGACGGGATAGGGGAAGTAGGCTCCGACGTCCGTCACCTTGAGCACGTCGGTGAGGAACTCGGTCAGTTCGTAGGTGCGGGGCACGACGGACGCGGCGACGGCGGCGAGACCCTCCCCGCGCCCCTCCGCGCGGGCCCGGTCGCCGATGCGGGGGTAGTTGTCCCGCACCATCGCGGCGCAGGAACCGGACGGGGTGACGATGTAGTCGTACCCCTCGAAAGCCTTGGCGTACCGCGTGACCAGGGGCTCCGTCTCGTGCCGGTAGCCGGTGTTGAACTGCGGCTGGCCGCAGCAGGTCTGCGCGGCGGGGAAGTCCACGGTCACCCCCAGCCGCTCCAGCAGGGTCACGACGGCCTTCCCCGTCTCGGGGTACAGCGTGTCGTTCACGCAAGTGACGAACAGTGCTACGCGCATGCGGCCTCCTCACGGTCGGCACGGCCACCCGTGGGCTCATACTGCCGTATACGCCCCACACTATGGGGCAGAGATCGGATGTCTGCGCGCCGCAGAAGGTGCCATTGACGAGCCATGTCGGGGTGTCCTAACGTCCCTGCCATCGATTGAAACCTTTCATATCAGACCCGAGAGGCCAGGGCCGACCGTGCAGCGCGTCTGTTTCCTGTTGAAGGTCCGCAAGGACCGTCTCGCCGAGTACCGCGAGCGTCACGCCGCCGTCTGGCCCCAGATGCTGGACGCCCTCTCCGCCACCGGCTGGCACAACTACTCGCTCTTCCTGCGTGAGGACGGCCTGCTCGTCGGCTACCTCGAGACCGAGGACTTCGCCGCCGCACAGGAGGCGATGGCGGCGACCGACGTCAACGCCCGCTGGCAGGCGGAGATGGCGGACTTCTTCGAGGCGCTGGACGGGGCCCGGCCCGACGAGGCCATGCGGCCGCTCACGGAGGTCTTCCACCTGGCATGACGCCGCAGCAGTAGCCCGCGCGACGATCCGCCCCGCCCCGGAGGCCACCACTGCCGTTCCGCCGCTGCCGTTCGGTCGGCCGGACAGAGTGGGCGCCGACGCCGTCACGAATGCGTAGCATGAACCCGCGGCCTGCGGCGGGCCGGCGGCAGGAGGTAGGGCGGAGCTCGTGACACGCATGGTGGGGATCAAGGACGTCGCCCGGCAGGCGGGCGTTTCGGTCGGCACGGTGTCGAACGTGATCAACCGGCCCGACATGGTCTCCGAGGACACGCGTGCCCGCGTGCTGTCGGTCATCGAGCAACTGGGCTACGTGCGCAGTGAGTCCGCCCGGCAGCTGAGGGCGGGCCGCAGCAGGATCATCGCGCTGCTCGTGCTCGACATGGCCAACCCCTTCTTCGTGGACGTCGCCTCCGGCGCCGAGCGGGCCGCCCGTGAGACCGGGCTCGGAGTGATGCTCTGCAACAGCGGCGAGAGCCCTTCGGAGGAGGCCGACTACCTCGGGCTCTTCGCCGAGCAGCGGGTGCGCGGTGTCCTGGTGACGCCCGCGGACACCAGCGGCCGGAACATCGCCTCCTTCCGGCGCCACGGCATCCCCTTCGTCTTCGTGGACCGCGTCGTGCCGAGCGCCGAGGCCTGCTCGGTGTCCGTGGACGACATCGAGGGCGGCCGCCTCGCGGTCGACCACCTCATCGAACGCGGCCACGAACGCATCGTGTACGTCAGCGGTCCGATGCACCTCGCCCAGTGCCAGGACCGGCGCACCGGCGCCCTGGACGCGCTCGCCGCCGCCGGGCTCCCCGCCGGGTCCCTGGCGCACATCGAGGCGGAGCGTCTGGACGTCCCCTCCGGACGCGACGCCGGCGCCCGGCTCCTGGGGATGGCCAACCGCCCGACCGCCGTCTTCTGTGCCAACGACCTGCTCGCGCTGGGCGTGCTGCAGGCGCTGTACGCGGCGGGCATCGCGGTGCCCGAGGAGATCGCGCTGGTCGGTTACGACGACATCGAGTTCGCGGCGGCGGCCGCGGTGCCGCTGACGTCCGTGCGGCAGCCCGCCTACCGGATGGGCCGCGCGGCCGCCGATCTGCTCATCGAGGAGACCGGGGACGCGGCCGAGGAGCACGAGCACCGGCGCATCGTCTTCCAGCCCGAACTCGTCGTCCGGGGCTCCACCCTCGGCAAGAGCGGCCGCGCCGCCCGCTGAGCCCTCCGGGGGTGCCGGGCCCCGACGGCTTCGGTGGTCTTCGGCCGGCCGTCAGCCGGCCGCGGCCACCGGTTCCGGCGTCCGGGCCGCGTCCGGGGCGCGGTCCCGTCCCCGCAGGTAGGCGCGGATCTCGCGGGCCGCGCTGCGGCCGGCCCGGTTGGCGCCGATCGTGCTCGCGGAGGGGCCGTAGCCGATGAGGTGGACGCGTGGGTCGGCCGCGACCTGGGTGAGCCCCTCCAGGCGGATGCCGCCGCCGGGCTCGCGCAGGCGCAGCGGGGCCAGGTGGTCGAGGGCGGCACGGAAGCCGGTGGCCCACAGGATGACGTCGGCGGTGACGTGGCGGCCGTCCGCCCAGGTCACGCCGTCCGGGGTGATCCGCTCGAACATGGGGAGGCGTTCGAGGATGCCGCGCTCGCGGGCGCGCTCCATCGCCTCGGTCATGGGCAGCCCCGTCACGCTGACGACGCTCTGGGGCGGAAGGCCGTGCTTGACGCGTTCCTCGACCAGCGCGACCGCGGCCCGCCCCTGATCCTCCCCGAAGGGGCCGGTGCGGTAGGCGGGCGGCCGCCGGGTCACCCAGGTCGTCGCGGCCGCGCCACCCGGCTCGTGGAGCTCCATGAGCAGCTGTACGGCCGAGGTGCCGCCGCCGACCACGATCACGTGCTTCCCGGCGAACTCCTCGCGCCCGCGGTACCCCGCCGTGTGCAGCTGGCGGCCGCGGAAGGCCTCCTGGCCCGGGTAGCGGGGGACGAAGGGCCGGTCCCAGGTCCCGGTGGCGTTGACCAGCGCGCGGGCAGCCCACGTGCCGGCGTCGGACTCGACCAGCAGGCGCCCGTCCGGGCCCTCGCGGACCGTGGAGACGTCGACCGGGCGGTGCACCCGCAGGTCGAAGGTGCGCTCGTAGCGGTCGAAGTACTCGGCGACGACCTCGGCGGACGGCCGGTCGGGGTCGGCGCCCTCCAGCTCCATGCCGGGCAGCGAGTGCACCCCGTGCGCCCTGCCGTACGTCAGCGTCGGCCAGCGGAACTGCCAGGCGCCGCCGGGGCCGGGGGAGTGGTCGAGGACGACGAAGTCCTCGTTCGGCCGCATCCCGTTCCGTCGCAGGAAGTACGCGCCCGAGAGCCCGGCCTGCCCGGCCCCGATGACGGCGACGTCCACATCCACATGGTTCACGTTTCCACCAACTACGGGCGTTCGTGGAAGCTTCCCGCGGACACCTCGCGCCGCAGCCGGGCCACCCGCGCGGCGGCCTCCTCCAGGCGGGACAGCGGCAGGTC
Organism: Streptomyces sp. NPDC006207; assembly: GCF_040613835.1. NCBI lineage: Bacteria > Bacillati > Actinomycetota > Actinomycetes > Kitasatosporales > Streptomycetaceae > Streptomyces > Streptomyces sp. NPDC006207. Next base: position 14,441 of record NZ_JBEXSX010000037.1, on the reverse strand, counting down.
GCCGTCGGCGACCGCGCGGGTGGCCGCGGTCCGGATGGCCTCCAGGACGCCCGCCCCGCAACGGGGCCCGAGCTGCAGCAGGTCCACGCCCGAGAGCCAGGCCAGGACGGCCGCGCCCGGTACGCCCCAGCCCTCCACGACCTCGTCGGTGTCCAGCGGTTCGCTGATCACGACCGCGCCGTCGCCGAACTCGTCCCGCAGCAGTTCGGTGACCGCGGGCCCGCTGAGCGCGGCCGGGACGTCGACGGTGACCGCCCCGGCCCGCTCCAGGCCGCGCCGGAGCCATTCCGGCGGTCTGCGGGTCCGGCCGACGGGCAGCAGGCAGACGTCGACCAGCGCGGCGACGCGGTGCGGTGCGTACACGTGGGGGTCCCCCTCTGGCGCTCGGGCGGGCGCTGCCGACCCTATCCCGAGGGACGGCAAGTGGTCCAGACCAATCGGAGGGCGGCCGCCCGGATCAGGACAGCCGCCCCCCGTCGCACGGGGACCGTCAGCGCCCTCCGGAGAGCAGCAGCGGCGCCCCACCCGGCGCGGACGCGGGCCGGCCGTTCGCCGCCCGCACTCCCGGGAGGGGTGCGGTGGGTGCCCTCTCGAGCAGCCCCCGTGCGGCCAGTTCGGGCATGACGCCCTCGCCGAACCAGTACGCCTCCTCCAGGTGCGGGTAGCCCGACAGCACGAAGTGGTCGATCCCCAGGGCGTGGTACTCCTCGATCCGGTCGGCGACCTCCGCGTGGCTGCCGACCAGCGCCGTCCCGGCCCCGCCGCGCACCAGGCCCACCCCGGCCCACAGGTTCGGCGAGATCTCGAGCCCGTCGCGCGAGCCGCCGTGCAGCGCCAGCATCCGCTGCTGGCCCACCGACTCGCTGCGCCCCAGCGCCTCCTGCGCGGCGGCGACCGTGTCCTCGTCGAGGTCGTCCAGCAGCCGCTCCGCCGTGGCCCACGCCTCCCTGGCTGAGTCGCGGGAGATTACGTGCAGGCGGATGCCGAAGCGCACCGTGCGCCCCTCCGCCTCGGCCAGAGCGCGGATCCAGTCGGTCTTCGCCTTCACCTGCTCCGGCGGCTCGCCCCAGGTCAGGTAGACGTCCGCGTGCCGGGCGGCGACGGGCCCGGCCGCCGGTGAGGAGCCGCCGAAGAAGACCTGCGGCACCGGGTCCGGCGGCAGCGCGGTCAGTCCGCCCTCCACCCGGTAGTGCTCTCCGTCGAAGTCGAAGGGCCGGCCGCCCCACACCCCGCGCACCACCGACAGGAACTCGTCGGTGCGCGCGTAGCGGGCGTCGTGGTCCAGGTGGTCGCCGAAGCGCCGCTGTTCGGTGGAGTCCCCGCCGGTGACGACGTTGAGCAGCAGCCGGCCCCGGGTGATCCGCTGGTAGGTCGCCGCCATCTGCGCCGCCAGAACCGGTGAGACGACCCCCGGCCGGAAGGCGACCAGGAACTTCAGCCGTTCGGTGTGCTGCGACAGCGCGACGGTGGTCAGCCAGGCGTCCTCGCACCAGGTGCCGGTGGGCGTCAGCACGGCCTCGAAGCCGAGCTGGTCGGCCGCCCGCGCGATCTGCGCCAGGTAGTCGATGTCGGGCGCCCGCACCCCGGAGACCGGGGTGACGCGGGAGCGCTTGACGCCGCCGTCGGTGTAGGCGTGCCGGTCCACCAGGGTGCGGCCGTCGCCTCCGGTGGGCAGGAACCAGTGCAGGTGCACGGACATGTGCGGCCCTCTCAGTAGGTGCGTGCGGCGGTGGTCGAGGCGGGCAGGTCGCCGTTGAAGCGGCGGTCGACGAAGTCGGAGAAGTCGACGTGCCGCGGGATGAGCCCGAGCTTCGCGAAGGTGTCGGCGATCTCCTGCTCTGAGGCGACGGCCGCGTCGTCGACCGCCACCGAGACCCGGGTGCCGTTGCTGCGCTTCACCGAGTCCAGGGCCACCTCGTACGGCAGCCCGGTCTCCTTGGCCCACACCTTGGCCCACTCCTCGGGGTGCTCGTAGACCCAGTCCTGGGCGCGCCGCAGACGCTCCAGGTAGTCGCCGATGGCGGCGGACTTCGCCTTGTCCGCGAGCGCGCCGGGTGCGGCGACCTGGAAGGCGAGGCCGTTGACGCGCCCCGTACCGGTGGTCAGCACCCGCGCGCCGTTGGCGCGCAGCACCTGGGAGGTGTACGGGTCCCAGATCGCCCAGGCGTCGACCTTGCCGCCGCTGAAGGCGGCCAGGGCGTCGGCGGGCTGCAGATAGCTGACGTCGACGTCGTCGAGCGCCAGCCCGGCGGCCTGCAGCGAGGCGATCAGCTGGTAGTGCGCGGAACTGCCCTGGGCGACGGCGATGCGCTTGCCCTTGAGGTCGGCGGGCCGCTTCAGCGCCGAGCCCTTCGGGACGACGATGGCCTCGCCCTCGGAGGAGCCGTGCGAGGCCGCCACCACCGTGATCCTCGACCCGGAGCCCGCGGCGAAGACCGGCGGGGTGTTGCCCACCCCGCCGATGTCCACCGCCTTGGCGTTGACGGCCTCCAGCAGTGGTGGCCCGGAGGTGAAGGTCGACCACTTGATGCGGTACGTGAGGTGGTCGAGCTCGCCCGCCGCGCGCAGGACGGCTTCGGAACCGCCCTTCTGGTCGCCGACGTTCAAGGTGACCGAGCCCTTGCCGTCGGTGCCGTCACCGGCGCCGCCCACGGTGCTGTCGGCGGAAGAGACGCCGCAGGCGGAGAGCAGGAGGGTGAGCGGGAGCAGCAGGGCGGGGGCGATGCGCCGGGTTGTCTTCATGGTGGGTCCGTCGTCCTTCTCGTGAGGGTGGGTCAGGCGGCTTCGGCGGCCGTCGGAGCGTCGACGCCGAGTTCGGCCAGCAGAAGGGAGCGCAGGGCGGTGAAACCGGGGTCGCCGACGTCGCGCGGACGGGGCAGCGCGACCGGGGTGTCGTGGGCGATGACCCCGTCCCGCATGACCAGGGCCCGGTCGGCGAGGAGGAGGGCCTCGTCCACGTCGTGCGTGACGAGCAGCACCGCGCAGCCTCGGCGCTGCCACAGTTGGGCGACGAGGCGCTGCGCCTTGATGCGGGTCAGCGCGTCCAGCGCGCCGAACGGCTCGTCGAGCAGCAGCAGATCGGGTTCGCGCACCAGCGCCCGGGCGAGCGAGGCACGCTGGGCCTCACCGCCCGACAGCGTCTTGGGCCAGGCGCCGGACCGCTGCCGCAGCCCGACTTCCTCCAGCGCGGCCTCTGCCAGCGCCCGTTCGGGCCGTCCCGGCAGGCCGAGCAGGACGTTGCGCCACACCCGCTTCCACGGCATCAGGCGCGGCGCCTGGAAGGCGACGGCACGCCTGTCCGGCACCAGCACGGTGCCCTCGATCTCCCGGTCGAGCCCGGCCAGGACGCGCAGCAGTGTGCTCTTGCCGCAGCCGCTGCGGCCGAGCAGGGCGGTGAACTCGCCGGGCCGCAGGGTGAGGTCGAGGCCGTCGATGACGGGCCGGCCGCCGAAGGAGCGGGTCAGCCCCGCCACGCGCACGGCCGCGGCGGCGTCGGCTCCGCCGGCTCCGGCGGCGTCGTTGCTCACTGGCCGGTGAAGGTCGGTCGCCATTGCAGCAGCAGCCTTTCGAGGGAGCGGACGACGATGTCGGCGGTGAGGCCGAGGAAGGCGTAGACGACGAGGCAGACCACGATCACGTCGGTCCGCAGGAAGTCCCGCGCCTGCGTCATCAGGAAACCGATGCCGTCGGAGGCGTTGATCTGCTCCCCGAAGACCAGCGCGAGCCACGCGGTCGCGAGCGAGTAGCGCAGCCCCGTCATCGCGCCGGGCAGCGCGCCCGGCAGCACGACGTGCCGGACCAGCCCCCAGCGCGACAGGCCGAGCGAGGTGCCCGCCTCGATCAGTTGCTCGTCGACGCCGCGGATCCCCGCGTAGACGTTGAGGTAGAGGTGAAAGGCGACGCCGAGCGCGATGAGGGTGACCTTCGGTGCCTCGCCGATGCCGAGCCAGATGATGAACAGCGGGATCAGGCCGACGAACGGCACCGCGCGCAGCATCTGCACGCTGGCGTCGACCAGGTCCTCGCCCAAGCGGGACAGCCCTGACAGCAGGGCCAGGGCGATGCCGGCCGCACCGCCGAGGAGCAGCCCGATCACCACGCGCTGCAGCGACACCGCCATGGCGGAGGTCAGCTGACCGTTCGTCACGAGGTCGGCCGCCGTGCCGGCGATGGTGCCCGGCGAGGCCAGGACGTCCGGCCGCAGCACACCGGTCGTGCTGAGCGACTGCCACACCGCGAGCAGGAGCAGCGGCCCCGTGGTCCGCCGCAGCCAGCGGGGCAGTGAGCGGCGGCGGGCGGAGACGGGTACCACGGGGCGCAGTTCGGGAACGGTCGTGGAAGGGACGACGGAAGGGGCGGCGTCAGGTGGGACGTCGGCTGACATGGCGGAAATGTCCGGTGGCGCTTTGCTGATGCTCATGGGAAGGCTCCACGTCGGGGAGGCGGTGAGCGGGCGCGCACGCCCCCGCGTCCGCGAAACCGGTCAGGCGCAGGCGCTGGCGCTACGACTCGTCACGGGAACGCGGACGGGGCGGTGCGGGGAGGGCCCGAAAAGGCGCACGGAAACGGCGTGCGGGAAAGGCACACCAAGAGGTGGGGAAGCGTCAGCAGCCGCGGCGACAGGCGGCGGAGGCCACCCGCAACAGGTCGATGTGACCGCGCGTGGTGAGCAGAACGGGACGCGACATGTCTACGACCGTAGCCATGCCGTCCACATGGCGTCAACGGCGTCTCGACCCTCGGAACGCCCGCGCCACCCCCGCCACGCGGCGGGCTCCCGGGTGGGCCACCATGGTCACATGGCCGACGCTTTCTCCACCCGCACCCTCGACGTCACCACCGGCAGCCGGGAGACGGTCCACGACCTGACCGGCGCCTGCGCCGACTTCCTCGACGACGTCGCCCACGGACGCGACGGGCTGCTCAACGTGTTCGTCCCGCACGCCACCGCCGGGATCGCCGTCATCGAGACCGGCGCGGGCAGCGACGACGACCTGCTGGCCGCGCTCCACGACCTGCTCCCCGCCGACGACCGCTGGCGCCACCGCCACGGCAGCCCCGGCCACGGCCGCGACCACGTGCTGCCCGCCATCGTCCCGCCGCACGCCACGCTCCCGGTGATCGGCGGCCGGCTGGAGCTCGGCACCTGGCAGTCCGTCGTCCTGGTCGACACCAACCGCGACAACCCACGGCGCCAGGTCCGGCTGAGCTTCCTGGCGTGAGCCGCTCCAGCGCTCCGCTCCGGGTTACGGGGTGAGTTGTCGCTGCAGCTCCGCATGGCGGAACTCGTAGGCCTGGCCTGACCGGCGGAGTACCCCGTGGTGCATGTGCGCGTCCTTCAGGAACCGCGAAAGCCTCCAGGGAAGGCGCCCCCGTACAGCGAGGCAGGAGCGCACCACCATCGCGGGCGCCCAGATGGTGAACACATAGGCGATGCCTTCACCCGTCCTGCCCAGGACCGTCAGGCGCGCTCCGAGCTCCACTGCGTCCTCGGAGCCGGAGACCGTACCGGCTGCCACGCCTGACATGATGCCGACACCCGCCGCGGTCCAGAGCCAGGCGGTGCGGTCGCTTCCGGGGGCGGTGACGGCGGCGGCCGCGAGCGCGGCCATGGTCCCGGTGAACAGCGCCGTCGTACTGCCGATGACGGCGCCTACGAGCCGCGTCGACACGGCGTCCTCCAGGTACCACCAGGCCCGGTCTGGTGCGTGGCCCCCGTGCGGGGTGAGCCGCTGGGCGAGAAAGGCGAGCCACTTTCTGACCTTCGTCAGTTGTCTTGGGTGGCGCGTCCACAGGCAGCGTTGCGAACGGTCGCGGTGCGGGCGGTACAACGTGGGGATCAGCTCGGCCAGCAGGTGCCGTTCGACCTGCTGACGGGACCGGCGGCACAGTTCGTCAGGACCTCGACCGGCGCCGTCGAGGTCGTCGTGCTCCAGCCGGTATACGGCGACGGCGAGGCTCACCATGAGCGGGGACCTGAACGCCCCGTTCACGCCGGAACCGTCGTGGTCCATCTCCACCAGCACGCTGCGCCAGCGGTCCTCTGCGGCAGCTTCCCCGCCCGCTGCGTCGGTCAGGTACTTCTTCACGTCACCCAAGGCCACAGGGCCCAGCTCGATGCCCGCTGCCCCCCTGAGCCGCACCGGGTTGCGGGTCGTGGGCCCGACGGTCTCCCGGTACTCCGTGGTACGGCTGGTCAGTACGACACCGGCGAAGAAGTCCAGGTCGTCGTTGATCCGCGTGATCGCCGTGCGTCGCCGGGACTCCGGGATCTCGTCGAGGCCGTCGAGCAGGAGCATGACCCTGCGTTCGTCGACCAGTTGCCGTGCGCAGCTCTGTGAGCCCGCCGCTCCGCCGTACGGGCGCTTGAGATCGGAGAACTGCTCGCCGATCTGGTCGACCACCCAGTCCAGGAATCGCCCGTCCCTGCCGGACCAGTCGGCAAGCGGCAGCAGCACGGGCACTTGCTCCCCGGATCCGCCCCGATCTGCTGTCAGCCGCAGTGCCAACCTGATGAGCAGCGTGGTCTTGCCCGCTCCCTTGTCGCCCAGGACGACCAGACGCCTCGTCGGAATCCCGGCGAGGATGTCGGCGACCTGGTTGCCGGTGCCGCACAGCCTGGTCGCGTGGGGACTCTCCGAACTCGCCGGCCGGCGCCATTCCGCGGCCTCCCGCGCGATCCGGTCCCAGTCCGTCACCAAGTGCTCGTCAGCGGCATCCCATGGCACCGGTAGCGGAACGGGGTCGATGAGGCCCCGCCGGTGGGCCTCATCGGACCAGAATCTCCGTGTGTCTTGCGCGAGGCGTTCCGTGACCTCGTCGATCGACAGCGTGAACGCGGTGTCGGAACGGTCCCCCTGCATCGCCTTGCCCGCCATGTACAGCGCTGGGACGCCGACGATGACGGGGACTCCCACTGCTCCCACGACGGCGCTCTGGCCGGCTGCCACGTAGAGGGCCCATGCCGCCGCGATGGAGCCCAGGAACACCGCGCCGCACACAAGTCCCGTTCTGCGGTCCGGACGTCCGTATCTCCCCACGCCACCATCTTCCCCACTGGCGGCGCCCACCACCCAGGGAACCGGTCAGACGGGCCGCCCCCCGTCGCAGGCGACACGCAGATGGTGCGGTCCCAGAAGGAGACGTCCACCATCAGGATCGCCTGAACGAGGTACGAAGCGGCGGCGCACGCCGCCCGGTCGCGCTGCTCCTCGGGGGGCCCGGTGTCGTAGAAGAGCGTCTCCTCGCGATGGAGTTCGAACATGTCGGGGTGAGGAACGCGCACTGCGCGTATCCCTGGCACCGGTTGAGGTCGACGACCCGGTGGCCGGCAGGTACGCCCAGGCGACAGCGGGCCGAGACATCGTGCCGGGCGGGCAGAGCGACGTGCTCCGGGGACATGCCGTCGAGCAGCACGGCTTTCGACACGGGCGGCCGGTCGTGGGGGGCGTTCCGACTCCTCGCCGATGATCGTCAGGGGCCGCTTCACGGGGTCCGCCGCCTCCTGCTGCCGCCACGGCGGTCGGGGCGCCGGGCGAAGCCGTGCACGACCATTAACCGCAGGGTTGCCGGCGCACCATGCGGGTGCCGGGCGTCACCCGGGGAGCGCGGTCAGCCCGTCAGCCAGTCCATGACCGCCCGGGCGTCGAAGGCGTCCTGCCCTCCGCGCACCAGCAGGCCGGCGGTCGCGAAGGCGGGATCGTCGGCCTGCGCGGCCAGGTAGGGGACGGCGACGCAGCGCATGCCCGCCCGGTGCGCCGCCTCCGCGCCGGGTGGCGCGTCCTCGACGACCACGCAGTCCGCCGGGTCCACGTCGAGCCGGGCCGCCGCCTCCAGGAACACGTCCGGGGCGGGCTTGCCGCGGCCGACCTCCTCCGCCGAGACCACGGTCGTCAGGCTGGCGTCCAGCCCGGTGCCCGCCAGCACCGCCTGGATCGCCTCGCGCGACGAGCCCGAGGCCACCGCCATGGGATGCCCGGCCTTCGCCAGCAGTTCGACGAACGCGCGCATCCGCGGGAACACGTCCGTGGCCCCGCGGGCCAGCTCCAGGTAGAGCCGGTTCTTGCCGTCCAGCAGCTCCTGGACGGAGGCCGACAGGCCGTACTCCTCGCGGAGGGTCTCCAGCGTCTCCTTGGTGCCGATGCCGATGAAACGCCGGTGCTGCTCCCAGGTGAAGTCGTCCACGCCGTGCGCGGCCAGCAGCCGGCGGCCCGCCTCGAAGTAGTTGGGCTCGCTGTCCACGAGGGTGCCGTCGAGGTCGAATATCACCGCGGGGAGCGTCATGGCTCCCAGCATGCCAAGCCGGCGATCACGGCGTGCGCCCGGCCGCGGCGTCCCGGCCGACCTCCCGTACCAGCGGCAGCATCCGCTGCGGCACCCGCTCGCGCAGCGCGACCTCCGTGCGGGTGCGCACCACACCCGGCACCTGGACCAGACGCTGGATCACGTCCTCCAGGTGCGCGGCGTCCCGGGCGACCACCCGGGTGAGCAGGTCGCCGCCGCCGGTGATCGAGAACGCCTCGATGATCTCGGGTACGGCGGCCAGGGCCGCGCCCGTGGCGTCCAGATGGCCCTGGGTCACCTCCAGGTGGACGAAGGCCAGCACCCGGTACCCCAGGGCCTCGGGCGACAGCCGCGGGCCGTACCCGGTGATCACCCCGTCCCGTTCCAGCCGGTCGAGCCGCGCCTGCAGGGTCCCGCGCGCCACACCCAGGATGCGGGCGTACTCGCGGACGCTGGTGCGCGGCTGTTCCAGCAGCAGCGCCAGGATACGGGCGTCCAGCTCGTCGGCGGGCACGGGACGCTGCCTCGCACCGCTCAGAGGAGGGCGTCGATGGTGATCGGCAGTTCGCGGATGCGCTTTCCGGTGGCGTGGTACACGGCGTTGGCGATGGCGGGTGCGATGCCGACCAGGCCGACCTCGCCGACGCCCTTGGTGCCGGTCGGTGTGCCGCGGTCGGGCTCGCCGACGAAGAGCACGTCCAGCTCGGGGATGTCGGCGTTCACGGCGACGAGGTAGTCGGCGAAGGTCCCGTTGGCGATGCGGCCGGTGCGCGGGTCGGTGACCGTGTCCTCGAACAGGGCCATGCCGATCCCGCCGACCGTCCCGCCGATGATCTGGCTCCTGGCGGTCTTCTCGTTGAGGATGCGGCCGCCGTCGATCGCGGACACCACCCGGGCGACCCGGACGAGGCCGAGGTCGGCGTCGACGCGTACCTCGACGAACTTCGCGCCGTATGCCCCGGCCGGGGACATGCCGATGGCGGCCGGGTCCGGGGGCGTGCTGCTCCCGGTCGCCGTCAGCTGGGGCAGCTCGTGCCGGGAGAGGATGTCCGCGTACGACTCCCCGCGGTCCGGGCGGCCCACCAGGTGCACCCTGCCGCCGGAAGCCTCGACGTCCTCGGGGGAGGCGCCCAGCAGTGGGGAGTCGGCGTCCCCGCGCGCGAGGTCCGCGAACAGGCCCACGAGTTTGCGGCAGGCGTCGTGAACGGCGTTGCCGAGCGCGCCGGTCAGGCCGGAGCCACCCGCCATCATCGAGTCGGGCATGTCGGAGTCGCCGAGGTCGAAGCGGACCCTGTCCAGGGGCAGGCCCAGTTCCTCGGCGGACAGCTGGGCCATCACGGTGTACGTGCCGGTGCCGATGTCGGTCGCCGCGCTGCGCACGAACGCGCTGCCGTCGCGGTTGACGGTCGCCTCGGCCATGCACGGCGTCGCGAAGTACGGGAACATCGCGCTCGCCATTCCGTAGCCGACGAGCCAGTTGCCGTCGCGCATGGACCGCGGCTCCGGGTTCCGGTCGGCCCAGCCGAAGCGCCGCGCGCCGGCCTCGTAGCACTCCAGGATCGCCTTCCCGGACCAGGGAAGCCCGTTGCGCGGGTCGACCTCGGTGTGGTTGCGGATCCGCAGCTCCAGCGGGTCCATGCGCAGGGTGTACGCCAATTCGTCGAGGGCCGATTCCAGCGCGAAGCTGCCCTGCGCCTCGGCCGGGGCGCGCATCGACGTCGGTACGGCGATGTTGAGCTTGGCCTGCTGGTCCCGGGTGATCACGTTCGGGCACCGGTAGGCGAACGAGGTCCCGTGGGAGAACGGCTCGAAGTCGTTGTCCTCCATGCTCAGCGAGCTGAGGCTGCGGTGGTCGAGGGCGACCAGGTCGCCGTCGCGCGTGGCGCCCATGCTGAGCCACTGCACACCGCTGGGACGGTGCCCCACGGAGGTGAACATCTGCGGCCGGGTCAGCACGAGCTTGACCGGGCGCTTGGTCGACCGGGCGGCCATGGCGGTGAGGATCACGTGCGGCCACGCCCGCAGCCCGGCGCCGAAGCCGCCGCCGACGTAGGGCACCAGCACCCGAACCGAACTCTCGGGGATGCCGAAGACCATGGACAAGGTGGTGCGCACCATCGACGGCCACTGGCTGGTGTCGTGGACGGTGAGGGTGTCCTCCTCCCACACGGCCAGCGTGGCGAACAGCCCGAGCGGGTTGTTGGTGTTGTCCGCCGTGAGGTAGGTGCCGCGCACGATGACGTCGGCGGCCTCCAGGGCGGCGGCCACGTCGCCGCGCGAGTGGTCCATCTTCCACGGGTCGACCACATGCTGCGCCCTCGGGTCCTGCAGGTCCAGCAGCGGCTCACCGGCCTCGTACTCGGCGTGCACCAGCCGCGCCGCGGCGGCGGCCTGCTCCGGCGTCTCGGCCACGACGAAGGCGATGTGCTGCCCGTGGTGCATGATCCGGTCGTTGCGCAGGGGGGCGGGCGGCGACTGACCGAGCACCGTCGTGGGGCCGGTGCCGACCTGCGGGGCGTTCTCGTGGGTGAGCACCGCGATCACGCCGGGCGAGCGTTCGGCCTCCTCGGTGTCCATGCGGACGATCCGGCCCGCGGCGATGGTGCTCTGCACCAGGGCGCCGTAGGCCTGGCCGTGGACGTTGAAGTCCATCGGGTAGGGGGCGGCGCCGGTGACCTTGCGCGGTCCGTCGACCCGGTTGACGCCCGCACCGACCAACGGCCTGCTCTCGACCGTGCTCATGCCGTCACTCCTGACACTGTCTGCAGCTCGCGGACGAGGGTCCGGCGGGCCAACGGCACCTTGAACGCCGTGCCGGGCACGGTCCAGGCGTCGCGCATCGTCGCCTCGGACGCGTCCAGGAAGGTCGCCGACGTGGCCGGAGCGCCCGTCAGCACGTGCTCGGCCTCGTAGGCCCGCCAGGGTTTCGAGCCCACCCCGCCCAGCCCGACCCGGGCCTGACGGATCGTGCCGTCCTCCACGACGAGCACCACCGCGGCCGAGGTCAGGGCGAACTCGTACGACATCCGGTCGCGGACCTTGAGGTAACCCGAGCGGGCGGACGGCGGCGGGAGCGGGATCTCGACCTCGGTGATCAGCTCGGCGTGCTCCAGGACGTTCTCCCGTTCCGGACCCTCGTCGGCCGTGACGTAGAACTCCGTGAGGGGGACGCTGCGCCGGCCCGACAGCCCCTGGACGTGCACGACCGCGTCGAGCGCCACCAGGGCGACGGCGAGGTCGGAGGCGTGCAGCGCGATGCAGTTCTCGTTCACGCCGAGCACCGCGTGCATCCTGGCCGCGCCCTGCACGGCCGCGCAGCCCGTGCCCGGTGCGCGCTTGTTGCACTCGAGCACCATGGGGTCGCGGAAGTAGCGGCAGCGGGTGCGCTGCAGCAGGTTGCCGCCGATGGTGGCCATGTTCCGCAGCTGCACCGAGGCGCCCATCAGGAGGGCTTCGCGCACCACGGGCAGCCGCTCGGCGACCGTGGCGTCGGCGGCCAGTTCCTCCATCGTGGCCAGCGCCCCGACGTGGAGCGACTCGCCGCGCCGCTCGATGCCGTGCAGCGGGAGCCGGGTGATGTCGATCAGCGTCGGCGGCTCCAGGACCCCGTCCTTCATCAGGTCCAGCTGGGTCGTGCCGCCCGCGAGGCAGGAGGCCGCCGGGTCCTCCGCCAGCAGCCGTACGACCTCCTGGGCGTCGGTCGCCCGCACGTACTCAAAGGTGCGCATCGTAACCTCCCCCGGACGCCGCTTCGCGGATCGCGGCCACGATGTTGGGATAGGCACCGCAGCGGCACAGGTTGCCGCTCATGAACTCCCGGATCTCCTCGTCGGAGCCGGTCCTGCCCTCGGCCATCAGCGCCACCGCGGACATGATCTGGCCGGGGGTGCAGAAGCCGCACTGGAAGCCGTCGTGGTCCATGAAGGCCCGCTGTACCGGGTGCGGTCCGTCCGCGCCGCCGACGCCCTCGATGGTGGTGATCGCCCGGCCCTCGGCCTGGGCGGCCAGTGTCAGGCAGGACAGCACTCTCCTGCCGTCGAGATGGACCGTGCACGCGCCGCAGGCTCCCTGGTCACAGCCCTTCTTCGTGCCCGTCAGGCCCAGCCGGTCGCGCAGCGCGTCCAGCAGTGTGACCCGGGTGTCCAGGCGAAGGGTGTACGACCGGCCGTTGACGTCGAGTGTCACGACCCGCTCGATGGTTCCGGGACGGTCCACGTCCCGCTCGCTCGCCACGTCCCTCATCGCGTCCTCCTCCGGACGGGTCGGGTACGACTCGAGCCCCTCCTGGGGCGGATCCGGTGAGTTGGTTCGTCAGGCGCCGTTAAAAGGCGGGATCGACTTTTCGCGTCAATACGTCCGCCTTTCACATCAATATACGCCGAATGGGCGTTTCGGCATGAGCCAGTGGTCCGGCCCCGCCCTGGCCGCGCGATCGACGGCCGGGCCAATGGCCCAGTGGAACGGGGCTCGCTTGAGCCAAGGGCCCTGAGGATGTTTTCCTGGAGGCGACGCTGGCGTTGCGGGAGGTACGAGGCCCCGCAGCGCCTTTTCCATGCGCGGACACGCACCGCGGCACGAACGAGGGGCAGGGCGGGCACGTGGTGGGGCACATGTTCATCGCACCGGACCCGGGACGCGCACGGCTGCGCAGCGCCTCGCGCGCGGTCCTGGGCATCGCGGGGGCGGTCGCCGCCGTGGCGGCGGCCGGGCTGCCGCTGCCCGCCGCCGTGGTCGGCGGTCTGGCCGCGCTGCTGGCGCTGTTCGTCGTCACCGACCCCGGGCCGGCCCGGCAGGCCGCGACGACCGCGCTGATGCCCGCGGTGGGCTTCCCCGTCCTCGCGCTGGCCGCCTGGCTGCATCCGTACCCGGGCGCACGGGACGCGGCCTTCCTCGCGGTGGTCTTCGCCGGGGTCTACGCCCGGCGCTGGGGGGCGCGCGGGCACGCCCTGGGCGTCTTCGCGTTCATGATGTTCTTCATCGCCCAGTTCCTGCGGGCCGGTCCTGGACTGCTGCCGGAGCTGTACGGGGCCGTGGGCCTCGGGCTGGGCTGCGCGGCCCTCGTCCGCTTCGGCCTGTGGTGCTACGAGCGGGGGGCCGTCCCGGCGCCCGCCGTCGTCCTGCCCCAGTCCCGGGGATTGCGCCGTCCGACGACCCGGCAGGCGTTCCAGGCGGTGCTCGCGGGCGGGATCGCGGTGGCGGTGGGCCAGGCGCTGTCCGAGGACCGCTGGTACTGGGCGGTCGGCACCGCCTGGTGGATCTTCGTGAACACCGCCTCGCGGGGCGAGACCCTCGTGCGGGGCTTCCGCCGCGTCCTGGGCACCGTCACCGGCATCGTCGCCGGGCTCGCGGTGGCGCTCCCGCTGCACGGGGCGCCCGCGCCGACCGCCGCACTGGTCGCCGTCTGCGTCTTCGGGATCTTCTACACCGCCCCGGTCTCGTACAGCTGGATGATGTTCTTCGTGACGGTGATGGCGGGGCTGCTCTACGGCCTGCTCGGCATCCTCCACCCCGGGCTGCTGGCGCTGCGGCTGGGGGAGACCGCCGTCGGCGCCCTGGGCGCGGCCGTCGCGGTCCTGGTGGTGCTGCCGGTGACCACGCACGCGGCGACCGACGCCTGGATCCGCCGCGCGCTGCACGCGGTCCACGACTTCACCGGCGAGGCCGCCCGTCACCTCGCCGGCGGCCCGGGCGACGACCTGGCCCGCCACGTGGCGGACCTCGACGTCCTCCTGGAACGGGTGCGGGCCGCCGTCGCCCCGCTGGTGCACCCGCTCAGCCCGATGCGGCACCGCAAGGCCCGGGCCCGTACCGTCCTCGCCCTGCTCGACGAGTGCGCCCGTCAGGTCCGCGGCCTCGCGGAGGTCGTGGCCGACCCGTCGGCCTGCCATGACGAGCGCCTCACTGCGGCCTGCCACCGGGTCGAGATCGCCGTCCGGCGCCTGGTGCCCCCGGGTACGGCCGGGAGCGGTGCTCCGGCGCCCGGAACGGCCACCGGGGACGCCGCGGGACCGCACCCGCACGCCGATCGGGCCCTGGAGCACCTGCGCAGCCTCGAGACGGCCCTCAGCGGGCTGGCCGCCCCCCTCGGCGCCCCCGCGCGTCCCGCGCGGACCGGGGAGCCCGACTGACGCGCGCGGCAGGGGCGCGCCCCGGCCCCG
>NZ_JBEXSX010000036.1:0-94302 GCF_040613835.1 Streptomyces sp. NPDC006207 | reverse complement strand
AGATACGACAAGCGCGGCTACGTCTACCTCGGCACCGCCACCGCAGCAGCACTCGCCATCTGGCTCCGCACATGATCGCCCGGACAAGTCCTAGCGCCAGGGAACCCACCACTTGGACGAACACCTCGCCGATCTGCTTCAGGCACTCGCTCGTCGCGTGAATCTGTGCGTCGTTCCCAGCCGCGATCTTCCACGCCAAGGGCGAATCGTCAACTTCACCCAGGGACTGGCCCAGATGGTCGCCTCCCAGGGGATCCGCGTCAACGCGGTGGCCCCAGGGCCGGTGTGGACCCCCCTGATCCCGGCGACCCTCCCGGACACCACCGAGTTCGGGAAGCAGTCCCCGCTGGGCCGCCCCGCCCAGCCCGCCGAGATGGCCCCGGCGTACGTCTTCCTCGCCTCCCAGCGCGCGAGTTACATCACCGCGGAGGCCGTCAACGCCACGGGCGGCACGCCGCTGCCCTGAGGAGCGGCATGTGCCGCCACCGACCGGGAAGACGCGGGATCAACAACGCCTCTTTCGCTTGAGGAGACGACATGCTGATGGCTTTGCCTGAGGCAGGGACGGCATGGGGGGTTGACCGCTGACGAGCAGCTGACCTGCGGTTGCCATGTCCACGTATCGGTGGGCTCCGACGAGGAGGGCGTGGCCGTTCTGGACCGGATCCGCCCCTGGCTGCCGCCGGCACTGAGCGCCAATTCGCCCTTTTGGCAGGGGCAGGACAGTGGCTACGCCAGTTACCGAAGCCGTGTATGGGGCAGACGGCCGTCGGCCGCTCCCGTGGAGCCCTTCGGGTCCGCCGCTCGCTACCACGCCCTGGTGCGCACCATGGTGGCCACTGGGGCGCTCCGGGACGAAGGCATGATCTACTCCGACGCCAGGCTGTCCCGTACCTACCCGACGGTGGAGATCAGAATCGCCGACGTCTGCCTGGACGCCTCCACTACGGGGCTTCTCGCGCACTGATCCGTTCGCTCGTCGACACCGCCGCCCGCGACTGGCGGAACGGCACCCCCGTCGCCGGCCACCCCGTCGGCTTCCTGCGGCTGGCTGGCAGGCCGCACGCTCCGGCCTGACCGGAAAGCTCGTGCACCCTCTCACCATGGAGCCGGTGCCGGCCGAAGAGGCGTTGCGGGCGCTGCTCGACCACGTCCACGACTCACTGGACGACAACGGAGACCTGCCCACAGCCCGCGACGCGCTCACCGCGTTACTCAGGGCAGGAAACGGCGCGATGGCCCAGCGCGAACTGCTGGAGCGCAACGGCAGCCTCAAAGACGTCGTCGCCGCGTGCGTCCAGCGCACCCACGCATGGCGGTAGGACCAGATGTGCGGTCCGCAAGTGGAAGGCCGTCAGGGTGTGCGAGCGCCCTGAAGGCCACTGCCGGCCGTCGCGCCCTCACGGGCGTGGCAGGCGCCGCTCTCTCCAGCACTGGGCCGCCCCGGCTGTCCTTCGGAACGGCGGGGGGCGCTTTCGTGTCTTCAGGCCCTGGCTGCGGTGCGCGCGGGGTGGCAGCGGGGGCAGGCCTCGACGTCGGGCATGCCGAGGGCGATCTCCACCTCGCGGGGGCTGAGCCAGCCGCCGACCGCGTCCGGGCAGTCGCCGCGGTGGATCACACCGTGGAGGGACCCGCCCTTGGGTATGTGCTGGAGGCGCCAGCCGATCCCGTCCTTGGCGTGCGACTTCTCCTGCTTCGGTGGCGTAGCAGCGGCAGCGGGTCGAGGCTCCCTCTCCTCGACCTCGCGGATCTTCGCGTCGACCGCGTCGATCTGCAACTGCAGGTACAACCGGATTACCCGCAGCCGCTCAGCATCAGGCGGCAAGTCGCTCACACGTTCGACTGTACGGCTGGCCAGCGTGTCGAGCCAGCGGGATCAGCTCTCGGTGGCCGTCTCGTCGACGAACGAACCATGCCCGGGGCGGTCATGATGAGGTCTTCCCGCAGGGCCGCGGTCAGGTTCTCCGCACAGTGCCGCGGCTCACGCCGGACTCGGACCCCCAGCCGCACCTGACCACGTACCCCCCCAGGCAGTCCGTACATGCCGCCGACTACCGATACCCGCAGCCGAGGGGCGGAGGCCGAAACGGCCCCGTCCGGCACCTGCGCCCGCTCCCAGTGGTACACCGGCCCTGCCCATGCGGAACGGAGTCAGCCCTCGGGGCGGGGTCGCTTTTCGCCTGCCTGGCCATGCAAGTGGTCCACGCGGCTGGCCGGATGGGCTCGAAGACGCGGTCCCCGTCGCTTCCTTCCGGGGCTTTCGGAGGGGCCGCTCCGTCACCTGGTCGATGGGTCCAGCGTGCTGCCCGCCGCCGCAGCCAACACGCTCGGTGCCCGCTTGTCGCACGCCTCGGCGCGGCACACGACCAAGATGCCGCCGGGTCCGGAGTCGGTTTCTAAGCGGCGGGAGACGCCGTCGGTCAACACGTCCAGCATGCACCCGCGTTCCGCGCGAGACACGCTGGACATATGCCTGCCAAGGAGCCGTCCGTCATCGTCCTTCCGCCCGTGGACGGCCGCCGAGTAACGATCAACGGGGTCTACTTCGGAACTGCCCGCGACATGACAGAACTGGAGCAGTTCCTTTGGCTTGCCGGCTTCGATCCCGCCTGGTTCGACATCGCCGACCCCGACGTCATCGAGTGGCGCGGCGGCGGCCCCGACGTGTGGTGACGGGCCCGCCCGGCCTTAATCGGCCCCGTAGGGCCTGATCCGGCCGGACGGACAAGTTCAGACTACGACGGCAGTCGGCGCCTGCCACAAGCGCCGGCACTCTGCTCTCCGCACCGTTCGCGCACAACCGCAGGCGCATGTGGCGCCCGCGGGCACCGGTCCGTGCCGTGTGCCCGCGAGTGCTGCAGTGTCTGCAGCATCAGGTGCAGGCCTGGACGCACTCGCTGTGGGCTGGTGGGAGCGCCAGTGGCGGCGCTGATGGCGGGGGAGCGGCACAGCCCAGCCGGCGCCACTCCCTCGAGTGGCCACCGCCCCGGCCCCGCCGCCCAGTACGAACCGTTGACACGCTTTGAGCACTGTCGAAAACGACCTCTTTCCACCGCCCGATTACGACGCCGTCGACATCGTCCTCACCGGCCCCGTCGACCAGGTCGCCCCCGTTCGCGCCCGGATTCAGGCCCGCGCGACCGACGGAAGCAGCATGCTGCTCGACCTGCTGAGGACGGCCTCGTCCGCTGCCGCATGCGGATCACAGCCTCCCGGAGCTGTAGATGTTCCCGCCTAGGAGGTTTCGGCGACGTGTGCGAGGTAAGGCGATCTGCCGGCGCCGCCCGCTTCGCCCCCCGACCGGGCGGCGCCCCGAGGGGCTCCCCCTCTCGGTGGTCAGCGCCTTGCGGACCGGGGCCTGCTCCATTCAGGCCCCGGTCGGCGAGGAGGACGTGATGGACGAGAAAACCCGCGTGAATCTCCCCGGAAAGAGGGTCCCGGTCAGCGGCATCTACGAATGCACCTGCGGCCAGGGCCATCGCTTCACCAGCACAGACGTGGAGGGACACACCTTCCCTCCTGTCCCGAAGGACTGCTCCGGCATCGGCTGGAATCTACTGATCCCTGCCCATGCGGAGCGCAGCCCCTAGGCCCCCAGCAGCTCGCCCAGTTACGTGGTGAGTACCGGGCGGGCGCCGTACGCGGCCCCGCCGACGTACCTCCCCTGTCCGCGGCGCGGCCGCTCTACTACGCGGGAGCTTGGGTCGGGGCAGGCGCCAGGCGCCTGCGCCCCGCCAGCTTCACGCCCTCACGCCAGAGCTCCGTCTGCTTCCGGAGCAGGAGTCAGACAAAGGATTGCCGCCTGGAGCGTACCCACCACGGCTTGTAGCAGCGACGGCTGCGCTCTTGGCGAGCGTCGCCCTCTCCGTCCATGCCTGCACCAGGTACCGGGCGCCGTTGCGGTAGATCACGTGGACCAGTTGGTGCTCGGTGCCGAGCCCGAGGGATCGGGGCCCGTACGCTGATGCCCCGCTCACCGCGGCGCCTTCGTTTCCGTCCCGCCGGGGATCGCTCCCTGGGCGCGCAGTTCGGCGATCTCGGCGGGGCCGAATCCCAGCTCGGTGAGGATCTCGTCGGTGTGCTCGCCCAGGTCCGGCGCACGTTTCGCCGGC
Source organism: Streptomyces sp. NPDC006207 (assembly GCF_040613835.1). NCBI lineage: Bacteria > Bacillati > Actinomycetota > Actinomycetes > Kitasatosporales > Streptomycetaceae > Streptomyces > Streptomyces sp. NPDC006207. Next base: position 90,190 of record NZ_JBEXSX010000036.1, on the reverse strand, counting down.
ACCTTCGGCACTCCTCGCAGGTTGACCGGGCTGCTGATGGTTTCCGTGAGCCCGGTGACTCCTTCCAGCGGCACCACGATGTCGTTCGCGCGCAGTTGCGGGTCCTGCGCGGCCTCCTCAGGGGTCTGGATGAGGCTGTGGGTGACGCGTTCTCGTCCCAGGGCGTCCTTCCAGTGGGCGAAGGGCCGCGCGCGGAAATCGGCGTCGAGCAGTTCGCTGAGCGCGGCGGCGTTCTCGAGGACACCCTCGACGTCGGCGAAACGCGGGTCCTCGAGCAGCTCGGGGCGCCCGATGGCCCGCGTCAGTCCCGGCCAGTGCGGGGGAGACGCCACCAGCATGAACCACTCGCCGTCCGCGGTCCGGTAGGGGTTGACCAGCGGATTCGCCGGCGCCTTCCGGTCGTGCAGCTCGAAGGACGTGCCGCCGGCGAGTGCGCCGGCCACCAGGGTTCCCGTGGCCCAGACGCCCGTGGCGAGCAGCGACGTCCCGACACTGGCCCCTTGTCCCGTTCGCTCACGGCGGTACAGGGCGGTCACGATCGCCGCGTAGACGGCGATCGCCGACATGTAGTCGCCGCTGCCCCAGACCGGCACCGTCGGCGGTGCTCCCGCGTCCCGGGTGGAGGCCAGCAGCCCGCTGCGCGACCAGGCGGCGGTCAGGTCGAAGCCCGGCTGCCCGGCGTCGGGGCCGGTGTCACCGAAGCCTGTGATGTCGGCGTAGACGACCCGCGGGTTCCAGCCCGCGACCTCGTCGTAGCCGAGGTGCAGTCTCTCGCGGGTGCCGTGCGGGAAGTTGGTGATCACCACATCGGCCCACTCGACGAGGCGCTTGAGGATCCCGGTGGCCGCCGGGGACTTCAGGTCGATCACCATGCCACGCTTGTTGCGGTTGGCGAGGTGCCAGCTGTAGTTGGCCCGTGCCTGGGGACTGGGCGGTACGGAGCCCAGCCGCCGCTGGGGATCGCCGTTCCCCGGCGGCTCGATCTTGATGACGTCGGCTCCGAAGTCGGAGAGCATGGTGGCCGCGGCCGGTGCCGCGATGAAGCTCGATGCGTCGAGGACCTTCAGCCCGGTGAACACGGATTCGGTGGTCAACTTGGTCACCTCACGAAAGCGCTCAGGCCGTCGGTCACGGCACGCCCGACGATGAGGGTCTGGATCTCGCGCGTGCCCTCGTACGAGTAGATGGCCTCGGCGTCGGCGACGAACCGGCCGATCTTGTAGTCGAGGATGATGCCGTTGCCGGCCAGCAGTTCGCGCGCCCATCCCACGGTCTCCCGCATCCGCACGGTGCAGTAGGCCTTCGCCAGCGAGGACTGCTCGTCCCGGTACACCCCGGCGTCCTGCAGCTGGGCCAGCCGCGTCACCATCCCGCACGACGCCGTGGCATTGCCGAGCATCTTCACCAGCAGGTCCTGCATCAGCTGGAAGCCTCCGATGGGCCGGCCGAACTGCTCCCGCTGCTTGGCGTACTCCAGGGCGATCTCGTAAGCGCCGAACATGATGCCCACCGCCTGCCACGCCACCCCACTGCGGGTCCGGCGCAGGATCTCCGCTGTGTCCTTGAACGAGTTCGCGTTCTGCAGCCGGTTGGTCTCCGGAACCCGGCAGCCGTCGAGCACGATGTCGGCGTTCTGCACGATCCGCAGCGCCATCTTGTTCTCGATCTTCGTCGCGGTGAACCCGGGCGTGTCCTTCTCCACGACGAAGCCCAGCACGTGACGGGTCTCGACGTCGCGGGCCCAGATGACGACCAGGTCGGCGAACGTCGCGTTGCCGATCCACCGCTTCGCGCCGTCGAGGATCCATCCGTCGCCGTCGCGGCGGGCGGTCGTCTGCAGCCCGCCGGCGACGTCGGAGCCGCCGTGCGGCTCGGTCAACCCGAAGGCGCCGATCTTCTCGAAGCGGCTCATCGCCGGCAGCCACTTCCGCTGCTGTTCCTCGGAGCCGCAGGCGAGGATGGTGCCCATGGCCAGACCCGTGTGCACGCCGAAGAACGTCGCCACCGACGCGTCGGCATGGGCGAGCTCCAAGGCCATGAGACCCGCGAAGAGGTTGCTCGGCCTGGATCCCGTCGATTCCGGGTCGGCCCAGTCCACCAGCCCGAGCCTCCCGAAGCCTTCGACCAACTGGAAGGGGAATTCGGCCCGGGCCCAGTAGTCGTCGACGATCGGGGCGACCTGCGTGCGGAGGAACTCGCGGACGGACTCGACCTTCTCCCGTTCCCGGTCCGACAGCAGTTCCTCGTAGGCGTAGAAGTCTGCGGGCAGCAACCCTTTGCCCAGGTAGGGACCGGACGGTGCCGGCAAGGTCGTGGTGCCGCTCATGGCAATCTCCCTCAAGCGCTGTGAGGCCTGGCCCGGAGATCCGCGCCCGCCGGCGCTCCCAGCCCCCGGCTTTTCGGATCCGAGCGCGATTAAACGCGGATCCGGAGCGGCGCCCCCGGACCCGCGCCGCCCAGCGTGGTGGTGTCGCCGCGGACCACCCGAGTGGCCCGTCGCCGACGGTGCGCGAGAGGCGGGCGGGGCAGGATGCGGGAACTGCCGGAACGTCATGCCGGCGGCGGTGCGCCGGCGCCGCTGCGTGACACTTCGGCGCAGCGCCAGCAGGGCCAGGCCCTGCGGACCGCACGTGCGGCTGGTCCACGGCTGCCGGTACCTCCACGGGCGAAGCGTCCGGTTTCCGCGACCGAGCCTGCCGTCGCTGAGGGCGGTCAGTCGTCGAGCGGCTGGTCGTGGAGACGGGCGGTGAGATCGTCTGCCCATCCCTGGGCCCATTGGCGCAATTCGCCGATCGCGGGCTCGGTGAGACCGTAGGCGGCGAATTCGGTGTCGTCGATCCAGTCCGCGCCGTCCAGGCGGGCCAGCAGGTCCTCCAGGTCGAAGGCGTCGCGGGCGTGGCGGCGGCCGAGCGCTTCGAGCTCGATCGAGGACCACAGGTGGGCCGCGGCTCGGACGTCGATGAGGTCCCGGGCGATCCCGCGGTCGGCCAGTGCGCGGACCTTGGTACCCGCCACGTCTTCGAGGGACAGGACCGGTCCGTGGTCGGTGATCACGGCGGGGCGGGTGAGGACTTCCTTGAGGATGTCGAGCTCGCATTCCTCACCGCTGTCCGGGTCGGTCACGGTGGGACGTGCGGCCAGCGGTCCGCTTCCACGACGTGCACCTGCCAGCCGCGGTCGCGAAGCCCGGCGGTGACGGTCGCGGCGATCTGGTCCATCGGGTCGTTGTTGTCCGTGGCGACGTCGAGGTCCTGGCTGAGCCGTTGGACCAGGCCGTGCGCCTGCACCGCGTAGCCACCCGTGAGGACCAGGGGATACGGACTGCCGATGCTGAGGACGTCCGCCAGCAGCCGGCGGTGCAGTGGATCGAGGTTCACGCTGCTCGAGGCGCCCGAGTGGGGAGTTCGCTGAAGGCGGCTTCCCAGACGTCGCGGATGTCGCGGCTGATCAGCGTGCGAAGCACGGGCCAGAGCTTGATGAGAAGGTCCCGGTCGAGGTAGCGGACCAAGTCGTCGTGGAGGCCCTCGGCCAGGACGGTCCGGTAACAACTCATACGCAGCCGCGGCTGGTCCAGATCGAACTCCGTCAGGCCCGACCAGGCCAGGTGCAGCGGCAGGGCGACCGTCCCGTGCGCGGGTCCCCGCAGAGCGGACAGTTCCGCGGGCAGCCGCCTGCGGAACCGCTCGCGGCGCAGCTCTGTGGTGCTGGACGTCGATGCCATGCCCCGATTATTTCCCAGCCCGCGGTACCGGGGCCACAAACCCGCCGATCCGTGGCGGGCGCCGTCGCCGTGACCGTCACGCCCCTCCAGGCGCCGGGTGAACGCTCGCGAACGGGTCCCTGCGGGAGGGCGCCCCGCAGGCGCACCGGGCGTCGCCGTCGGGTTAGTCTGTCCCCCGTACCGGACACGGGGTGCCCCGCCGAGGGCTGAGATCACACCCGTCGAACCTGAACCAGTTCGTACTGGCGGAGGGATGTCTCCATGCCATTGGCGCATGTTTCCGGCGGTCTGCCCGCCGACAGCCGACAGACCGTCTTCGACGGCCGCATGCCGGCGGCCGCCGGCGACCTGCGGATCGAAGCACACGGCATACGACCGGTCCCCGAGGGCAACCGCTACGGCGGACCGGGGCGGCTGTTCACCGTGTGGTTCGCCCCCAACCTCACCATGACCGGCGTGTTCACCGGCACCATCGGCATCGTCCTCGGCCTGGACTTCGCCACCGCGCTCACCGCCGTGGTGCTCGGCACCGTGATCGGCGCGATACCCACCGCCTACCTGGGCACCTGGGGGAGCCGGACCGGTGCGGGGCAGCTGCCGCTGGCCCGGCTGGCCTTCGGCCGGGCCGTCGCGCTACCCGGCATCCTGCAGTGGCTGTCCTCGGTCGCCTGGGACGCGCTGATCGGGCTCTTCGGCGGGGACGCGCTGGCGCGGCTGTGCGGCCTGCCCTTCTGGCTCGGGGTCCTCATCATGATGCTCGGGCAGGGCGCTCTCGGCGTCCTGGGCTACGAGGCCATCCACCGGCTCCAGATCGTCATGACCTTCGTGCTCGCCGTCGCCTTCGCCCTGATCGCCTGGAAGCTGCTCGACGGCGTCCACCCCGCGGTCACCGGCTCCGCCCACGGCGCCGACCGGGGCGGGGCGTTCGTCCTGACCAGCACCATCGCGCTGAGCCTGTCCCTGTCCTGGGCCCCGTACGCCAGCGACTTCAGCCGCTACCTGCCACGGAGCACCTCGCGCTCGCGCATGTTCTGGTTCACCCTGGCGGGCCTGGTGGTGTCCTTCGTGGCCGTCCAGGTCCTGGGGTTGTGGGGCGCGTCCGTCCTGACCGACCAGACCGCCGCAGGTGTGGCCGATCTGCTGGGCGGTGGGCCGCTGGGGGCGTTCGGGCTGCTCGCCGTGGCCCTGGCCGCCCTGTGCAGCAACGCCATGAACGACTACAGCGGATCCCTGGCCCTGCAGACCGTCGGCGTCCGCGTTCCCCGCCCGGCGGCGGCCGCTTTCGCCGCCGTGCTCGGCTTCCCCCTGGTGCTGTGGATGCACGCTGCCGACACCACCGCCCGCTTCCAGAACGTGCTGCTGTTCGTCGGCTACTGGATCCCCGGATTCGTGGCGATCGTCATCGTCGACTGGCTGGTGCGGGCACGGGAACGGGCGGGCGCGGAGATCGACCTCGCCGCCGAGACCGACCGGCCGCAGCCCGGCCTGCCCGCCGTGGTCGCGTTCGTGGCCGCCTTCGCCGCGGCCGTGCCGTTCATGGACACCACGCTGTACGTCGGCCCGGTGGCGGACGCCCTGCACGGCGCGGACCTGTCGTACTACGTGGCCTTCCTCGTGGCCCTCGCGGTGTACACCCCGCTGCGTCTGCGTCAGCGCTCGCGGCCCTGAACCGCCACGTCCCGAACCGCCGACCATCGCAGGCGCCCGCACACGTCCGTCCCCCCAAGGAGCGACACCGCATGCCCCCGACGTCCGCCGACCACACCGCCTTCGCCGCGGAGGCGCTCACGCGCCTACGGGCCCACTCCCCGCTGGTCCAGTGCCTGACCAACTCGGTGGTGACGGGGTTCACCGCCAACGTCCTGCTGGCGCTGGGCGCCTCGCCCGCCATGGTCGACATCCCGGGGGAGGCCGGACCGTTCGCCCAGGTCGCCTCCGGGGTCCTGGTCAACCTCGGCACCCCGCACGCCGAGCAGCGCTCCGCCATGGTCGAGGCCGCGCATGCGGCCGCCCCGGCCGGCACCCCGTGGGTGCTCGACCCGGTGGCGGTCGGCGCGCTGCCCGTGCGCACCGCGCTGGCGCACCAGCTCCTCGAGCTGCGGCCGACGGTGATACGGGGCAACGCCTCGGAGATCATCGCGCTGGCGGGAGCGGGCGATGGCGGCCGCGGAGTGGATTCCTCCGACGGCGTCGAGGCGGCGGAGGAGACGGCACAGCGCCTGGCCGGCGCGACCGGCGGCGTGGTCGCCGTGTCCGGCCCCGTTGACTTCATCACCGACGGGGTGCGTACGGCCCGCATCGCCAACGGTGACGCGCTGCTCACCCGGGTGACGGGCGGGGGATGCGCGCTGGGTGCCGTGATGGCCGCCTACGCGGCGGTGGACGAGGACCCGTTCGCCTCGACGGTGGCGGCCGTCACCGCCTACACGATCGCCGCCGAACTGGCCGCGAAGAAGGCTTCCGGTCCCGGCAGTTTCGCCGTCGAGTTCCTGGACGCGCTCGCCGCGCTGCGGGAGTCCGACATCGCCGAGCGGGCGGCCGTGTCGTGACGGGGACGCCGGTCGACCTGTCGGTCTACCTGGTCACGGACGCGGCCCAGTGCACGGCCCGGGGCCGCAGCGTGGCCGAGACCGTCGCCCAGGCGGTGGCGGGCGGCGTCACCGCGGTGCAGATCCGCGAGAAGCACGCCGACGGCGGTGCCTTCCTGCGCACGGTCACGGAGGTGGCCGCGGTCCTCCCGGGGCGCGTGGCGTTGATCGTCAACGACCGGGTGGATGTGTTCCTGGCCGCCCGAGCCGGGGGCATACGCGTGTCGGGCGTCCACATCGGGCAGTCGGACCTGCCTCCGGGTGCCGTCCGCGAACTGATCGGACCGCACGCAATCCTGGGCCTCAGCGCCGCCACCCCCGAGGAACTGCGCGCCGCTGCCCAGGATCCGGCAGGCGTCCACCACGTCGGCATCGGCGCGCTGCACGCGACCCGGACCAAGGCGGACGCCCCGCCTTCGCTCGGCCTTGACGGCTTCGCCCGCCTTGCCCGGCTCAGCGCACTGCCCGCCGTGGCCATCGGCGGTGTGAACCCTGCCGACCTCCCGCGACTGCGGGAGGCCGGGGCAGCGGGCGCGGCCGTCGTGTCCGGCATCTGCGCCGCCGAGGACCCCGGTGCCGCGGCTCGCGCGTACGCCCTCGCCTGGGGTCGTGTGCCGACCCGGAGCCGGGAGATGAACCCCGCCTGACGGTGCGTGTTGCGCGGGGCCGTCGTTCGCTCGGCTCAGTAGTCCTGCGGTGCCAAGGTGCGCAGGACGTCGAACTCGTTGCCCTCGGGGTCTGCCATGACCACCCAGTTCCGGTCCGGGCCCTGGCCCACGTCCACCGTGACGGCGCCGAGACCGAGCAATCTGGTCACCTCGTCCTTGGTGCTGCCGTCGATCGGGCTGACGTCGAGGTGAAGCCGGTTCTTGACGGTCTTGCCCTCGGGCACGCGGATGAACACCAGGGTGGGCGGCATCTGGCGGGCCCGGACATCCTCGACGGTCGGCACCCATGAGCCGATCTCGACCTTGCCCTCGCTCCGGTCGATCACCTTGAAGTCCAGGACCTCGCACCAGAAGGCCGCGAGCCTGTCCGGATCGTGGCAGTCAACGGTCAACTCGGTGAACCTGCTTGTCATGCTTCTCCCAGATAGTGCGGACGGGGCTCAGCGTAGGTCGCCCGCCCGACGGATCCGAGAATTTTTTGCCCAGGGGCAACAGACGGGCTTGATCCGGAGGGAACTCCTTAGCGTCGGCCGGCGGTCCGCCTTCGGCGTTCCCGCAGACTCACCGCCCAGGCGGCCAGGATCAGGACGAGGCCTGAACCCGCGACGATCCGGACGGCTGGGGTGCCGAACCTCTGCCACGACGCGGAGACGGCACCCGCCGCTCCGGCGACCAGAATCAGCATCGGCAGCCGGCGCCGCCAGGTTGGCAACGTGTCCGTACGCCAGACGGAACAGAGCTCATCCAGGCAGCGGCGAGCACGACGCACCAAGCGAAGCCGCTCATCACAACTCCATGAACCGCAGGCACCCGATCTCAGTCAGTTCGATCGGCGAGACGATCTTGCTCCCCGCAGGAGGGCGAAGGCAAGGACTCACCGCCGGGAGATCCCGGAGCGGTTCGTACCGGCGGCGGGGTCGGCGAAGTGGAGCGGCCGAAGTTGCGCCGGCCGGGCTCGAGGCTCTCGTACGGCATCTGGTGGTGTACGACGTGGCGCCGGCGGATGAGGGCGAGGTCACGGGACGGGACGGCCTGCCGGACTCCTGGCAGGGCTCGCCCGGCGTCCCACGGACCGCCGTCAGACGTCCAGGCCCCCCAGGGCCGCACGGACCAGGGGTACCAGATCGTCCAGGTCGGCGGCCGCGAGCTCGTCGAGCGTTCCCGCGCCGCGGGCCAGCAGCACCCCGATGAAGGCGGCGGCCGCCACCTCGGCCCGCAGTTGGGGCCGGTCCAGCCCGTCGCGGATGAACCGCTCGCGCAGCGGGTCGACCACACGTAGGTACAACTGGGCGCGGGCGGCGTCCTGCACGGCGTCGTCGTCGTGGGCGTGCACGGCCGCGCGGAACACGGGGCCGGTGCCGCGCTGGTCCCCGCGGTCGAACAGTGCGCGCAGACGCTCGGGTGCGAGCAGGTCCGGTGGGGTCGCGTCGCCCAGTTCGGCGCGCAGCACCGCGGTGTACAGGCCGCTCTTGTTGTTGAAGTACCGGGCGATCAGCGCCGGGTCGACGCCCGCCCGCTCCCCGATGTCGCGGATGGTGGTGCGGTCGAAGCCCCGCTCGCTGAAGAGCTCGCTCGCCGCCTGGAACAGCCTTTCGCGGCTGCGAGTGGAGTCGCGCTTGCGCGAGGGTGTGTCCTCGTTCACCGTGTCGCCTCCTGCCGCGCCGATTCCCCACCGTGCGTCACGGCGTCCGTGCCCGGTGCGGGAGCCGTGATCGCGGCGCGCCGGTGCCGCGGCGGCAGGACGGCGGTGAACAGGATCATGGCGACCCACACCCCGCAGGCCAGGAGCGCGGCCGTCCGGTAGCCGTCACCCGTGGGCAGCGCGTTGCCGGCGGCGGTGTGGGCCTGCAGGATCGTGGCGCTCAGCACGCTTCCGGTGGAGTAGCCGACGTAGCGCAGCACCTGGTTGAAGCTCATCGCACTGCCCGTCTCGTGTGCGGGTACGGAACCCACGATCATGCCGGGCATGACGGCGAACATCCAGCCGACCCCGAAGCCGGCCACCGTCATGATGACGAACAGCTCCCACAGCTGTCCGCGGGCCAGGGCGAAGGCCAGCACGGCGGCCAGGGAGACCGCGCCCCCGAGCGACAGCACCAGTGCGGTGGGAGCCCGCCGGGCCAGCAGCGGCACCACCCGGCCGGCGGCCATGCTGGCGAGGGAGAAGGGCAGCAGCACCAGCCCGGTGACGGCCACCGAGGCGCCGAACCCGTAACCGGCCTCGCGCGGCGTCTGCACGAACCGGGTGACCAGCGACAGCAGCAGGTACATCCCGAGGCCGGCCACCAGCGCGGTCACGTTCGCGGTGAGTACCGTGCGGTCCTTGGTCAGCCGCAGGTCGACCAGCGGCCGGGCCGTCCGCAGCTCGTGCACGACCCACAGTGCGAGCAGCAGGAAGCTGCCCACGATCAGGGCGAGCAGCCGCGCGGAGTCCCACCCCCAGAGCTCGGCCTCGCTCAGGGCGAGCAGCAGTCCCGCGAGTCCGGTGCCGAGCAGCACCGCGCCCGGCACGTCCAGCCGCGGGGCGGCGCGGCGCGGGGACGGCGGCAGGACCACGGCGGCCGCCACCAGGGCGGCGGCGCTGACCGCCGCCCCGAACCAGAATCCGGCGTACAGCCCGTAGGACTGCGCGATCAACCCGGTGACCGGGTACCCCAGACCGACGCCGGCGACGGTGGTGATCGACAGCAGGGCCACCGCGGGGCGGGACCGCTCCGGCGGCAGGGCGTCGCGGGCGGTGGCGATCGCCAGCGGGGTGAGGCCCAGCCCGAGGCCCTGCAGCGCGCGCCCGGTCACCAGACAGCCGATGCCCAGCGGCAGCGCCGCCAGGACACAGCCGGTGAGCACCGCGACCAGGGCCCCGAGGATCACCGGGCGTCGGCGTGGACCGTCCCCCAGCCGTCCCATCACCGGAGTGACGACAGCGCCCACGAGCAGCGTGACGGTCAGCGACCACTGGGCGTCGTTCAGGGAGACGTGCTCCTCGGCGGCGATGGTCGGCACCAGTGGGGCGCCGAGGCTGCTGACCACGGCGACCAGCATGCCGAGCGAGACCAGTACGGGAACCAGCGCTCGCTGCCGCGCGGACCGGGGCTCCGCCATAGCGGGATTCTCCACGGCTCTCCTTGATGTCATCAGGCGATGTCTTCAGCTGAAGTCATCGCCTGATGACATTATTCCCGACACCTCCCCGGCGGGGTTGGGGCGGGCCGCGTCTCTTGCGGTGCAAGACGCCGATGCGTGCTGCAGCCGATCTGCGACAAAGTCGTCCATCAGGAATGCGGTGCGGCCTGAGATTCCCCCGGATCGTCCCATGCAACCTGATGACGGGTCAGTAAAGGGGATTGGTGGAAGCCGCCGTCCGAGATGTGGTGCGCAATTCCGTCGGACGCCGGGAAGGTGGCATTGGGGCGTGCCGCAAGCGGGCTCCGCGGATACGGCGGGTCACGTCAGGACATATCCGGCGGACGAACCTATCGCGCGCCGAGTTGTCAGCGAATGGGCTGCCGACCAGCGCAAATGCCGTCCGGTAACCTTGATCCATTCTCCGGGGTGCTGGCGTCTTTCCGTCGCGTGTCGTATTCACGCCCTCGATACGTGCAGTGACCACTCACGAGTAACAGAAGCCCAGCGTTCACTCAGCGAACACACTACAACACCAATTCCCCTCCAAAACGCCCAACAATCACCGTCGTCGTGCACGTGCAGCATTCGTGCGATGACGTTCGGTCACCACCGCTGCCGATTCTTCCTTGTTGACATGAACAGGGCGGAACTCGCTAATGGGCTCCGGTGAACGCTCGGACGTTCGCCGTCGCCCGGGAGCCGTACACGGCTCTATCCCTGCACGCACGCATGGGAGTCACGTTGCGCAGACCAGCGAGAACCACCAACCCCCTCCGCCGGACGGTGACCAGAGGACTGGCCGTCCTCGGCGCCGCCGCCATGGCGGTGCTGGGAGTACAAGCACCGGCATTAGCCACCGGGGCCGCAGGCGCGAAGTCCGCCGCCTCGGCCACCGACGGCCGCCCCTCCTTCGAACCCACCTGTGACGACGCCAAGCCCGGCCACTTCAGCTGCTTCGCCCTGCGCCGCACCGACGTGAAGCCGGTCAAGGGCCTGCTGCGGGCGGCCGACACCCCGGCCGGCTACGGTGCCGCCGATCTGCAGAGCGCCTACGACCTGCCCGCCGACGGGGGCGCCGGACAGACCGTCGCCATCGTGGACGCCTTCGACGACCCGACCGCCGAAGCGGACCTGGCCGTCTACCGGGCGCAGTTCGGGCTGCCGGCCTGCACCACGGACAACGGATGCTTCCGCAAGGTCGACCAGCGCGGCGGCACCGACTACCCCGTACCGGACCCCGGCTGGGCCGGTGAGATCTCGCTCGACGTCGACATGGTCTCCGCGATCGCGCCCAACGCGCACATCCTGCTGGTCGAGGCCGACGACAACAGCTTCGAGAGCCTGTCCGCCGCCGTCGACCAGGCGGTCGCGCTCGGTGCGAAGTACGTCTCGAACTCCTACGGCACCGACTACCGCGGCGGGAACGGCGAGGACCCGTCCGAGACCACGGACCTGGACGCCCACTACAACCACCCCGGCGTCGCGATCACCGCGTCCACCGGCGACTACGGCTACGGCGTGAGCTACCCGGCCGCCTCGCAGTACGTGACCGCGGTCGGCGGCACCACGCTGACCCGCGCGCCGTCCACCCCCCGCGGATGGACCGAGGACGCCTGGAGCCTGGCCGGTTCCGGCTGCTCGCTGTACGAGCCCAAGCCCGCCTTCCAGCACGACACCGGCTGCGACAACCGCGCACTCGCCGACGTCTCGGCCGTCGCGGAGGACGTGGCGGTCTACCAGACCTACGGCCACAACGGCTGGGCGGTCTACGGCGGCACCAGCGTCTCGTCGCCCATCATCGCCTCGGTGTACGCCGCCGCCGGCACCCCCGTCGCCGGCTCGTACCCGAACGCGTATCCGTACGAGGCCGGTACCGGACTCAACGACATCACCACCGGCAGCAACGGCAGTTGCTCCCCGTCGTACCTGTGCAACGGAGCCACCGGCTTCGACGGCCCGACGGGCCTTGGCACGCCCGCCGGTCTGAACGCGTTCCGCACCGGCGCGCACGGCGTGATCGCCGGAACCGTGACCGACAGCGCCACGGGCAAGGCGGTCAGCGGTGCCACCGTCACGGCGGGCACCGGCATCGCCCACACCGACGCCTCCGGCGCCTACTCCCTGACCGTGCCCACCGGCACCTACGACGTCTCCGTCGAGGCGTTCGGCTACGCCGACGGCTCGGCCGACGGGATCGTGGTCGACGAGGACGCCACGGTCACCAAGAACTTCAGCCTCTCCCCGGTGCCCAGCCAGACAGTCGCCGGCAAGGTCACCGACGGCTCAGGCCACGGCTGGCCGCTCTACGCCAAGATCACCGCGGACGGCGTCCCCGGCATGGTGTGGACCGATCCCGCGACCGGTGCGTACAGCCTGGACCTGCCCCAGGGGCACTCCTACACCCTGCACGTCGCGTCGGCGACGCCCGGCTACGAGACCGTCAGCAAGACGATCACCGTCGGCGACTCGGCGCAGACGGTGGGCATCGCGGTCCCGGTCGACTCCTGGACGGCGAACCCGCCCGGATACCGGGTCGACGTGACCGGCACCACCGAACCGTTCGACGCCACCGACGCCCCGCCCGCCGACTGGACGGTGGACAACGCCAAGGACACCACGGGCGGCTGGCAGTTCGACGACCCGGGCGACCGCGGCAACCACACCGGCGGTGACGGCGCGTTCGCCGTCATCGACAGCGACCACTTCGGCGGCGGCGTCACTCAGGACACCTCGCTGGTCAGCCCGGTCTACGACTTCACCGGCAAGAACGAACCCGAGGTCGCCTTCGACACCGAGTACAAGCAGTACGGCGGCCAGTCCGCGGCCGTCGAGGCGACCGCGGACGGCGGCAAGACCTGGACCAAGATCTGGTCGCCCGGCTCGGACGTCACCGGGGACCACATCGAGGCCTCGCTGTCCGACTTCGCCGGCAAGTCCGAGGTGCAGCTGCGCTTCCACTTCACCGGGAGCTTCGGCTGGTGGTGGGCCGTCGACAACGTTTTCATCGGCAACCGGCAGCTCACCCCCGTCCCCGCCGGCCTGGTCGTGGGCACCGTGACCGACGCCAACACCGGTAGCGGCATCGTCGGTGCCACCGTCACCAGCCAGGACAAGCCCACCGAGAAGACCACCACCGGGGCCACCCCCGACGACCCGAACCTGCCCGACGGCTACTACTCGTTCGTCTCGACCGCCTTCGGCAGCCACCCCTACACCGCGGCCAAGGCGAAGTACACCTCGCTTTCCAAGACCGCCAAGGCGGGGGCCGACAGCGCCGTCCAGGCGAACTTCAAGCTCAAGGCCGGTCAGGTCGCGATCACCCCGGCCTCCGTCTCCGCCTCCGTCGCCTGGGGCGGGGCCAAGACGCAGAAGCTGACCGTCAGGAACACCGGCGGCGCCGCCGCCACGGTCAAGCTCGGCGAACAGGCCGGCGGCTTCACCCAGCAGGCCAAGGGCGCCGCGCTGCAGACCGTCAAGGGCAACTTCAACCCGCTGTCCAGCAACGCCCGGGCGCCGGCCGGCACGGCCAAGCCCGCCGCGGCGGTCCCTGCCGACGACACCTGGCAGACGGCCCCGGACCTTCCGGCCGCCCTCATGGACAACGCCGTCGACACCCTGGACGGCAAGATCTACTCGGCCTTCGGGTACAACGGATCGACCGACGTGAAGGACCTGTACGTCCTCGACCCGGTGGCCGGCGCCTGGACCAAGCTGGCGAGCGCGTCCGACACCCGTGAGGACCCCGCGCACGGGTTCATCGACGGCAAGCTCTACGCCGTCGGCGGCTGGGGCCCGTCGGGCACCCCGGACGCCAAGCTGGAGATCTACGACCCGGCGTCCGACAGCTGGACCACCGGGGCTTCCGCGCCCAAGCCGTACGCCGGATCCGGCACCGCCGTTCTGGACGGCAAGCTCTACATGATCGGCGGCTGCGGCGCCGACTTCTGCGGCACGACCGACGCCAGCGTCTACGACGCGGGCACCGACAGCTGGTCCCAGATCGCGGCCTACCCCGAGCCCATCTCGTGGGAGGCGTGCGGCGCCATCGACGGCCAGATCTACTGCGCCGGTGGTCTGGGCGCCAGTGAGAACGACGTCATCCACACCTACGCCTACGACCCGGGCGCCGACAGCTGGTCGCAGCTCGCGGACGTCCCGGCCCCGCAGTGGGGCACCCACTACTCCGCGGCCAACGGGCGCCTGCTGCTGGTCGGCGGAATCGGCAACAACGCCCTCACCAACCGGAGCCAGGCCTTCGACCCGAGGTCCGGCACCTGGGCCGCCCTGCCCAACGCCAACGTCGCCACCTACCGCGGCGGCGGCGCACCCGGCTTCTTCAAGGTGGGCGGCGGCAACGCCCCCGGCAGGCCGATCAGCAAGGTCGAGCTGCTGCCCGGCTACGACCAGGGCGGGGCGAGCGACGTCGACTGGCTGAGCACCAGCGTCCAGGAGCTCACCCTGCAGCCCGGGGCCAGCACGACCGTCACCGTCTCGCTGGACGCCACGGCTCCGTCCGTGACCCAGCCCGGTGACCTCACGGCGGGCCTGAGCGTGGGCACCGACACGCCGTACGCGGTGCCGCGCATCCCGGTCAGCCTGCACGTCGACCCGCCCAAGACCTGGGGGAAGATCACCGGTCTCGTCCTGGGCAACAAGGCCACCGGCGGCACCGCACCCCTGGCGGGCGCGACCGTGCAGATCGACAGCTGGGCCTCGTCCTACACGCTCACCACGTCGGCCGACGGCACGTACGGACTGTGGCTCGACGTCCGCAACAACCCGCTCACGGTCATCGTCGCCAAGGACGGCTACCAGCCGACCGTCACGACGGTGAAGCTGAAGAAGGGAGCGACGGTCACCGCCAACTTCACCCTCAAGCGCAAGTAACCGGGCAAGCGCCGGGAACGGCGCCGACGGCCCGCGCGACGGGCCGTCGGCGCACCCCGGACGTGAACTCCGGGCCCGCTGCGGGAGATGAAGGTTCCGCGGCCACGGCGCACCCCCGTCCGGGGGTGCGCCGTGGCCGTGCGGTGGGTCTGCCGATGGTGTCGGTCAGGGCGGCAGAGGGGACCGTGGCGTTCCTGAGCAGCGTGCCGGCTCGCCGCGATGGGGGAGCAACCGCTGGTCAGTACCAGTGGTTGGTCTGCCAGAACGACCATGCGCCGCAGGGGCTGCCGTAGGCGGCGTTCATGTAGTTCAGGCCCCACCTGATCTGGGTGCGCGGGTTGGTACGCCAGTCGGCGCCCGCGGTGGACATCTTGGTGCCCGGCAGGGCCTGGACGAGCCCGTACGCGCCGGAAGAGGCGTTGGTCGCGGTGTAGTTCCAGCCGCTCTCACGGGTGACGATCTGCGAGAAGCACTGGAACCGGGAGGAGTCGCCGATGATCTCGCGCGCCATCGCCTGGATCTCGGCGGTGGAGTAGGAAGCCGTGACCACCTGGGCGGCGGCCTTCTTCTTCTCCTCGGCCTTCCTCTTGGCCTCCTTGCGGGCGGTGGCGTCCTGGGCGGCCTGCCGGCGGGCCGATTCCTCAGCGGTCCTGCGCGTGGTGACGTCAGCGGCGTCCGTCTGCGCCTGCACCTGATGCGTGAGCGAGGCCTGCTGAACGTGCTGGCCGGCGGTTATGTCCGCGAGGACGGTCGTCGTGTCGGCGGCGGCGACGGGCTGCAGGCCCGTCTGCTCGCCTTCGGAGGCGACACCGACGACGGCGCCCACGGTGGTGACCGCAGTGGCCGAAGCCACCGCGAGTCCCCGGACCGAGATCCGGCTCACACGGTTTCCTTCCGCATCGCCCGCTTCGTCACCTCACGGACGTGAACATGCCCCCTCGCACCGGCTCCATCGTCGTGCACCAGTGAGCGCGGGCGGCCCACGGCACACCTTTCAATTCCGAGGTTCCGTACACCTGGTGGTGGCGGGTGAGCCATGGGCAGGGCCTGACAAGATCGACAGCCTGCCCCATCCGGACACGGAAGCGCAACGGTCGGAAGTTTTCCGAGTCACATGGGTTGGTCGCTCCACCGACCGCCGGGCACCGCGGTGCACACGGGTCCGGCCCCTGCCACATGATGTGGCAGGGGCCGGATGTCGTAGCGGGGGCGGGATTTGAACCACGCGACCTCTGGGTTATGAGCCCAGCGAGCTACCGAGCTGCTCCACCCCGCGTCGGTGAGTCCACCATACGTCATCCGGGCGGGTCGGGCTGACATTTGGCGTCGCGAGCCCAGGAGGCGTCCGTACGGCTCGCATGGGCGGCGGCCGCGCCGACGACCGGGGGTGGGATGGTCGCGGCGCGGCCGTACTCCGTCGGCTGCCCTGTACGGCCGCAGCCATGCACCCGCCGCCCGACGCACCGGTGGCCGGGCGCCGTGCTCGGGGATACGGCGCCCGGCCTGTCGACGGGAGGAACCCGTCGCGGCTACGGCGAGCGTCCCGCCACGGCCCTCGGGTCGATGGCGCGGCGCGCCCAAGGGACCGGACGGATCGTCCGGGTGGACCATGGCGGCGGCCGTGCGCAGCCCACTTCGGACCGCGCACGGCCGCCGCCGTCCCGGGGAGGCCGTGGCCGCTATACCCGTTTCAACGTGACGTCGTGGGTGACGGTGGCTCCCCTCTTGAGCCGCACGGTGGCCACGGCCGGCCGGTAGCCGTCCTTGGCGACGATGACGGTCAGCGGGTTGTCACGGCTGTCGAGCCACAGCCCGAAGGTGCCGTCCGCGCGCGTCGTCAGCGTGTAGGAGCCGGCCCAGCCGTCGATCTGCACGGTCGCGCCCGCCAGGGGAGCCGTGCCTCCTGCCGGGGTCGCCCCGAGGATCGTTCCGCTGATGGCGCCCCATGTCCTGGGCGGGTCGACGTGCAGGGACACGGGGATGTCGGGCAGTGCGTAGGGGGTGTCGGTGAACAGGGCCAGCCGGGCGCCGTAGGCGCCGGGCTGAGCGACCTCCAGTTTCGCGGTGTCGAAGGTGAGCGTGAGCACCGTCTTCTGGCCGGGGGACAGGGTGATCTTCTTGGCGGACTCGCCGAGCCAGGTGACCTCCGACAGTCCCGCCTGGTCGTAGCCGGGCAGGAGCTCGACGGTGGTGGTGGGGGAGAGTTCGTACGCGTCGACGGTGCCGCCGACCTTGTAGAAGCCCGTCGCGCCGCCGCTTCTGAACGTGCTGGTGTTGGCGTTGGGCAGGGTGCTCCACGTGCCGGTCGCGGGGTCGAGGGCGAAGCCCTGGTTCGTCAGCTGACTGTCGTCGGTCACTCCGCTGGAGATCAGCAGCAGTCCGTTGGCCGCGGTGTACGCAGCCCCCCACAGCGGGATCGGCATGTCGGGCAGGGCCGACCACTTGTCGGTGGCGGGGTTGTAGACGTACGCGGAGGAGACGGCGACGGCGCCTCCGCTCTCGCCGCCGGCGCAGTAGATCCTGGTTCCGATGGCGGCGCAGGACTGCCAGGCGATGGGCTCCGGATACGGGGCGATCTCGGACCAGCGGTTGTCCCGGGGATCGTAGACGGAGGCGTCGGTCGTGCCGCAGCTCGTGGCCGCGCAACCGCCGATCGTGTACAGCTTTCCGTCCAGGACGGCGCTGCCCGATCCGGCGTAGGCCTTGGGCGCCTTCGCGCCGCTGGTCCAGGTGTTGCGGACCGGGTCGTAGACGTCCAGGCCCGGGTCGATGCCGCCGGTGCTGCTGCCCCAGCCCCCGGCGGCGTAGAACTTGCCGTCGATGAAGCCGTGCGCGGGAGCGCGGCGCGGGTGCGGGGACGAGGTGAGCTGGGTCCAGGTTCCCGTGTCCGGGGTGAGGCGGTACAGGTCGCCGGTGTCGTCCTCCCCGTCGTACCCGTAGGCCGAGTAGACCTTGCCGTCGTAGGTGTCGACGACGTTGTCCATGATGGCCGTGGGCAGGTCGGCGACGGGCTTCCAGGCGTCACCCGAGGGTCCGGCCGTGGTGGAGGCAGCCGCGCGCCCGGCGGTCCGCGTGGTGCGGCCGTCGATCTGCGCGGAGTGCCCGTCGGCGCGGGAGGACGGGAGTAGACGCTGGGTGACGCGGTGGAGAGGTGCGCCCTCGTCGGTGCTGCCGGAGCCCGCGCGTTCCGCCAGCGTCAAGGTGGCCTGCGCGCCTCCGGTGTTGGTGACGGTCAGTTTGTGCGTCGCGCTCTTGCCCAGGATCGCGCTGGCCTCGATCGGGTCGGTCGCCAGGGACAGTTGACCCGCCGCGAGTTTCCATGACGAGGTGACGACGGTGTCGGCGCGTGCCGCGACCGTCTTGGTCCGCTCGGTGTAGCGCGGCGTCGATGCCGTGAGGGCGTGCTTGCCCGGCGGCGCGGTCAGCGTGAAGAAGCCGTCGCCGAGGTTCGGGTCGTCGGGTGTCGCCGCCGTGGTCGCGCTCAGGCCGGTCTCGTCGCGGTCGGTGACGGTGGCGGATGCCAGCCCCGTGCCCGTGTTGGCGTCGGTGACGGTTCCGGTGATCAGGCCGGCCGGGGTGGGGGTGAGTTCCCGGCCGCCGATGAAGACGTTGTCAACGGCCCACCACAGGGCGTAGGAGGCGGAGTAGTGGAACCGCAGCCGGACCGAGGGCTCGCCCGCGTACGCGGCCAGGGGCACCTCGAGGTGTGCCGGGCCGGCCGCGTCGTTGGTGAGGGACCGGATGTTCCTCCAGGTGTGACCGTCGTCGGTGCTCGCGTCGAGGTCGGCGGTCTGACCGAAGAAGGGCATCAGGTCGGTGTCGAAGGCCAGCTCGGGGACCGCGACGTCGGTGAAGTCGAACCGCGGACTGACCAGGCTGGAGTCCTGGCTGGCCGGGTAGCCGTAGTGGTCGCTGTCGACCACCGCGAAACCACCGTCGCCACCGGTGGTGTTGGAACGCGAACCCGGGTCGTCGAACGCCCAGCCGCCCTGCGTTCCCTCGGCGTTGACCACCGACCAGCCCCCGGGCGCGGAGTCCGTCGAGGCGAACTCCTGCGTCGGGCCGGTCAGCTTCGGCGCGTAGGCGGGGGCGCCGGCCGACCAGACGCCGGCGGGTACCGGGATGTCGAGCTGCTGCGCCGCCGTGCCTGCCGCGAGGTGCCGGGTGACTTCCTCGTAGCCGGGGAGGGAGGCCGTGATCCGCAGGGTGTGCGCGCGGTTCTGGGGGAGCCTGACGCTGTACGCGCCGGTCGCGGGGTCGGTCCACACCGGGCCGGCGGGCGAGCCGTCCACGGCGATCTTGGCGTAGAGCGGCCAGCCGTGGCCGGAACCGTCGGTGACCTTCCCGGTGACCGTGCGGCTGGGCACCGTGTGGAGTGCGTAGTCCCTCGTCAGAGCGGCGCCGTCGGGGATCGCGACGTCCGGCGTGGACACGGTCGCATAGCCGAAGGCCTCGACGCCGATGTCGTAGGTTCCGGCAGGCAGGGACAGCGTGTAGGCCCCCGAGGCGTCGGAGTGCACCACGACGTCACCGCCCGATATCGCGGCCCCGGCCACAGGCTTGCCGGTCCCGGAGTCGGTGACCGTCCCGGAGACCTCCCCGCGCGGCCCGCCGCGGAACGCGCCGAGACCCCGGGGCGTACCCAGCCCGGTCGGTCCGTCGTATCCCGGCCCCGCGGTGCACAGGTAGGCGGGGTCGCACTCGCCGTTGGCCCCGCTGGTCACGTCGTTGAGGCCGCCGGTGGCGGCGTAGGGGTAGGAGTTGGGGTAGCTGTCGGCCGCCGGCGTTCCGGCCGCCGCGTAGACCCCGGCGATGATCGGCGTGGCCGCGCTGGTCCCTCCGTAGACCTGCCAGCCGGTCTGCCCGTAGGTCTGGTAGACCGCCACCCCGGTGGCGGGGTCGGCGACGGCCGAGACGTCCGCGACGGTACGCCGCGGGCAGCCGGTGTCCTTCTGGAAGGCCGGTTTCGCCTGGTAGGCGGAGCAGCCCGAGCCGGTGCCGTCGTTCCCGTTGCTCCAGACCGACTCCGACCATCCGCGCGGAGCGCTCGGGTCCCGTGCGAGGGAGGTGCCGCCGACCGAGGTGACGTACGGGGAGGCGGCGGGGTAGGGGACACCGTAGTTCAGGTCCCCCGACGCGACGACCATGGCGACACCGGGGTGGTCGTAGTGCGTGTCGGTGGTCTCGGCGGGGTCCTCACCGCCCCCGGGGTAACTGTCGTAGTAGGAACCGTAGGAGTTGGAGACGAACTTGGCGCCGAGAGCGACGGCCTGGTCGACGGCCGCCCCGAGGTTCCCGCGGTCGGCGCTGTCGGCCTCGACCAGCAGGATGTGCGCGTTCGGCGCCACGGCCGAGACCATGTCCAGGTCCAGCGAGATCTCCCCGGCCCACTCGGGGTCGGGCTGCGGGTAGTCGGTGCCGCCGCGCTGGTCGACCTTGCGGAAGCAGCCGTTGCCGGTGGTGCAGGCCGGCAGTCCGTACTGCTGCCGGTACACCGCCAAGTCCTGCTCGGCGGTGGGGTCGTCGTACGCGGCGACCACGGCGACGGTCTGGCCGGCGCCGCCGTTGGCCGGGAGGTCGTAGGCGCTTCGCAGATCGCCGGGGCCGTACCCGGCCGGTTCCGACGACCGCCTGTCGGTCGCGAGGTCCGTGCGGCGCAGGGCGAAGCACGCGAACTCGTTCTTCTCGGGTGTGGAGCAGGAGGGCTCCATGGACAGCCCGTTGCCCCTGCCGGTGTCCGCGCCCTCGTGTGTCGTACCGGCCGGCGTCTGTGCGGTGGCCGATGCCTGCGTCCCCAGCAGGGTGAGCAGTGACAGGCTCAGTACCGTCAGGCCCGCGGTGAGTCTGTGCCGTCCGATGCGCGTGAGCTTTCTCGATATGTGCAAGTAAGTGATCCCATCTGGACGGTGATGCGCCATCAGCTGCCGGCGATGGCGAATGAATCCATTCACTGCGGGGCCATTAGACATCGTTTCTGCTGGCTGGGTGGCTGGTTGAGCCGATCTTGGCGGAGCGGCCCCAGGGCGGTGCGCGGCGTCGGGCGGGCGACCGGGAGACGCCGGCGGCCGTCGTGCATGCGCACGCCGGTCCCGCCGTGGTCCTGGATGGCGGAGGGTGCGCGCCGGGGCCGGCATCGTGCCGCACCGGCCCGAAATCCACCGTACAGGGGCGATTGGACGCTTATGCCCGAATGAATCGCGTGAGAAGTCGGAAAATTCTCGACGGGATGTGCATCCCTTTGCGCCCCTCGGGAGTCCTATCGGCTGGCGGCTTCGTCATGCCGTCAACCCATAGGAACATTTGGGGTATACACTTTGAAAAACGGCATAAAGATCACATCCCGCGTGTCTGCGGTGACGATCACTGCGGGAGCAGTGTTGTCCGCCGCAGCACTCACCGTCCCGGCGCAGGCCGCGACGCTCACGGTGCCCACGATCACCGCCAAGGGCGGCTTCGTGATGAACAACGCGACGGGTAAGGCCCTCTACTCGAAGGCCGCCGACACCCGCCGTTCCACCGGCTCCACCACCAAGATCATGACCGCTCGCGTCGTGCTCGCCCAGCCGAATCTGAACCTTGACGCCAAGGTCACGATTCAGAAGGCGTACAGCGACTACATCGTCTCCAAGGGCGCCTCCTCGGCGCACCTGATCGTCGGTGACAAGGTGACGGTGCGTCAGCTGCTGTACGGGCTGATGCTCCCATCCGGCTGCGATGCGGCCTACGCTCTCGCCGACAAGTTCGGCAGCGGCTCCACGCGGGCCGCACGGGTCAAGTCGTTCATCGGCAAGATGAACTCGACGGCCAAGAGCCTGGGTCTGAAGAACACCCACTTCGACTCGTTCGACGGCATCGGGAACGGGGGGAACTACTCGACTCCTCGCGACCTGACCAAGCTCGCCAGCAGCGCGATGAAGTACTCCACCTTCCGCACCGTCGTGAAGACGAAGGCGACCAAGCAGAAGGTGACCACGAAGAGCGGTGGCTACCGCTACATGTCGTGGACCAACACCAACACGCTGTTGAAGAGCTACTCCGGGACCATCGGTGTCAAGACCGGTTCCGGCGCGGTTGCGAAGTACTGCCTGGTCTTCGCCGCGACCCGGAACGGCAAGACGGTCATCGGTACCGTTCTCGCCTCCTCCTCGGCGACCAGCCGTGCCTCGGACGCGACGAAGCTGATGAACTACGGGTTCAAGAAGTAGGCAAGCCCACCATGGCGAAGGGTGTGCCCACGACCGCACGGTCGTGGGCACACCCTTCGTCGTTCGCCGGCGGACCCGCCCGGCCGGCATCCGGCGCGGCGACCGGATGTCGGTCCCGTCCCCGCCGTACGGCCGAGTCGCCCGCGGGCGGGTGAAACGTCAATGGCTAAATAATTGACGCGATTTTGCCCGGTAAACGCCCGGGCCGGGGCCGCGCACGGAAACCGGGAAAGACGGGGATGTCGGCGAATACCCCGGTACGTCGAGCCATGGGGACCAGTCAGGCGCAAGCAGGGCACACGGGCTCCGCGGTGGCATAAGGGTGGCGGACCGGGAATCGGGCGATGCGTGCGTCAACCACCCTCATGATGCGACCTGTCACGCATGGCGGCATTGATCCCCACCCGCTCTCCGGAATCCGGACACATTCGCGTCGAGTGCTCCGGAGAACGCGAAATGGCGGCCCGTTTCTGCCTTTTCGGCGTTGACATGGATACGTGATCT
Organism: Streptomyces sp. NPDC006207; assembly: GCF_040613835.1. Classification (NCBI taxonomy): domain Bacteria; kingdom Bacillati; phylum Actinomycetota; class Actinomycetes; order Kitasatosporales; family Streptomycetaceae; genus Streptomyces; species Streptomyces sp. NPDC006207. Next base: position 67,491 of record NZ_JBEXSX010000036.1, on the reverse strand, counting down.
CTCCGCTAATGGACTCCCGGCGACCGCAGGAGTTCGCTGTCGAACCTTCATATGTCGGCGTTTCATGGGATCACTGGGGAGTCGGACGTTGCACGTAGCACACATATCCGGTCCACCGCTCCGGCGGCGGATGTCCACCTGGTCGGCGGTGATCGTCACCGCCGCGCTGGCCGTCCTGGGCATCCAGACACCGTCCCAGGCTGCGGCGCCCTCAGCCGCGGCCGCCACAGCGTCCGCTGCCGCGGGCGGTGACGCGCCCTACGAAGCGGCGTGCGGTGCCGCAAAGAAGGGCGAGGCCACCTGCTACGCCCTGCGCCGCACCGATGTGAAGCCGTCCAAGGGCCTGCGGACCACCGCGGCGCCGGGCGGGTTCGGACCGGCCGACCTGCGTTCGGCCTACAACCTCCCGGCGGGCGGCGGTGCGGGGCAGACGATCGCCATCGTCGACGCCTTCGACGACCCGACCGCCGAGGACGACCTGGCGGTCTACCGCGAGCAGTACGGCCTGCCCGCCTGCACCGCCGACAACGGCTGCTTCACGAAGGTCGACCAGCGCGGCGGCACCGACTACCCGCAGCCCGACCCGGACTGGGCCGGGGAGATCTCCCTCGACCTCGACATGGTCTCGGCGATCGCCCCCGAGGCTCACATCCTGCTCGTCGAGGCCGACACCCCGAGCTTCGAGGACCTCGGCGCCGCCGTCGACACGGCGGTCGGGCTCGGCGCCAAGTTCGTGTCCAACTCCTACGGCACCGACTACCGCTTCGGCAGCGGTGAGGACCCCTACCAGACGACGGTGCTGGACGCCCACTACAACCACCCCGGCGTCGCGATGGTCGCCTCCTCCGGCGACTTCGGCTACGGCGTCTCCTACCCGGCCGCGTCGTCCTACGTGACCGCGGTGGGCGGTACCTCCCTGACCGCCGACAGCGGGAGCAGCCGCGGCTGGTCCGAGAGCGTCTGGGACGGCGCGGGGTCCGGGTGTTCGCTCTACGTGCCCAAGCCCGCATTCCAGAAGGACACCGGCTGCGCCAACCGCGCCGTCGCGGACGTCGCCGCGGTGGCCGACCCCGCCACCCCGGTCGCGGTCTACCAGACCTACGGTGGCGGCGGCTGGGCGCAGTTCGGCGGCACCAGCGCCGGTTCGCCGATCATCGCCGCCGTCTACGCCAACGCGGGCACCCCCGTCGCGGGCACGTACCCCAACTCCTACCCCTACGCGGCGGACGCGGGGTTCCACGACGTCACCGCCGGCAGCAACGGCACCTGCTCCCCGGCCTACCTGTGCTCCGGCGCCGCCGGATACGACGGCCCGACGGGCCTCGGCACCCCCGACGGCCTGCGGGCCTTCCGCACCGGCCCGCACGGGACGCTGGCCGGCACCGTGACCGACCAGGTCACCGGCAAGCCCCTCGCCGGTGCCACCGTCAGCGCGGGAACCGACAACGTCACGCGCACCGGGGCCGACGGCGGTTACAGCCTCGGCCTCCCGGTCGGCGGCTACGACGTCACCGTCGAGGCCTACGGCTACGCCGGCAGCACCGCCGAGGACGTCGACGTCACCGAAGGCGGCACCGTCACCCGGGACTTCGCGCTGAAGCCGGTACCCAGCCAGACGGTCTCCGGCAAGGTCACCGACGGCTCCGGTCACGGCTGGCCGCTGTACGCCAGGATCACCGTGGACGGCGTCCCCGGCGGCCCGGTGTGGACCGACCCGGCCACCGGCGCCTTCACCCTCAGCCTTCCCGAGGGCCACGACTACACCCTCCACGCCGACGCGTCCCTCCCCGGCTACACGACGGCGACCAGGTCCCTCACCGTCACCGACGCGCCGCAGTCCCTCGACCTGTCCCTGCGGGCCGACCCCTGGCAGGCCACCGCACCCGGCTACGCGGTGCACCTGAGCGGCGCCACCGAGCACTTCGCGTCCACCGACTCCGCCCCGCAGGGCTGGCGCGTCGTCAACGCCGACGGCAGCGCGGGCGGCTGGACCTTCGACGACCCCGGCGGCCGTGGCAACCAGACCGGCGGCGACGGAGCCTTCGCCATCGCCGACAACCCCACGATCGGTTCGCCCTACGACACTCAGCTGATCAGCCCCGCCTACGACCTGACCGACGCGTCCGATCCCGAGCTGGCCTTCGACGCCATGTACTGGGTGTCCGACGGGAGCGCGGTCTCGGTCGACGCCAGCTCCGACGACGGCGCCACATGGAAGTCCCTGTGGTCGGCGACGGCGGGCTTCGCGGACCACGCCAAGGTCGAGATCCCGCTCGATGACTTCGCCGGCGAGCGGGACGTCCGTGTGCGCTTCCACTTCGTCACCGAGTTCGCCTGGTGGTGGGGCGTCGACGACGTCTTCGTCGGCGATCGCGGTTACACGGCCACCCCCGGCGGCCTGGTCACCGGGACCGTGACCGACGCCAACACCGGCAAGGGCCTGGTCGGCGCCGGCGTCACCGTCGAGGGCGAGCCGGGGGCGACCGCGACGAGCGCGGCCACCCCCGAGGACCCCGCGCTCGGTGACGGGCTCTACCTCATGTTCTCGCCAGGCCTCGGAAAGCACGAGGTCACCGCGGCAAGGCCGCGCTACACGGAGCTGACCAAGACCGTCGACATCGCGGCCGACAGCGCCGTCACGGCCTCCTACAAGCTCAGGGCCGGGCAACTGACCGTGACCCCGGACTCCGTCGGCGCCACCCTCGCCTGGGGCAAGTCCGCCACGCGGAACATGACGGTCAAGAACACCGGGGGCGCGCCCGTCAGCGTGACGGTGGGCGAACGGGCCGGCGGCTTCCAGTCCCAGGTCCTCGGCAACGGCGCACCCCTCCAGACCGTCAAGGGGCACTTCTCCCCGCACGCGAGCAAGAAGGGTTCGGCCCCGACCGGGGCGAAGCACGCCGCGGCGCCGTCCGGGGACGCCTGGCAGACCGGCCCCGACCTCCCGGAGACCGTCCTCGGCAACGCGGTCGGCACCTACGAGGGCAAGGTCTACTCCGCCTTCGGCTACACCGGCTTCGACGTCACCAACGCGATGTACGTCCTGGACCCCGTCGTCGGCGGCTGGAGCAAGGTGGCCAGCGCGGCGGACCGCCGGGAGGCGCCCTCGGGGCAGTTCGTCGACGGCAAGTTCTACACCGTCGGGGGCTGGCTCCCGGACAACACCACCGACCCCAAGCTGGAGATCTACGATCCCGTCGCCGACCGCTGGAGCACCGGGGCACCGACGCCCGCGGCCTACGCCGGGCAGGGCAACGCGGCTCTCGACGGCAAGCTCTACACGGTCGGCGGCTGCGACGACCACTGCGGCACCGCCGAGGCGTACGCATACGACCCCGACACCGACACCTGGTCCCGGATCGCCGACTACCCGGAGCGGGTCGCCTGGGAGTCGTGCGGCGGCGTCAACGGCAAGCTCTACTGCGCCGGCGGTGACGCGGACGGCCTCGGCGAGAGCAAGCACGCCTACGTCTACGACCCGGCCGCCGACACCTGGACGTCGCTTCCCGACCTGCCGATCCCGCTGTGGAGTTCCTCGTCCACCGCGGCGAACGACCAGCTCGTGATCTCCAGCGGCATCAGCCACGAGGCCCTCACCAACCAGGGCTTCGCCTACGACCCGCAGGCCGGCGCCTGGACCGCCCTGCCCAACGCCAACGTGGCCACCTACCGCGGCGGCGCCGCCCTCGGCGTGTACAAGATCGGCGGCGGCAGCGAGCCGTACACCCCGAGCAGCACCGTGGAGCTCCTGCCCGGATACGACCAGGGCGGCACGAGCGACGTCCCGTGGCTGAGGACGAGCACCCAGCACTTCACCCTGCAGCCCGGTGCGAGCACGACCGTCACCGTCACGCTGGACGCCTCGGTGCCCGAGGTCGCGCAGCCGGGTGACTTCAGCGCGCAGCTGGCGCTGGACAACGACAGCCCGTACGGGATGCGGAAGGTCCCGGTGTCCCTGCACGTCGACCCGCCGAAGACCTGGGGCAAGATCACCGGAACCGTCCGTGGCGTCCAGAGCGACGGCACCACCAAGCCGCTGGCCGGTGCCACCGTGGAGATCGGCAGCTGGGCGGCGGACTACTCGCTCAGGACGGCCGCCGACGGCACCTACTCCCTGTGGCTGGACTCCCGCAACAACCCGCTGGAGGTCATCGTGGCCAAGGACGGTTACCGGCCGGTGGCCACCACGGTGAAGATCCAGAAGGGGGCGACGGTCACCAGCGACTTCACGCTGAAGAAGCAGTAACCGCCGATCCGGCGGAAGCGGACGCGGGCCGGCCCTCGGGACCGGCCCGCGCCTGTCCGGGGGGTGCCGGGTCGCCTCGTCGCGGGTGACGCGGCGGGTCGGTCAGAGCCGCCAGCGACGGATCTGGTCGGCGCAGGCGTAGACGTCCGCGCGCCCCGCACGGACCTGCTTCGCCAGGTCGCTGAGCGCCCCGTACGGTGCATCGACCGCCTGGCCGCACGCCGCCATGTAGGCCACCGCGACGAGCGCCCCGTACATGGCGTTGCGGGCGGGCAGCGGGCACACCGAAACGATCTCGTGGAAGAGGGCCGCCGCACGCCAGGCCGCGTCCACGGTGTAGTCCAGCTTCGGGGCGTTGACCCGGTGCCGGGCGACCGCCGCGACCAGGCCGGAGAAGTCGTGGACCGACGGCTCCTTCGGCAGCACCTCGGCCTGGCGTTCCAGCAGCCAGCGAATGTCGACCTGCAGCTCCACCTCAGGCGGTCCGTCCGGTGGCGCTGTCCGGCTCCTCTTCCGGGAACGCCTCGGCGAACTCCGCGGCATGCCTGGCCAGGAACGCAGCGGCCGTGGCGGCCCCGTCGTCGAGTCGGGGGTCGCGCTCGGCAGCCTGCGTGATCAGAGCGGTCACCGTGGTGCCTTCGGCCTCGGCGCGTGCGACGAGACGGGCATGAACGGCGTCATCGAGCCGGATGTTGATCTGCTTCGCCATGCCCCCAGTGTATAGCAGGCTGCTATACACTGGGATGCCGCGCCAAGCGCAGGGCCGAAGCGACGGCGAACGCCGGTGCGGGCGCCCGCTCGCCCGGGTGCGCCCCACGGCGCGCAGGGCTCGCCCTCAGGGGCCCAGGGCGAGGCCGACGATGTCGAAGGCGCGACGTACGGAGCGGTTCCAGACCACGGCCGCCACCGCGATGGCGGTGCACGCCATGACGATCGGCTCAGCGCCGTCGGACAACCCCAGCCGGGAGACGCCGATCACGCCTCCGATCGTGAGGACGGACCACGTGACGGTACGGATCCACTCGCGGTCAGGCCCCGCCACAGCGCCCTGTAGCTGGCTCTCGTCCAGAAGCGCGCCCACCCGGGCTTGGCAGTAGCGATCCGCGATGGTCAGAAGGAGTCCTCCCAGCTCCTCCAGCGCCGGGCGCGGATCGCTGTCGAGACGGGCTTCACAGGCGCGCAGCGCGGCAATCACCCGGCGCTCGTGCGCCTTGAGCGTCCTGCGACGGTGCGAGAACAAGGAGACGGAGCGCCGCTGCCTGTGAGCGGCGGATATGCCACGACTGACCGCTCCGATCCGGCGGGAGACCTTGCGCAGATTCGGTGCCAGCCTTTCGCCGCCCGCCCTGTGCGCCTCCGCGCAGGCCGTGATGGCGTCGGCGATCTCCATGACCAGTGCGTACCGCCGTGCACCGAAGACCACGCCTACCTGCCGGAAGGACAAGCGGGTCTGCGGAGCCTCGCGTCCGCCGAGGGAACTGCGAAGGGTCATCACCGGAATCGCGACGGCACCGAAGACCAGCGCGACCACTGCCCAGGGGGTCTGTGCCATGGAAACGCCGTCAGCGGTCACGTAGTCGACGGTCACGAAGACCGCACCCGTCGCTGCGCAAAAGAGGATGCAGGTCAACAAGATGCGAAGGTGACGCCTGCGACGGATGGCAACGCGGACCCGGGCCGGAACGCGGCCAGGCATCGCCAGGCGCGCCAGGGAATCCTCGAGTTCGGCCAGACTTTCGTCACCCCACACAAGCCCGGATCATGGCACGGGACGGATCGCCCCGGAGCCCTTTTCCCGTGCCAGGTGCGGCTCGCGATGTCACCTCGCCGAGGGCCCCGAGGGCCCCGAGGCCGACCGGGCCGAGTGGTTCCCACCCGGCCCGGTCGCCGACGGTAGGTCAGCGCAGGCCGGTGGCCCGGATGACCGTCTGCGCCACGGTGTTGCCCCGCGTGTCCGAGGCGTGGACCCGCAGCGATACGAACGCGGCCTTCCGCGGGGCGTCCAATCTCACGCGCACGGTGCCGTCGCGCAGGACCCGCGGCGTGACGCGGTGCCAGGTCCTGCCGTCGTCGTAGGACACCTCCACCTTGTCGGTGCGCACCCGGGCCGTGGAGGCGCCGCGGATGTGCGACGGCGCCACGACGAGCTCGGCGTCACGCCGGGCCGATCCGCCGGTCGAGGTCGGGATGGTGTAGTCCAGCTGCACCAGGGGGAGCAGCGGCGCCTTGCCGTTCCGCGGTGCCCCGGACATGAAGCCCCACTCGGTGCGGGTGGAGGTGGAGTACGGGTACCCTCCGGTGCGCTTCGTGGTGGTCACCAGCCGGTAGCGGCTCGGGGTGCTCGGAACCGGGAAGTCGAAGTACGAGCCTTCGGTGCTGCCGAGCAGCTTGGTGCTCCGGCGGAGTTCGACGGACTGCGTCGTGGTACCGGGCCCATTGGTGCCGGCGTGATCGCGGCCGCCGTCGCCGAAGCCGGGAATCTGCCCGAGGACGGAGTCGCCCGTGCGCCGCGGGGTGTCCAGGTACTCGACGACCCGGGGTCGTTCGACCGGACCGAACCACTGGACGCTCGTGGCACGTCCTGCCGGATAGGCGACCTGGCCGGAGTACTGGTCGGAGTACTGGTTGCCGCTCTGATGGGCCTCCTCCCTCCAGATGGCGCCGGGGGCGGCGGTCACCCAGTCGGTGCGTCGCGCCCCGGAGGTCGACAGCCGGGTCGAGTCCAGCAGGAAGAGCTGGTACGGCTGGATGTCGAACCGGTTCTCGTACACCTTGTTCGTCGTGCGGAAATCGACGTCGACCCGGGCGAGTTCCCTCGTGCCCGGTGCATAGCGCCGGGTCTTCGGGATGCCGCCGCGCCAGGTGCGCACCAGGTCGTAGAGGTACGCGGTCGTGGAGCGGCCGACGATGTGCATGGGCACCGAGCCGGAACCGCTGTGGATGCGGTCGATCAGGACCTCGCCCTCGGTTCGCGAGATGCCCGCGACGACGATCTTGCTACGGCTGCCGCTCGGCCAGTAGCGTCCGCTGTCGCCGTTGACGATGACGAGGACCGCCACGCCGGCCTTCTCGGCGGCGGCGATCTGGTCATGGGAGGCGGTCCGGGAATCGCCGTCATCGTCGTCGTCCGGCGGGGGTACGTAGCGGACCACCGCCACCTTGCCCCGGGCCCCGGCCGCGGCGTAGTCCTGCTCTCGGCCGTCACCGGCGAAAACGGCCGGGAGGGTGTGCGTCCGGTCGGCCGGCCGGGCCGAACCGGGCTCCAGAGCCAGGTCGTCGAAGTTCTGGGAGCCCGAGGAGAGGCTGAGCAAAGGCTGCTCCATCCTTGCCCGGACGGTGTACAGCAGATCGCCGTCGGCGGGCTTGTTCGTCGGCAGCGCCCACATGCTGTCGTGCTGGGGAGCGAGGGTCGAGGTCTCGCCGATGGCGGGAGCGCCGTCGGTGAACGACCTGAGGAAATCGGCGCGGACGACGCCGGCCGTGGTCACCTGCGGTGTGACGACCTCGGTCAGTCGCAGTGCCCTGCCGTCGACGGTCGCCGACGTGTCGGCGTCGCGGACCTGGATGCCGGTCTTGAGCAGGAGCGCCTGCCCGAGCGAGGAGGCCCCGTGGGTGCCTCGGACGTCACCCCACAACCAGGCCGTGTAGACGCCGTTCGGCACGACCAGGTCGATGTCACCGCGTGTGTTGGTCACCCCTTCGAAGCGGGACCCGTCACCATGGCGCTGGACCCGCACCACGTCGGCCAGCGGTTCGCCGTCCCGGCCCTGGAAGTGCAGCCGCAGATGGTGGTGCTCCTCGCGGGTGCTGACGGCGACCAGGGTGCGTGTGGCGGTCTTGCCGTCCACCAGGCCCGTGAGGTGTCCGGTGAAGCGGGAACCCGCCGGCGCCCGGTCGAGGACGGTGGTGAGCGTCGTGGCGGCGGTGCCCCCGGCCGGCACGGTCACCTGACGGGCCGTCACGGTGAACAGTCCCTGCGGTGCGTCGGGCGCGTCGACCCGTAGCGTGACGGTGACCGCCTCGTCGCCGGAGTTGAGCCACTCGATCCGGCGGTCCACGGTCTGCCCCGGCTTTCCGCCCAGGGAGTGGATGCCCGCGTCGGCGGTTCCGGTGGCCACGAGGCGGGCCGCGGAGGCCGCCGCGGCGTCGACGCGCCCGTTGCCACCGTCGTCGGAGGTGTTGGCGGGCGTCTCGTGGGCCGTGCTCACCAGGGCGTCCTTGATGCGGGCCCCGGTCCACCCCGGGTGGCCGGCCGCCACGAGGGCGGCGGCGCCGGCCACGTGCGGGGTCGCCATGGACGTGCCGTTCAGGGAGGCGTAGGAGCCGCTGCCGAACGTGGCGTACTGCGAGCGTGCCGCGAGGATGCCGACGCCGGGCGCGGTGATCTCGGGCTTGATCGCGTCGTCACGGAATCGGGGGCCGCGGCTGGAGAACCAGGCCACGGCGTCCGTGGAGTCGACGGCGCCGACGGTCAGGGCGGCGTCCGCGGAGCCCGGGCTCGCGACGGTGGACGGGCCGTTCTCCCCGCTGTTGCCCGCCGCGATGGTGAACAGGGCGCCCGTCTCGGCACTGAGTGCGTTCACGGCCTGGCTGAGCGGGTCCGTGCCGTCGTCGGGGGCGAAACCGCCGAGGCTCATGCTGATCACGCGTGCCTTGGTCTCACGCGCCGCCCACTCCATGCCGGCGATGACCCAGGAGTCGGATCCGGAGCCGGAGTTGTCGAGCACCTTGCCGATGTGAAGCTCGGCTCCGGGCGCGACGCCCTTCTCCTTGCCTCCGGACGCCGCGCCGTTGCCGGCGATGGTGGAGGCGACGTGTGTGCCGTGACCGTTGCGGTCCACGACGTCCTCGTACGGGATGAAGCTCCGGGACGAGGCGACGACGCCTACGAGATCCGGGTGCTCGGTGTCGTACCCGGTGTCGAGGACGGCCACGTCGACACCCTTGCCGATGTTGCCGCGCGCCCAGGCGTCCGGGGCACCGATCTGTGCGACGCTCGACTCGAGCGTCGCCTTGACCTTGCCGTCCAGCCAGACCTTGCGGACGCCGCCGTTCAGCGCCGGCTCGCCCGCGGTGGTACCGCGTGCCGCGGACGTCGCCCGTGTGAGCCCGGCCCAGAAGTCCGCCGCCCGGCTGTGGGTCTGGGTGACAGCGGTGCTGTCGATGCTGGTCAAGGCCCTTGCGCCGGTGGCACCTTCGGGCAGGGACGCCAAGTCCTTCTTGGCCAGTGAGTCCGAGGAATAGCTCAGGATGAGGGGCAGCCCACGGGAGCGCGAGTCGTCGTACCCGTCGGCGACGAGTCGGGTGACGTTGAACAGGGTCTCGTCGAGGAGACCGGCGGCCACGTACCGCTCCGCCACGGCGGGCACGACGTAGACGTCCCCGTCCTTGCTGCTGACGCGTACGTCCGCCCGGTCTCCGTTCGGTGCGGCCACGGTGACGGTGACGGGGCCGGAGCCGTCGGGGGTGACGGTGACGCGGTCACCGGAGATGAGGGTGACGGTCCGCGCAGTGGATCCGAGTGAACCGCCGTCGGCTATGGTGACGCCCTTGGTCGCGGCGGGGGTGTGGTCGGCGGCTGTCGCCGGGGGGACCACCGTCAGCAGCGCGCTGACCGCCGCCAGGATGGGCAGGCCCTGCCGGGCCCGGATATGTGGTCGCACACGAGTCCTTGGTCGAGTCTTCGTTGGATGTGCAACGCATGGTGTCACAACATGTGATGTGTTTGTTGTCTACCTCCCGTTCAACCGCCCTGACCCGCCCGCTGCCTGTGCCGCCGATGCCCCTCAGGCGCTTAATGGCTCCCAATGAACGGTGCGGGCGCACCGACGACACAACGGGCGAGCGCGCCGGCGTCCCGGACACTGAGGCCGCAACGGCAACCGCATGGTTCACCACCCGTCGGATCAGGGTGAGCACCAGGATGACCGGGGCCGATTGGGCACGGCAGACTGCAGCATCATCAGCAGCGCGACGGCCACAGCCAGGGCCGCGACCAGGATGCCGCTCTCCCACTCGTTACGGGCTCAGCGAGGTGAGGGGGGCCGGGCCGGCACAGCGCTCCGCCCGGCCCTTCGGAGACACGGCCGTCTCGGCCGGCCCCACGGCTGGGTCAGCCCGGCTTGACCGCCAGCGTCGCAAAATAGTTCGACATGTATGGAGCGGATGCGTTGGATTGGTGCGGCGCTTCCTTGAAGCCGGTGAGGACGAACCCCGCGGCGAGTTGCCCGCCGATCTGGTCGGTGAGGGTGTGGCTGTATTCAAGAGCGGCATCGGCGCCGAACTTCGTGGCGCGTTCCTCGGCGGAGTACTGCGTGACATCGCTGTAGGGCAACTTGTGCACGACGATCAGCTCGCCGCGCTCGTCGAGCGCCTCGTGGTCGAACAAGTACACATCAGGGTTGAGGAAGCCCACGAGGAGAGTTCCGCCCGGTCGCAGGACGCGGAAGCACTCACGCCACACCGGTGCCAAGTCTGGTACGAAGAGGTTGGAGACCGGATGGAACACGACGTCGAATGTTGCGTCGCCGAAGGCGCTGAGGTCGCGCATGTCGCCTAGGACGGTGCGCAGCTCGAGGCCGTCGCGCGCCGCCACCATCTGGTCCTGGCCGAGCTGGCGGGGTGAGTTGTCGAATACGGTGACGCGCGCCCCTGCGGCGGCGAGGATCGGACCCTGCTGGCCACCGCCGGAGGCCAGGCACAACACGTCCTTGCCGGTCAGGTCCGTCGGCAGCCAGGAGCGGTCGACCGGTTCACGCCCGATGAGGACAATCGACCAGTCGCCCATGCGGGCGCGCTCGACGTCCTCGGTACTCACCGGCCTCGACCACTCGTTGCCCTCTTGGACATACCTGTCCCAGGCTGCCCGATTGTGGGCAACGGGGTCGACAACCATGTCCTGCACGTTCAACTCCCTGCTACAGGCAAGCGGACACCTGCGGTACTGACAGTTCGGTGCCGCTAGCCAACACGATTGCAGGGTGCGGGCTCAACGAAATTTGCGGGCTCGACGGGTGGTCGCGCAGGCGAAGCGAGGCCGACACACGCATCATCGGCTGCGGCAGGGCGCGTCAGCCGGGGACGCATCCGTGCAAGGCCGACCTCTGGCCGCGCCGGAAATCCGGCCGCCGCAGCCCTCCGCGACGATCTCGACGCGGAGGGGACGGGTGACCGGGGTGGTCATACGGGCACGACGTACGGGAAGCGGTCGTTCCGCAGGTGCTGGGCGACGGACGGCTTGAGTCCGGCCGGCACGGCCGTGTTGGTCACGAGTGAGAGCATCGCCTCAGGCGCGTTGTCGGCCAGGGTGCGGCCGTTGCGGGCGGCGAAGCCGTACGTGGCGGGCGTTCCCACGACGTAGGGCAGCACGTCGGGGAACAGCTGCCCGGCCACGGTCCGGCCGTAGCCCTCTGGGTCGGCGCAAGTCCCGGTGGCCGCGACGACAGCCGCGACCTGGCCGGCGATGAATTCGCCGACGGCGGCACGGTCCTGCGAGGGGTGCCGGGTGTTGGCGGGGTTGCTGAAGTCGGTGTCGCCGGGCCAGAAGATCGGCCACATCATCGGGTGCCCGCCGCGGTTGATCTGCCGCCATCCGCCGGCGTCGGTGGCCAGCTTGGTCGCGCACCAGACGCCCGTGCGGGCCCCGGGGCGCAGCTGCGCGTGCTCGTGCGGAACCTCCAGCACGATCGATTCCACGGTGGTGCCGGCGAAGCTGTTCTGCGCCTCCTGCGGGCGCCATTCCGAGAGGTCCACCGCCGTCCCCTTGGCCACCGCCCCGTTGACGACGGCCAGCAGGGACAGGTCGATGTAGAAGGAGTCGGAGATGCGCCCGGCCCAGACGCGGGTGCCGTCCGCGTCGGCCGTCTCACCGGTGCGGCCTTCCAGTACCAGGTCGCCGTCAGCGGAGTCCTCCCGCGCCTCGTTCCCGGTCAGGACGTGCAGGCGCAGGGTTTGCCTGCCGTCGGGGCCGGGTTCGTCGAAGGAGACCCGATAGGTCAAGGTCTCGAATTCGGCGCCGTCGAAGTGAACCTTGAATTCGTAGCGTGCTTCCGGGTGGAACCCGGGCTCGGCGTAGACGCCGGTGATGTCGGAGTTGACGTCCATGACAAACACCGTGCTGCGCTCACCGGGAAAGACGTACAGGTCGTCGATGAACAGCTGGCCGTTCTGGGCCGCCAGGGGCGTGTCGAGATGGTGCGACATGGTCGGTCCTTCATTCTCTCGGTTTTTCTTCGAGGAAAGGGTGCCGGGCGTTTTTCCGGACTGTTTCATCCTCTCCGAGCAGGCGGCGACCTGGTACCGCCACATCGGGAATGCCGCCATACACTGTGGTTATGAGCAGGTCGCCCCCCGATCTCAGTAGTCTCCTGTTGCTGACATGGGTGGCCGAGCTCGGCAGCCTGGGGCAGGCCGCCGAGCGGATGGGGATCAGCCAGCCCGCCGCGAGCAAGCGCCTGACGCAGCTCGAACGGCGCCTGGGGCTGGCGCTGGTGCAGCGCGACACCCGCGGCTCCGCACTGACCGTCGAGGGCAAGGCGGTGTGCCAATGGGCGGGGCGGGTGCTGGCCGAAGTGGACTCTCTGATGGTGGGCGTCGCGGCGCTGCGCGGTGACCACGCCCGCGACCTGCACCTGGCGGCCAGCATGACGCTGGCCGAGCACTTCGTGCCGCGGTGGATCGGCACGCTGCAGCGGGGATCGCCCGATGTGTACGTCAGCCTCAAAGTGACCAATTCCGAACAGGTCGCCACGCTCGCGGCGAACGGCCGGATCAGTCTGGGGTTCGTCGAGTCGCCCACCGTCCCGTCCGGCCTCAGCTCACGACAGGTGGGTACCGACCGGCTGGTCGTCGTGGTCGCGCCGCAGCATGCCTGGGCACGACGGCGAGAGCCGGTGGACCTGACCGAGCTGGCCCGAACCCGCCTGATCGTCCGCGAACCGGGTTCCGGCACGCGGGAGACCATCGAGCGTGTGCTCGCCGGCGCGGGAGCGGAGCCGGCCAGACCTCTGATGGTGCTGGACGCCAACGTCGCGGTACGGAAGGCCGTCGCCGAAGGCGCCGGCCCGGCGGTGCTCAGCGCGGTCAGTGTCCGGGACGACCTGGCCGAGGGGCGCCTCGTGGAGGTCACGGTGACGGGGGCCGACCTGCGCCGCCGGCTGCGCGCCGTGTGGCCGAAGGGCCGCCCGTTGACCGGCGCGGTCGAGGAACTGCTCCGGATCGCGGCACGTACCCACCGCGAGGATCGCTGACGGTTCTCACGCGGCCATGGGTCCTGCTGCTCGATGTCGACCGTGAAAGCAGAGACCTGTCCGTCAGCCGAGGTCAGCGTGACCGGTCCGAAGGTGATGATCGGAAAGGCGGTGCCATTGCCGCCCTGATGGAACCCGGTCGCACCCGCGATCCGGAAGGCCGCTGCGGCGAGTGTGCCCGCGGTCTCCTCGCCGACTTCGACACGCGGGCGTGCAAGAGCAGTGCGACCGCCGGCTGATGCCCGGTCACGGACCCTCTCGGAGTCGCGGCCCATCGCCCGCACGATGCGGGTGCGTGAGGACGCGGGCGCCGTCATGTGCGTTGGATGACCAGTACGGCCACGTCGTCGGCGTGGTCCACTGCGACTGCGGCGTCGAGGATGCGGTCGGCGGTCTCCTCGGTGTTCAGTCCGTCGTGGAGGGCTGCGCCGGCCAGTGTTCCGGCCCGCTCCAGTCCGGCTTCCAACGTGAGGCCCGGTCCTTCGACCACGCCGTCGGTGACCATGATCAGCGCGCTGTCCTTGTCCAGGGTGAAGGTCTCCTCGCGGTACTCGGCGTTGGGCACGACTCCGAGGACCGGTCCGCCCGGCAGCTCGTGGGTGCTGTGGCTGCCGTCCTTGTGCGCGCACAGCAGCGGCACGTGGCCGGCGCTGGCGCCGGTGACCCGTCCGTCGCGCGGGTCGAGGTGCAGCATGGTGCAGCTGGCGAATCGTGCCGCTCGCATCGTGACGAGCAGCTCGTTGGTGCGCGTCAGCACGGTTGCCGGATGCGGTTCGTGGGCGGCGATGGCGCGCATGGACGAACGGACCTGTCCCATGAGGGCGGCGGCGTCCACGTCGTGCCCTTGGGCGTCGCCGATCTCCATTGCGACGGCGCCGTCGGGCATGACGAAGGCGTCGTACCAGTCGCCGCCGACGTCCAGCCCGTGTCGGCTGGGCCGGTAGCGGGCGGCGACCTCCAGGCCCGCGAGGTGCTCGGGCAGCGTCGGGAGCATGGTCTGCTGCAGCGCGGTGGCCAGCTCGACTCGTGCCTGCTGCAACCTGACGCGCCCCAGCGCCTGGCCTGCCAGGTCGGCCAGCGTACCCATGAGGGTCCGCTCATCCACGGAGGGCCGGTATCCGCTGTCGTAGAACACCATCCACGCCCCGAGTGGCTGATTGCCGGTCTCGCTGAGGGGGGTGATGGAGGCGGCGTAGTCGAAGCCGAGCCGGACGAGCCACGGAAATCCGGACCCGTGCGGCCAGCGGCGGATGTAATCCTCCCGGTCGGGAATGAATTGCGGCCGGCCGCTGCGGATCGCCTCGGGCAGCGGGCTCGGTTGGTCCAGCGACAGGCCGTGCAGGGCCTCGACCTCCCACATGGCCACCCGGGCATCGGTGGAGACGAGCAGGCGGCCTTCGTCGGCGAGTGCGAGCAGGGCACCGGTACCACGGAAGGTCGCGGCGAGCCGGGTCAGGACGACCTGCTGCAGTTCCTGCTCCGTGGCGGCGCCGATCAAGGCCGAGGAGAAGTCGGCGACGTCCTTGGCGCGCTGTCGCTCGGCAGCCAGCGCGGCCTGCGCCTTCTTCCTGCGCTTCTCCTGCTTGGTGTCGTCGCGGACCACCCCGAAGATGCGCTCGGGGCCGCCGTACCCCAGCTGGATCCGACGGCTCTGAGCGGCCAGTTGGTGCCAGCCCCCGTGCTCGGTGAGGTACCGCACACTCAACCAGGAGGACTGGGCGGAGGCGGAGCGCAGGAGCTGCCGCAAGGCCTCACGGTCCTCAGCGTGCACTGCCGAGATCACATGGGAAAGCGACACAGTGGGGTCCGGGAGGACCACGACACTCTCGGCCGACATCCGCTGGCTAGCGGGCCACAGATCACCGAAGCGACGTCCCAGGCACTGCTCCGCCGATTTTCCCAGCGCTGTGGCCATCGCAAGGTTGAGGCTGCGGATGGCACCGTCCAGCGTCACAAGAGCCGCCGGGTCAGCCCGCTGCAGGAGTTCGTCCGAGGCGTTCATGGGTCGCTCCCTGGCACATACCGAAACAACCGCTTCTTCATTTTCGCGCATTTTGCCAAGGGGCCAGGGATGAAAGGCTGTGTTCGCCTGCATACCTGCAGTGACGATGATGGGAGCCGGCCGGAAAGGGTGGACGGTCGTCCGTGAAGCCTTCAGCGGACCCCGGACACGGGTGTATCTTGTGGCAGTCGTTGAAGATCAACTCGGGGGGCGCTGTGGAAAACCTGCTGACGTTCATGCTCATACTTGCTTTTGCCGTGCTCTACATGGCGCCGTCGTACATGGCGTTTGCGCGTGGAGCAAAGGATCGGTGGCTGATTCTTGTCATCAACGTGTTCCTCGGCTCATCGCTCATCGGGTGGGGTGTGGCCCTGTACATGGCGACCCGCACACCCAAGAAGCCCAAGGCGTCGGTGCAAGCCTCGGCGTGAATCGCCGGTGAGGTCCCCGAGAATGTGAGGGACGGTGGCTGCCGGGGGCCCGTACGCGCCTGGGCCGCGCCTGCCGTCAGCGAGGTGCCGCGAGGACGTCCCGGAGCACGTCCTCGAGCGAGACGCGGGACAGTTCGCGTCGGACGGTCTCCTCGATGCCCTCGTAGACACCTCGCATCGCCGGCTGGATGCCGTGACCGACCACACATCCCTGGTCCGGGGTGGTCCGGTGCAGCGCGAAGAGCGGGCCGGGTTCCACGGCCTCGTACACGTCGAGCAAGGTGATCGACCCCAGCTCGCGTGTCAGCGTCCAGCCCGCGCCCACGCCTCGCCGGGACTCCACCAGACCGGCTCGGCGCAGTTCGCCCAGCAGGCGTCTGATCACCACCGGATTGGTGTTCGCGCTGGTCGCGATCTGCTCGGAGGTGGCGACCTCATGACCCTGGCGCTGGTAGAGGCCGATCCAGGCCAGCGCGTGAGCGGCGATCGTCAACCTGCTGTTGGCGCTCATGTGACCCTCCTCCCAGTGGAAACATTTTCTGTTACGACTGTGCAGTCGTAACGAGTATAGTTGCGATCATTGTCGTAACCATCATTGTTTCGACAGGCGGCGAAAGAGACCGATTCAACGAGGTGGGAACTATGAGCCAGCCGCTCACGGGCAAGGTCGCCCTGGTCACCGGTGGGTCCCGCGGACTGGGAGCCGCCACCGTACGGCTCCTGGCCGAGCAGGGTGCCGATGTCGCGTTCACCTACGTCAGCTCCGCAGAGCGGGCGCAGGCCGTCGTCGACGAGGTGCGAGGCAAGGGCGCGAAGGCCGTCGCCATCCAGACCGACCAGGGGGACACGAGCCGGGCGCCGGCGCTGATCGACGAAGTGGTCACCGCCTTCGGCGGTCTGGACATCCTCGTCAACAACGCGGCGGTATCGGTGGAACAAGGCCGCACGGTGGACGATCCGGACGCCGACACCGCCGCACTCGACCGCATGCACGCCACCAACTACCTCGGTGTGATAGCCGTCATCCGGGCCGCCTCCCGGGTGCTGCGTGCGGACGGCCGCATCATCACCGTGAGCTCCGGACTCGGTTCCCGCGTCGGCCTTCCCGGCCTGGCCGACTACTCGGCCACCAAGTCGGGGATCGAGAGGTACACCATGGGCGCCGCGCGGGACCTCGGGCACCGGGGCATCACGGCCAACGTCGTGGAGGCCGGACTGATGGAGAGCGGCATGGAACCGCCGGACCCCGAGACCCTCAAGGCCCTGGTCAGCTCCCTTTCCCTCCAGCGCATGGGGCGCCCCGAGGAGATCGCCGCGGCGATCGCCTTCCTGGCGAGCCCCGCCGCGTCGTACGTCACGGGGGCCGTGCTGGATGCCCACGGCGGCTACAACGCCTGAGGGCGATCCTGCCGTGCCCCCGAGGAGACATGGAGGTCGGGCCGCACGCCGCGGGCCATGCGCGCCTGCGCTGGCCCGCGGCACGGTGGCCGCTCGCCCCGGGCGGCCGCCACCGGCCGATACGTCCTGGTTCGCAAGCAGAGCCGGCCGGGCAACCGTGAGACGGCCCCGCGCCGCGTGACACGGCCTGGCCCCCGGCGAGCGGAGTACCGGGCGCGCCGGCCCGGTGGCCCGCCACCAGCTCCCCGGGGCCGGGAGTGCCCCGCGCACCAGCTCCAGGAGGCGCGCGTTCCCGTCCGGCGGAACAGCCCGTTAAGGCAGCTGATTGCGTTCCAGCGAGAAGAAGCTCACCTGGCAGTAGCCCTGGATCAGCGAAGGCAGCTGCCGGACATGATCGGCTCGGATCGTGTTGTAGACATCGTGCCTGGTCATCCCCGGCGCCGGTGTGTACGTACCGGAGAAGGTCATCAGATCCTGATCGCGATGGCTGAAGGTGATGATGAAGCAGTACTCGACGAGGGGATCCGCGGGCTGGGCCATGGTTGCCTCTCGGTGGGGGACCGGTCTCGTCATTGCGGACGAAGGAATGATCCATCCGGTTGCGGCAGCCGTACCCCTACATCCGGACCGCGCGGGAGTGGGCGGGAAGCGCCGGCAACCGGGCCGTGCCGCCGCGGGCGGCGGCGCATCCGGCTCCTTCCCGGCCGCCATCGCGCGGCTGCCGGACCACCTCGCCTCCCGGTCCCGGATGACGTAGTTGCCGTGCGCCAGTTGAAGACTCGGTCGTGCGAGCTTGTCGTTGCCGGACGGCAGTTGGCCACGGACGT
Source organism: Streptomyces sp. NPDC006207 (assembly GCF_040613835.1). Classification (NCBI taxonomy): domain Bacteria; kingdom Bacillati; phylum Actinomycetota; class Actinomycetes; order Kitasatosporales; family Streptomycetaceae; genus Streptomyces; species Streptomyces sp. NPDC006207. The sequence goes on along the minus strand of NZ_JBEXSX010000036.1, from coordinate 49,339 downwards.
ACGCCGGGCGCGCTCGGGACCGGTGGCCGAACGCGGCAACTCCAGAGCACCTGGCCCTCGCCGGTCACGCCGCCGATCGCAGGGTGGCCGACTGGCGAACAGGTGACATGGCGTCTATGCGCCAGCCCTTACACCTGGCACGGCGTCAACTCCCGGCCCGACTGTTGCCGGGCACACGCCGGTGACGCTCGTTCATCGGGCGATCTCAGGGGAGTTGGTACAAGGTTATGCGATCCAGATCGAGGACTGCGGCCGTGGTCGCGGCCACCGGGGTGGCGCTGCTCGCCACCGGGATGCCGGCGGCAGCCGGTCCGGAGCCGGCCGCCGGGACCGGCCGCGCGGCCGTACCGCCGGCGCCGCCCGCGCAGCACACCGTCACATTGATCAGCGGCGACCGGGTCGGCTTCACCGGCAGCGGGAGCGGGCTCCAGGTCAGCGGGGTGACCCCGGGCAAGGGCCGGGGCCACATCGCGTTCACCCGGGCGAGGATCAACGACCACGAGTACGTGATTCCCGTCGACGCCACGCAGCCGCTGGCCGAAGGGCGGGTGGACCGGCAGCTCTTCGACGTCACCGCACTTGCCGCGCAAGGGCTCGACGACGCCACCCGGGCGTCCATTCCGCTGATCACGACAGCCCAGGCGGGCCCCGCGCTGCGCGGGTCCACGCAGCGGGACACCTTCCCCGAGCTGGGGCTGGCGGCCCGAACGGTCGCCAAGTCCGAGGCCGCCACGGCCTGGCGGGGCTTCCTCGCCGCCGGCGGGACGTCCCGCGTCGCCGCGTCCGGGAAACTGTGGCTGGACGCCGAGGTCGAGGCGAGCCTCGACCGGTCCGTCGCCATGACCGGCGCGCCCCAGGCATGGCGCAAGGGGCTTGACGGCAAGGGCGTGCGCGTCGCCGTGCTGGACACCGGGTACGACCCCGCCCACCCCGACCTCAAGAACAAGGTCGTCGCGGAGAAGAACTTCACCTGGGACGAGGACGTCACCGACCTCAACGGCCACGGCACGCACGTCGCCTCCACCGTCGCCGGAAGCGGCGCCGCCTCGCAGGGCCGCTACAAGGGCGTCGCGCCGGGGGCCGACCTGTTGATCGGCAAGGTGCTCGACGGCAGCGGGTCCGGCAGTTTCAGCGGAATCCTCGAAGGCATGGAATGGGCGGCCGCCCAGGACGCGGACATCGTCTCGATGAGCCTCGGCTCCAACCTGCCGAGCGACGGCGGCGACCCGATCTCCCAGGCCGTCGAGACCCTGTCCGGGGACGGCGGACCGCTGTTCGTCGTCGCGGCCGGCAACGAGGGCAAGCCGGGCACCATCGGCACACCGGCCGCCGCGCCGAGCGCCCTGACCGTCGGGTCGATCACCAAGGAGGGTGCGATGTCGTCGTTCTCCTCCCAGGGACCGGCGGTGACCGACGGAGGCGTCAAGCCCGAGATCACCGCGCCGGGCAGCGCGATCACCGCCGCCCGTGCCGCGGGCACGCTGGACGGCGCCGCGAACAGCGAGTTCTACGCGACGATCAGCGGCACCTCCATGGCGACCCCGCACGTCTCCGGGGCGGCCGCCATCCTCAAGCAGCGGCACCCGGACTGGGACGCGCAGCGGCTCAAGGCGGCGCTCGTCGGCGCCGCCGACCCGGTCGACGGCGCCGGCGTGTACGAGCAGGGCGCGGGCAGCGTGGACGTGCCCGGCGCGCTCTCGTCGACGGTCACCGCCTCTCCTTCCGCGGTCTCCGCCGAGCTGACCTGGCCGTACACCGGCAACCCGACCCGCACGGTGACGTACCGCAACAGCGGCGGCAAGGACATCCGGCTGGACCTCTCCCTGACCGGCAAGGCACCGGTCTCGCTCGGCACACGCCGGCTGACCGTCCCGGCGGGCGGCACCGCCGAGGCGACCGTGCGGATCGACACCGCCCGTGCGTCCGCCGGCGCCCACAGCGCCTGGATCACCGCACGCGGCAGCGACGGCAGCACGGCGCGCACCCCCGTCGGCGTCGACGCGGAGGGCCCGGCCGCCACGCTCACCCTCGAAGCCGCTGCGCTGCGGCCCGGGGTCGAGACGGCGTACACCAACCTGGTGGTGCAGAACGAGCGGAGCGGCGAGGCTCGGCTGGTGAGCCTCACCGAGGGGGCCGAGGAGCTCCGGCTGCCGGTCGGCGACTACCGGGTGTTCGGCGGCGTGTGGGAGTACGTCCGGTACGGCAGGTCGAGCGTGCCCGAGACGTCCGTCGCCGTCGCCCGGCGTCTGACCCTCACCGGCGACCGGACGCTGAGGACTGACCTGTCCGGCGCGAAGCCGGTCACCATGGGCATCGACGACCCGAAGATGCGGATCAACGAGTGGGGGTCGGCGACCGGGCTGGTCTCGTCGGCCGGAGCGGGCGTCCCGGAGGGTCTGACAGCGCCGCTCTACTCCGGCGCGTACCGGTCCTATGCCGTGGGCAGCGCGAAGATACCCGGACTGACGTACTTCTCCGCCGCCTCGTGGGAGCAGCCGTCCGTCCTCGCGACGACCGCCGGCAGCTCCGGCAGCCCGGTGGACGTGCCGGTGTGGCTGATGACGCAGCGGCTGGAGTGGGACCTGGAGAAGCGGGTCACCGACGCCGGCGACGGCGGGGACCTGAGGGACCTTGAGATCGAGGACCGGATCGTGCTCCTGGAGTCGGACTGGAGCCTGCCCTGGGAGGAGCTGGACCGGCGCTACCAGGCGGTCAAGGCGCTGCGGCCGGCGGCGATCCTGCTGGCCGGGTCGGCGTCGATCGGCGCGGACGACCCCACGCTGGGTACCGACGACCACGGTGTGGCCCTGCTGCGCGAGCGGCTCGCCAAGGGCGACGTGACCCTGCGGATCAAGGGGGAGCGCAACGGCGAGCGCACCTACTTCACGTTCCACGCCCACGACGACGGGGTGCCGGCGGGCGCGAACTGGCAGGACCGGCGCCGGGACCTGGCCCGCGTGGACCACAGCTTCCGCACCACCGGGTTCCCCAACGACCCCAAGGGGATCTACGGCTGGGTGACCTACCGCGGTCTCAATCTCGCCCAGCAGTCGACGCTGTTCCGCGCACCGCAGCGGATGACGGCGTACTACACACCCGAAGTGCCGTGGACGACGGCCACGTTCGAGTACGCGCTGGACGACGGACCGCTGGGTGTGCAGTACACCAACCCGACGGTCCTCCGCCGGGGACGCACCGTCACGGACAACTGGCTCACCGCGCCGTTCAACCCGTCGCTGTCGGTGAACGGCCCCGACGGCCGGGCACAGGCCACCCGCGTGGGGGACAAGCTGCGTCTGGCGCTGCCGATGTTCTCGGACGCCGCGGGCCACCGGTCGGAGCCGCTGCGGAATCTGGAGTCCGGCGAGACGGTGCTGCGCGATGGCTCCGGCAAGGTGATCGCCCGTAACGACGAGCCGGGGCAGGGCGTCTTCGACGTGCCCGCGCGTGGCCAGTGGTACGAGATGACCTCGTCCGCGCACCACGACAGCCCGGAGTGGAAGCTGGGCACGCACGTCACGGAAACCTGGCGGTTCCGCTCGGAGCACACCGGTGCCGAGCGCCCGCTGCCGCTGCTCGACACGCGCTACGACATGGCGGGGCTCGACGGCGACAACTCGGTCGCGGCGAACCGGGAGTTCACCTTCGGCCTGGGCATCGGCCGGCAGGCCGGGGTGAGCGGCGGCGCCGGCATCGAGCGGGTGGCGGTGCGGTACTCCACGGACGACGGAGCCACCTGGCACGCGGCGGAGGTCCGGGGCCGGGACGGCGTCCGGCGGGTGACCGTGCCCGCGACGGGCACCGGCTGGGTCTCACTGCAGGTGACCGCCGCGGACCGCTCCGGCACATCGCTGACGGAGACGGTCACCCGGGCCTACCGCGTCGGCTGCCCGGAGCAGTGGTGCGGCTACGCCCCGACCTGGCCGCACTGGCCGGCCGGCTAGTCCGCGAGCCGACACCGCGCCGGTGCGGGCCGTCCCGAGGGCCGGCCCGCACCGGCGCGTGGCTGTCGTGAGGACCGCAGGCGTCGGTGCACCAGTGCGTGCTGTCGGAGCTCCCAGAGCAGGCCAGGTCGCTGCCGTTCGAGAGGAGGCCGAGTGGCGGTCGGGCCCACCCAGGGATGCACGCGGTGGGTCGAGGGCGAGGCGAGCGGGTGGCCCGCGTACGACACGCCTCCTGAAGGGTGCGGCCACGGGGCCTGGGGTCAGACCTCGGAGTTGAGCCGGCCCGAGCGAAACGGTTCGACCTGGTAGGGCAGGTCGGCGAAGCCCGCTTCTGTGAGCGCTCGGGCGAGCCCCGGCAATGCCGCGATGCGGGCGACGAGGGGCGGGTCCGCCTCGATGCGGGTGCGGTCCCCGAGGTCGCGGACGCGGAGGTCCCGCACGTCCACCCCGGCCTCGGTCGTCAGCGCCCGAACGGCCCTCTCCGCACGATCGATGCGGGCCAGGCGGTGGGAGGTGACCTCGATGCCGTAGCGGACGCGGCTGGCGAGGCAGGGGGTCGCGGGTTTGTCCCAGGTGGGCAGTGACCAGTGTTTGCTGAGGCGGCGTACGTCCGCCTTCGTCAGGCCTGCGTCGAGGAGCGGTGTCCGGATGCCGCGTTCCCGCCCGGCGCGGATGCCCGGACGGTGGGGATCGGATGCGTCGTCGGCATTGGTGCCGGTGGCCACGGCGTCGACGCCGTGCTCGTGTGCGAGCGCGGTGATGGTGTCCAGCACCTCGGACTTGCAGAAGTAGCAGCGGTCGGGCCCGTTGGCCCGGTATCCGGGCCGGGTCAACTCGTGGGTGCGCGGCGTGAGATGGATGATCCCGAGGTCGTCGGGGAGTCGCCGCGCGCGGGACTGCTCACCGTCGGCCAGGCTCTCCGAGACGGCGGTGACGGCCAGGACGCGCTCGGGACCGAGCGCCCGTGCGGCCGCGGCAAGGACCAGGGCGGAGTCGGCGCCGCCCGAGTAGGCGACGGCGAGGGAACCGCCGAGCGCGCGCACGCGGTTCAGCAGCCGGCGCTCAAGGGTGTCGTCACTGTGCACGGTCTTCCTCCTGGCTCGTCAGCGTCGCCCCTCCTCGGCTCAGGCGCAGTGCGCGCGCGGCGACGGCGCGCAGGGGCAGACCCAGCGCCGTGGCCGCGGCCACCACGTCGTCGTGCTCGGGTTTGGCCGCGTACGGACCGTGTTTGACCCGGATGGCGTGTCCGTCGACGTCGACGGTCTCGAAGGCGCGCGGCAGCGCGGTGCGGGTCGCGCTGATCCGCCGGATGCCGAGGGCACCGGTCTCGGCCAGGACCATGTCGCGCAGCCGTCCTTCGTGGTGCGCGGTGGTGAGGAGGTGCAGGACCTGCGCGGGCCTGCCCTTCTTCATCACTGCGGCGGTCGTCCAGGCGTCAAGGGCACCGGCGTCCAGAAGGCGGGTGATGAGGTGCCCGAGGAGTTCTCCGGTGACGTCGTCGAGGTTGGTCTCCAGGACGACGACCTCCTCGTTCGCCGTGGTCGGGACGGGGTCGCCGAGGGTGACGGAGACGAGGTTGGGCCGGTCGGGCAGGCGGCGGGACCCCGCTCCGTAGCCGGTGGCGCCCAGTGTCATGGGGGGCGGCGGGCCGTAGCGGGCGCGGACGGCGCGCAGGAGTGCGGCGCCCGTGGGTGTCACCGTCTCCCCGGGAAGGTCGCAGCCCCTGACGGCCGCTCCGGTCAGCAGGGCGAGGGTGGCCGGCGCCGGGCAGGGCAGGACGCCGTGCGCCGAGTTCACCTCGCCGCGGCCGAGCGGCAGGGGCGAGCTGATGACGTCGGTGACGCCGAGGGCGTGCAGGGCCGCGGCGCTGCCGACGATGTCCACGAGGGCGTCGTGACCGCCGAGTTCGTGCAGGTGGACGGTGGCGGGGTCGGCGTCGTGCAGTCTCCCCTCCACCTCGGCGATGGCTGTGAGGGCGGCGACGGCGAGGGTCGCGACGGGCCGGGGAGCGGCCCGGGAGGCCATCTCGATCACCTTGGCGGCGCGCCGCTCGGTGCACGGATCGGTGACCTCCACGCGTGCGCGGGTGGCGGCCAGTCCGTGGTCGGTGACGCGTTCGGCCGTCAGGTCCCAGCCGGTCAGCCCGGTGGCGGAGACGGCGGACCGGATCCGGTCGAGCGGTGCCCCCGCGTCGATCAGGGCACCCAGCAGCATGTCCCCGGCCAGTCCGGTGAACGGGTTGATCCAGCAGATCACCTGGCGCCTCCGGGATCCGCCGTGCCGCGGGACCGGGCGATGCGGTGCACGGCCATGGCCGCCGAGAACCCGGAGTCGATGTTGACCACGGTCACGCCGGCGGCGCAGGAGGCGTGCATGGCGAGCAGCGCGGTCACCCCGTCCAGCGAGGCGCCGTAGCCGGTGGAGACCGGCACCGCCACGACGGGGCCGGCCACCAGACCGCCGACGACACTGGCGAGGGCGCCCTCCATGCCCGCCACGACGATCACCGCGTCCGCGGACCGCAGCAGACCGCGGACCTGCAGCACGCGTTCGAGTCCCGCGACGCCCACGTCGTGCACGGCCGTCGTGTCCAGCCCGACGGCCGTGGCCACAGCGGTGGCTTCGGCGGCCACCGGCCGGTCGGACGTCCCGGCGGCGGCCACCACGACGGAGAAGCCCGAGGCGGCGGCCGGTCGCCAGCGCAGCAGACGGGCCTCCTCGTCGTACGACCCGCCGTGCACCTGCTCCTGGACGGCCGCCGCGGTGTCCGGGGCGACGCGGGTGACCAGGACGGGCCCGGTGTTGTGCTCCAGGAGGCCGGTGACGATGCCGGCGATCTGCTCCACGGTCTTGCCGGGGCCGTACACGACCTCGGGCAGTCCCTGCCGTGCCTCGCGACCGATGTCGACTCGTGCGTATCCCAGGTCCAGTACGTCGTTCACGACCGGCTCCCTTCGACGTACGGGATGGTCTGCGGACCTTCCGGCAGGACGCACAGGCGGGCCTCCGGCCCCGCGGCGGCCAGCGCTTCGGCGACGGTGGCGGAGATGTCCCGGGTCTGCCGCAGGTGGGCTGCGGCCAGCTCGTCGTCACTGAGGAAGGAGGTGTGCATGATGACCTGACTGCCCGACTGGATGCGGGCCTGGATCTGCACCTGCCACTGGTCCGGAACCGTCTCGGTGCGCGCGGAGATCTCGGTCATGAGCGCCTGCGGGGACGGGGCCGAGGCCAGGACCCGCCGGTAGGAGCCGTGGTCGGGGAAACCGTCACGGCACTCGGCCGCGCACACGATCGTCCCTCCGGGGCGGACCACCTGGTGGGCCGCCGACATCCCCTTGACCGCCTGGTACAGGTTCTGGTCCAGCGGGAAGCCGGAGTTGGTGGTGACGACGACGTCGAACGCTGCCTGTACCGGGCGCATCGCCATGCGTGCGGCCGCGGCCGTCGCGGCGGCGTGCATCGGCAGCAGATCGCCGCCGAACGCCGCGACGACGTCCTTGTCGCGGTTGAGCACCACGTCGAACGCGAAGGTGACGCCCGTGGCCTCCGCGATGGCGCGCACGTCGTCGTGAACCGGGTTTCCGTGGGTGATGCCCCAGGTGGCGCGTGGATCGCCGATCCGGGCCGCGTCGTGCAGCACGAGCACGGTCTCGAGGCCCGCCAGGCCGGGGGCGACGAGCTTCGGGCCACCGGAGAAGCCGGCGAAGAAGTGGGGTTCGACGAAGCCGGTGGTGATCCGGACGTCCGCCTGCACCCACTCCCGGTTGAGCCACACCGGCACGCCGTTGCCGTACCTGCCCATCCACGTCAGCTGAGCGGCGTCGCGGGCGTCGTGGTTGACGATCCTCACCGTGTCCGCGATCTCGTCGCCGAACATCGTCCGGAGCTCGGGCGCGTCGTTGCCGCGGTGGGTGCCCGTCGCCACGAGGATCACCACGTCCTCCCTGCGGACGACGCCGTCCAGCTCGTCCAGCACGGCCTGGATCATCGGGCGCCTGGGCTGCGGCCGGGTGCCGTCGCAGGCCGAGATGGCCACCGTCTGCCCCGGGCGCACCCTCTCGGACAACGGGGGTCCGGCGACCGGCTCGCGCAGGGCCGCGCGCAGGACGGCCGCCGGGTTCCGGGCCGCCGCGTGGTGGACAGGCTCGACGACGGTGGTCCTGTGCGGATCGACGTCGATGTCGAGCCCTGACTGCCCGTAGGCGAGGCGTACTTTCACCGGACGGCCTCCACGGCCTCTGCGTCCTCGGCCCGCCCTCGACGGTGTCGCTCGTGCAGGCGATAGGCGCGTTCCGCCGTCGCGCGGAAGACGTGGGATCGCTCGGCCTCGGTGAGGCCGTCCGTCAGTGCCTCCGCCGCGCCGACGACCTCCTCGTACGAGGCGGCCAGCAGGCACACCGGCCAGTCCGAGCCGAACATCACCCGCTCGGGGCCGAACGCGTCGAGCACCACGTCGGCGTAGGGACGCAAGTTCGCCACGCTCCAGCGGTGCCGGTCAGCCTCGGTGACCAGGCCGGACAGCTTGCAGAAAACGTTGGGGAGTGCCGCCAGTTCGCGGATCAGCGAGGTCCAGGGCTGCAGTTCACCGGCGGCGATGGGGGGCTTTGCCAGATGGTCGAGGACGAAGGTGAGTTCCGGCAACGTCCGGACGGCGGCGATGGCCGATGGCAGTTGATGCGGAAGGACGAGCAGGTCGTAGGAGAGGTTCGCCTGCGCGACCACGCGCAGACCCCGCTGCACCTCCGGCCGGTTCAGCCAGCGGGGATCCCGCTCGTCCTGCACCAGGTGCCTGGTGGCCACGAGGAGTTCGCCGCCTGGCGCCGCCCGTAGGGCGTCCAGCGTGCGCGGGAGGCAGTCCGACGTGAGGTCGAGCCAGCCCACGACACCGGCGACCGTCTCACCCGTGGAGGCCAGGGCCAGGAAGTCCGCGGTCTCGTCGGTGTCGGGCAGTACCTGGACCAGGATCGTACGGTCGATGCCCGCTGCCAGGGCAAGCGGCGACAGGTCTTCCAGGGTGAAGTCCCGCCGCACCGGGGTCATGTCGGGTTCGTCGAGCCACGCGTGCACACGGCGCTGTGGACCTGGGCCGTCGGTGGGGGAGGGGGACGGGGCCGGTGCCGGTGCCGGCCGCCAGACGTGGTGGTGTGCGTCGATCCTGCTCATCGTTCCTCCGCTTCCAGGACGTCGAGCTCCGGCCACAGCTCTTCGGGGATCGTCGTCGAGGCGTGCGCGGCGTTCACGGTGATCTCCTGTGCGCTGCGCGCCCCGACGACGACACCGGTGACAGCCGGGTGGCGCAGCGGGAACCGCAGGGCAGCTGCGGCAAGCGGGACACCGTATTCGGCGCAGCGCTCACCGAGGGCGCGGGCGTGGCGGAGGACCGCTTCCGGAGCCGGCGCGTAGTCGTACATGGCGTCCGGAGCGAGGTTCGCGAGGATGCCGCTGTTGAAGACACCACCGACCAGGACGCCCACCTCGCGTTCGGCGCATGCGGGCAGCAGTTCGTCGGCCGCGCTGCGGTCCAGCAGTGAGTAGCGGCCGGCCACGAGCACGCAGTCGAGGTCGGTCTCGGTGACGAAGCGGGTGAGCATCGCCGTCTGGTTCATGCCCGCGCCGATCGCCCGGACGACTCCCTCGTCGCGCAACCGGGCCAGCGCCGGGTAGGCACCGGTGACGGCCTGCTCCCAGCAGTCGTCCGGGTCGTGGATGAAGACGACGTCGAAGGCGTCGAGACCGGAGCGCCCCAGGCTTTCGACGAGTGAGCGGTAGACGCCTTCGGCACTGTAGTCGCGGACCCTGACGAGGCCGGGTGCGCCGTGGAAGGCCTCGTCCCCCGGGGCCGGTTCGCCCGGCACGAGCAGGCGGCCGACCTTGGTGGACACCGTGATCTCCGCGCGCGGGTGCCCGGCCCCGGAGAGGAACGCGCCGAGCCGCTGCTCGGCGAGCCCGGCACCGTAGTGCGGGGCGGTGTCGAAGTACCGGATCCCGGCCGCCCAGGCGGCCTCCAGCGTCTCGGCGGCCTGCCGGCCGCCGACAGCGGAGAAGAGGCCGCCCAGCGGCGCGGTGCCGAGCCCGACGCGGCTGACGCTCACGCCGGAGCGTCCCAGAGGCACCCGTTCGGCGTACCACGGTCGGATCGCGGAGGACATCAGGTTTGCCCGAGGACGTGCCGCTGACGGCCGAGCCGGTCGATCGTCACTTCGACGCCGCCGCCCCACAGTCGCATCCTCGGACCCCGGCCCGCCCGCTCGTGCCGGAAGGAGCTTTCGCTCACGACGTCGGCGATGGCGCGACCAGCGATCACGCCGGCCGCGGCGTCAGGGGAGCCCAGGCAACGGGCGGTCCGGCTGATGACCACCGAGAGTTCCATCTCGTGGCCGTAGGCGGCTCCTTCGGCGCCGAGGGCGGTGGGACGCTCGAAGCCCGCGGGGCCGACGCGCAGGAATCTCATCGGGGTGCTCCTCGCTGATGATGCGTGCTCGCCAGTGGCCGGCCGGGCCTCGGGCCGGCCACGGAGCGGACGATGGTGTGCGGGGTCACTGCCGGCCGTCCGTGACGTCGCCCCGGACGCCGAGGTTCGGTTCCAGATGCTCGCGCAGCCACTGTTCGGTGTTGCTGACGTGCAGGAGGGCGGCTGCCTGGGCCAAGGGAGCGTCACCGGCGGCCAGTGCCCGGTGGATCGCCTCGTGTTCGGCGACCGTCCTTCCCGCGGCGTCGTCATCGACCAGACCACGCCAGACACGGGCCCGCAGCGTCCGCCCGGAGATCCCCTCCAGCAGGGTGGTGAGGGTGGCGTTGCCGGTGGCTGCGACGACGGCACGATGGAAAGCGGCGTCGTGTTCGTTGAGGCGCTCCACGTCGTCCCGGGCCGCCCGCATCGCCTCCAGATGCCGTTCGACCTCCCGCAGCCCCGCGGCCGAGATCCGCGTGGCGGCGAGCCCCGTGGCGATCGGTTCGAACAGCCGGCGCACCTCGGTGAGCTCCAGCAGGGTGTCGCCACGCAGCAACTCCACCGCCGAACCGATGCTGCTCAGCAGCAACTCGGGTTCCAGACTGGTCACATAGGTCCCGTCGCCCCGGCGGATCTCCAACACCCGTGCGACGACCAGCGCTTTCACCGCTTCCCGCATGAGGTTGCGGGACAGGCCCAGCTCGGCTGCCAGCTGCTGCTCCGGCGGCAGTTTGGCGCCCGGGCGCAGCTCGCCTGAGTGGATGAGGTCCCTGATGCGGTCGATCGCCTTGTCGGTCAAAGACATCCGTCTGCTCCCTGCTCGTCGCTCAAGCGGCGGCAGCGTAGCAATACATCCCATCGCTGCGGAATAGATGGGATGACCCGGACTCGTGCCCGGGTGTGAGCCTGTCGCACATCTGCAGGTCAGAGGCATCTCGGAATCCTTTGCCTGCCGGGGGTATGGACAGCGATGCGAGTCGACCCTATAAATCCATCCAATGTCCGAGGCTGGTCGTAACGAAGAGAACATCTCGTTGAGACATGAGGACGGGTGGTTGCCATGATGCGGGGAGTGCGACGGAGCCTCCGAGCCGGAGGCGCCGGAAGCGATGACTGAGCTGATCACCGCGGTCGAGGCGGTCGACGTACGGTTCCCCACCTCGCGGGACCTCGACGGTTCCGACGCCATGAATCCCGAGCCCGACTACTCGGCCGCCTATGTGACGGTCCGTACGAGTGCCGGGGACGAGGGATACGGACTCGCCTTCACCGTGGGCCGCGGCAACGACGTCGAGGTCGCCGCCGTACGGGCCCTGGCGCCACTGGTCGTCGGACTGCCGGTGGAAGAGGTGCTGGCCGATCTCGGCGGCTTCTCACGGCGGCTGACCGGCGACAGCCAACTGCGCTGGCTGGGGCCGGAGAAGGGGGCCATCCACATGGCCACCGCGGCCATCGTCAACGCCGTCTGGGACCTGTACGGGCGCCGTACCGGAAAGCCGGTCTGGCGACTGCTGGCCGAGTTCTCCCCGGAGCAGTTGGTCGACCTCGTCGACTTCCGCTACCTCCAGGACGCCCTCACCCGTGACGAGGCGCTGGAGATCCTGCGGCGCGCCGAGCCCGGCCGCGCCCAGCGCACCGCGCACCTGCTGGAGCACGGCTACCCGGCGTACACCACGACCCCGGGCTGGTTGGGTTACGACGACGAGAAGCTGGTGCGACTGGCCAAGGAGGCGGTCGCCGAGGGCTTCGGCCAGATCAAGCTGAAGGTCGGCGCCGATCGCGAGGCGGACGAACGCCGCATGCGGCTGGCGCGCGAGGCGGTCGGCCCGGACGTCAGGATCGCCGTCGACGCCAACCAGGCGTGGGGCGTCCAGCAGGCGATCGACTGGATGGCGTCGCTCACGCCCTACGACCCGTACTGGATCGAGGAGCCCACTTCCCCGGACGACATCCTCGGCCATGCCGCCATCCGCAGGGCGCTGGCGCCGGTCAAGGTCGCCACCGGAGAACACACCCACAACCAGGTCATGTTCAAGCAGCTGCTCCAGGCGGGCGCGCTCGACGTGCTGCAGCTCGACGCCAGCCGCACCGCCGGGGTCACCGAGAACGTCGCCGTCCTGCTGCTGGCCGCCAAGTTCGACGTCCCGGTCTGCCCGCACGCCGGCGGGGTCGGGCTGTGCGAGATGGTGCAGCATCTGGCGATGTTCGACTACGTCGCCGTCAGCGGCACCACCGAGGACCGGGTCATCGAGTACGTCGACCATCTGCACGAGCACTTCACGGACCCGGTCCGCATCCGCGACGGCCGCTACCTGGCGCCGGTCTCGCCCGGCATCGGCGCCGAGCTGCACCCGCGGTCCCTGGAGGACCACCGCTATCCCGACGGCCCCGTGTGGGGTGGGGAGGCCGGCGGATGAGCCCCCCCGAGTTCGCGGGCCTGAAGGCGCTCGTGACCGGTGGCGTCTCCGGCATCGGGCCGGCCACCGCTCGGCTTCCGGCGGTCCGCGGGGCCAGGGTCGCCTGCCTCGACCTCATCCCGGACGATGTCCCCGAACCCCTCATCGGCATCCGCGCGGACGTCGCCGACGGCGCGAGCGTCCGGGCAGCCGTGGACGAGGTGGCGCGGTTGCTCGACGGCATCGACGTCCTGGTCGTCAACACCTGTTCCGTCGCCGCCACCGCCGGACTGCCCGACCGGGCACCGTACTCCGCGACGAAGAGTGCCGTGCTCGCCCTGCCCCGTGCGACCGCTGCCGACCTCGTGCACTCCGGCATCCGCGAGAACTGCGTCAACCCCGGCACCGCCGACGCACCGTGGATCGGGCGCCTTCTCGATCGCGCGGCCGCCCCCGAAGCCGAACGCGCTGCGCTCTGCGCACGCCAGCCCATGGGCCCCCTCGCCTCCGCGGACGAGGTCGCCGCCGCCGTCGTCCACCTCGCGAGCCCGTCGTCCGGCTCGACCACCGGCACGGCCCTCGCCGTCGACGGAGGCATGGAAGGCCCGCGGATCCGCCCGCGCGCCTGACCCCGGCCCCTTCCCTGGACTCCGGCAGGCCCCCACACCCGCCTCCGTACAGCCCGCCCTCGCGACCCACCGGCAAGGAGAACGAGCAATGAAGCTCAGATTCACCCGGCACGCATGCTTCGGCGGCCTCGCCGCCCTGACCGCCTTCGCCCTCACCGCCTGCGGCGACTCCGGACCCGCGTCGGGCACGGGCGGCGGTTCGACGGTGATTGGGGTCGACTACCCGCGCTCCGACACCGACTTCTGGAACTCGTACATCAAGTACACCCCCGAGTTCGCGAAGGAACTCGGGCTGGACCTGAAGACCACCAACTCGCAGAACGACGTCGCCAAGCTCACCGCCAATGCGCAGACCTTCATCAGTCAGGGCGTCAAGGGTGTCGCGATGGCGCCTCAGGACACCGCGGCCATCGCGCCGACCCTGGCGCAGATGGAGGCGAAGAAGATCCCGGTCGTCACGGTGGACACCCGACCGGACACCGGCAACGTCTACATGGTGGTCCGCGCCGACAACCGCGCCTACGGCGAGAAGGCCTGCCAGTTCCTCGGCACCAAGCTGGGGGGCAAGGGCAAGGTCGTCATGCTCCAGGGCGACCTCGCGTCGATCAACGGCCGAGACCGCACCGAGGCCTTCAACGCGTGCATGAAGAAGAACTACCCCGCCATCAAGGTCCTCGGTGAAGCCACCAACTGGGACGGGGCGGTCGCGGCGCAGAAGCTCCAGACCGACCTGACCGCGCACCCCGACATCAAGGGTGTCTACATGCAGTCCAGCTTCGCGCTCGCCGGCACCCTCCAGGTGCTCAAGCAGAAGAGCCTGCTGGTCGGCCCCGAGGACAAGAAGCACGTCTTCATCGTCTCCAACGACGGAATCCCCGAGGAGCTCAAGGACATCGCCGAGGGGAAGATCGACGCCACCGTCTCCCAGCCCGCCGACCTCTACGCCAAGTACGCCCTCTACTACCTCAAGGCGGCGATCGAGGGCAAGACGTTCCGGCCCGGCGAGACCGACCACGACAGCACGATCATCCAGGTCCGCGACGGCCTGCTGGAGGACCAGCTCTCCGCCCCGCTCGTGACCGTGGACGGCGGCACTTACGGCGGGGTTCCCAGTCTCAAGAGCGACGACCCGTCCCTGTGGGGCAACAACCTCGGCTGACCGGAAGGACGGTACACACCATGGTCACGGCTCTTCCCGTCGTCCAGGCGGCAGGGCTGACGAAGCGGTTCGGGCCCACGGTCGCGCTGCACGACGCCAGGATCACGATCATGCCCGGCGAGACGCACGCGCTCGTGGGCCGCAACGGGGCGGGCAAGTCCACCCTCGTCTCCGTCCTCACCGGCCTTCAGGCACCGGACGAGGGGACGGTGGCCTTCGACGGGGTGCCGGCCCCCCGGCTTGCCGACCGGGATGCCTGGCGCAAGCGGGTGGCATGCGTCTACCAGAAGTCCACCGTCATCCCCCAGCTGACGGTCGCGGAGAACCTCTTCCTGAACCGGCACGGCCGGGGACGGGGTGGCCTGATCAGCTGGCGCACGGTCCGTGACAGGGCACGCGAGGTCCTGCAGACCTGGTCGGTCGACGTGGACGTGCGCACCCCTGCCGGCGAACTCAGCATAGAACAGCGGCAGTTCGTGGAGATCGCCCGGGCGCTGTCGTTCGGCGCACGCTTCATCATCCTCGACGAGCCCACCGCGCAACTCGACGGATCCGCCATCAACCGGCTGTTCGCGCGGATCCGGGACCTCCAGCGCCAAGGCATCACCTTCCTGTTCATCAGCCACCACTTGCAGGAGGTCTACGAAATCTGCGACACGGTGACGGTGCTGCGCGACGCCCGGCACATCCTGACCGCCCCCGTGGCCGAACTGCCCCGTGCCGAGCTCGTGGCCGCCATGACGGGTGAGAGCGCGGACAGGGGTGCTGCAATGCACCGTCAGCCCGTGGACTCCGGGTCGCCGACCGTGCTCGCGGTGGAAGGCGCGGCTGTTCAGGGAACGTACCGTGACGTGTCCTTCCGGATCCGGGGCGGGGAGATCGTCGGTCTCGCAGGTGCGGCCGGCAGCGGCCGTACGGAGGTGGCGGAGACGGTCGTCGGACTCCGGGCCGCCGAGACGGGAACGGTCAGGATCGCGGGGATCCGGCCACGGCCGGGCAGCGTCCCCGCCGCGCTGGCGGCGGGTGTGGGGTTCGTCCCGCAGGACCGTCACCACCAGGGGCTCGTACCGGAGATGTCCATCGCCGACAACGGGACCCTGACCATCCCCGAACGGCTCGGCTCGCGGGGTCTCATCGACAACCGGCGCCGTGACGCCTACGCCCGCTCCATGATCGAAAAGCTGGCGATCAAGACACCGGGGCCGCAGCTGCCCGTCTCCGGGCTCTCGGGAGGCAACCAGCAGAAGGTCGTCATGGCCCGGGCCCTGGCCAACGATCCCAAAGTGCTGGTGCTGATCAATCCGACCGCCGGCGTGGACGTGCGGTCCAAGGAGTTCCTCCTCGGCAAGGTCGAGGAGATCGCCGAGTCCGGTACCGGGGTGCTCATCGCCTCCGACGAACTCGACGACCTGCGCACATGCGACCGGGTCCTGGTGATGTTCCAGGGCCGTGTCGTGGCCGAGAGGGCCGGTGGCTGGCACGACCACGAGCTCGTGGCCGCGATGGAAGGAGTGGACCTCGATGTCTGAGAGCGCGACCGCGGCTGCTGCGAAGAGCCCGGACGGCGGGCAGCCCGACGCCTCGAGCGCGCAGCCGGCCGCAGCGACAAGGAGCGGTCACCGGATCGCTCTCGCACGACTGCGCGACCTGGCGCTCGTTCCCGCGATCATCGTGATGGCGATCGTCGGCCAGCTCGTCAACCCGGTGTTCCTCCAGGCTGACAACCTGATCAACGTCCTGCAGACCATGTCCGAGATCGCGCTGCTGGTCCTCGCCCAGACCCTGGTGCTGATCGTCAAGAAGATGGACCTCTCCCTGGAGTCCACCGTGGGGATCGCACCCGGGGTCGCGGCCTGGCTCACCGTCCCGGCGGGCGCGACGCACGGAATCGGCGTGCTGCCCGGCGGGTGGTCCGTGCCGGTCACCTTGGCGGTGGGTCTGCTGATCGGTGTGGTCAACGCCTTGTTCATCATCCGGTTCGGTCTCAACGGCTTCATCGTGACGCTCGGCATGCTGATCGTGCTGCGCGGTGTCCTGACCGGCATCTCCGGTGGCCAGACGTTCTTCCAGCTGCCGCCGTCGATGCTCTACCTCGGCACCGCCCAGTGGGCGGGCATGCCCGCCTCGGTGTGGATCTGCCTGCTCCTGTTCGCCACCGGCATCGTGGTGCTCGGCTTCACCAGCTTCGGCCGCTCCCTGTACGCGATCGGCGGCAACGTCGACGCGGCGAAAGCGGCGGGCATCCGTACCGACCGTGTGCTGTGGACCGTCATCGTCACCGCGAGCGTGCTGGCGGCGCTGAGCGGCCTGCTGCTCTCGGGGCGCCTCGCCTCGGTGGCCTCCGCCCAGGGCAACGGCTACATCTTCACCGTCTTCGCGGCGGCGGTCATCGGCGGCATCAGCCTCAACGGCGGCAAGGGCACCATGTTCGGAGCCTTCACGGGCATCCTGCTCCTGTTCATGATCCAGAACGTCCTCACCCTCGGTGGCGTCCCCGCGCAGTGGATCGGCGCCCTCAACGGCACGATCATCCTCATCGCCCTGGCGCTGTCCCGCATCACAGGCGGCAGGGCCCAGGAATAGGAACCCTCCGACCGGGCCGGGCGACAGCCACCCGCGCGTGCGGACCGCGCCCGCGATTCCGGGGTGCACTCCTCGGGACCGGCCCGGACACCTGCGACCGAAAGGCATGGCAACCTCGTGGAACGAAGAGACTTTCTCGTCGCCTCCGCGGCCGCTACGGCCGCGCTGACCGCCGGACTGCCGGCAGCCGAGGCGGCCGCGGCGCCGCATCCCGCTCCGGGACCGGAGCCGCACCCCGCCCCCAAGCCGTCTCCCCTTTCCCTGTGGTACGACAAGCCCGCCGCACAATGGCTGGAGGCCCTGCCGCTCGGCAACGGCCGCCTCGGCGCGATGGTGTTCGGTGGCGTGAACACCGAGCAACTCCAGCTCAACGAGGACACGCTGTGGGCGGGAGGCCCCTACGAGCCCGCCAACCCCCAGGGCCTGGCCAACCTCGCGGAGATCCGGCGCAGGGTCTTCGCCGGGGAATGGAACTCCGCCCAGAACCTGATCAACTCGTCCTTCATGGGCATACCGGTCGGCGAGCTGATGTACCAGACCGTCGGAAACCTGCGCCTCACCCTCGCGGGCACCGGCGACGTCACCGGCTACCGACGGGAACTGGACCTCGACAGGGGCGTCGCGACCGTGACGTACAGCCGTGGCGGGGTCCCGTACCGGCGCGAGGTCTTCGCCAGCCACAGTGATCAGGTGATCGTGGTCCGGCTGACCGCCGGCGGCCGTGGCGGACTGTCCTTCAGCGCGGCTTTCGACACACCCCAGCAGGCCGCGACGGACTCCCCCGACCCGCTGACGGCCGCACTGGAAGGTGTCGGGCAGACCCGCGAGGGAGTCACCGGACAGGTCCGCTTCCGCGCCCTGGTCCGGGCCCACGCCGACGGCGGCACCGTGCGCAGCGAGAACGGCACGCTCACGGTGACCGGGGCCGATTCGGCGACCCTGCTGGTGTCCGTGGGCACCAGTTACCTCGGCTACACGGATGCCTCGGGCGACCACCGGGCCCGCGCCGAGGACCCGTTGAACGCCGCTGCCGCCGTCCCGTACCCGGAGCTGCGCGCACGGCACGAACGGGACCACCGGGCGCTCTTCCGCCGCGTCACGCTCGACCTCGGCACCACCGATGCGGCCGGCGCGCCGACCGACCAGCGGGTGGCCGCCTTCGCCGGGGCGGAGGACCCGCAGCTGATCGCGCTGCACTACCAGTACGGCCGCTACCTGCTCATCGCCTCCTCCCGCCCGGGCACCCAGCCCGCCAACCTGCAGGGCATCTGGAACGACCAGCTCTCGCCGCCCTGGGATTCCAAGTACACGATCAACATCAATACGGAGATGAACTACTGGCCCGCCCCCACCGCCAACCTCCTGGAGTGCTGGGAACCGATCTTCGCGCTCCTCGACGACCTGTCCGAGGCCGGGCGGAAGACGGCGCGGGTGCAGTACGGCGCGGACGGCTGGGTGGCGCACCACAACACGGACGCCTGGCGCGGGACCGCGCCCGTCGACGGCGCCTTCTGGGGGATGTGGCCCACCGGCGGCGCCTGGCTGGCGACCTCCGTCTGGGAGCACTACCGCTTCACCGGCGACCGCGAGGCCTTGCGCCGCCGCCTGCCCGTGGTCGAGGGAGCGGTCCGCTTCTTCCTCGACTCACTCGTTCGCGACCCCGGTACGGGACACCTCGTCACCTGCCCGTCCGTGTCACCGGAGAACGCCCACCACAACGGTGTGTCGGCGTGCGCCGGGCCGACCATGGACAACCAGATCCTGCGCGACCTCTTCGACGGCTACCTCGCGGCTTGTGACACCCTCGACGCCCCGAGCCCCTACGCGGAGCGGGTGCGTGCGGCCCGGGACCAGTTGCCTCCCATGAAGATCGGGGTGTTGGGGCAGTTGCAGGAGTGGCAGGAGGACTGGGACGCCGGCGCCCCGGAGCGGCAGCACCGCCATGTCTCCCACCTGTACGGCCTGCACCCCAGCAACCAGATCACCAAGCGCGGTACGCCGGACCTCTTCCAGGCCGCCCTGAAGACACTGGAGATGCGCGGCGACGCCGGCACGGGCTGGTCCCTCGCCTGGAAGATCAACTTCTGGGCGCGGGCGGAGGACGGCGCCCGCTCCTACAAGTTGCTCAGCGACCTCCTCACGCCCGACCGCACCGCGCCGAACCTGTTCGACCTCCACCCGCCGTTCCAGATAGACGGCAACTTCGGTGCCACGGCGGGCGTGACCGAATGGCTGCTCCAGTCGCACACCGACGAGGTCCATCTGCTGCCCGCGCTGCCTCCCCAGCTTCCGGACGGACGCGTCACAGGCCTGCTCGCCCGTGGAGGCCTCACCGTCGATCTCGTCTGGCGTGACGGCGCGCTGTCCCACGCCCGCCTTGCGGCGCGGCACGACGGCACCGTCCGGCTGCGTACCTCCGTTCCGGTAACCGTGCGCTCCACCGGCCACCCCCCGCGGCACCATGTGGAACATCCGGAGAGCACCGTCGCCGTGTTCGAGGTCAAGGGAGGCCACGACTATGTGATCAAGCCTCGCTGAGCATTCCCGTTCTCGTCCGCTCATGAGCACGTGGGCGGCGTAAACGTCGGCGCGGAAAGGGAGGTGCCAGGTGCGGGGGTTGACCGCCAGGCCCTCGCCGGGGCCCGTGCCTGGCAAGGGCCGACCCGATCACGCAGGCGCCCGCGTATCCCACACCGACACCCCCGCGGCTACGTCGCGTCGAACGTACCTGTGGCAGGGGGACAGCGAAGCAGGCGCCTGGCTCGCGCCTGCTTCGCTGTCGTCGCCGCGCGGGCCGGTCACCGTGGTGACCGGGTGCCGGTCGCGGCCCTGTCGTGGTGGTGTGGTCAGTGTTCGGCACGGTTCAGGCCGGCGGCTTCGCGTACGGCGTGGGCGATGGCGGGGGCGTCCTTCTTGAGGATGGCACCGTGGTTGCTGGCGACCTTCGCACTGATGCGGATGTTGGGGTTGCGGGTGATGACGGCCTCGAGGCTGGTGCGTATGCGTTCCTGCTCGTCCCCGCGGCTTCCCAGGGAGGTTCCGGAGGCGACGACGTAGCGGACGGGGACGGTGATGGCGTCCAGGACGGGGCCGAGTTCGCGTTCGCGGGAGAGCCGGCCGAGTTCGATGTTGCTGTCGGCCATCTGGTGGGCGGTCATGCGGGGGGTCAGACCGGTGGGGCGCAGTAGCGGGGTGATCCAGCTCATGCGGCGGAACAAGGTGCGGATGCGTTGTTCCATGGCCTCATCCAGCCAGTCGTGGGGGAAGGCGCCGTCGACGAGGACTGCGCCCAGGCTGCGGTCGGGGTTGCGGTGGGCCCAGTGGGCGGCGACGACTGCTCCGTAGGACCAGCCCACCAGCAGTGCCTGGTCCACGTTCCTGGCGGCGAGGACGGCATCCACGTCACGGACGGCGGCTTCGAAGGAGTAGTCCGCCGAGCGCTTCGATCTTCTGCCGCGGGCGCGTTCGTCGTAGGTGATGTGCCGCCACCCGGAGCCCAGTTCGGTGATGACCCGGCGCCAGTAGCCCTGGGTGGCGAACTGGCCGTTGAGGTAGACGACGGGGGTGCCGGGGCCGCCGGTGTCGGTGACGGCCAGGGCGCTGTCGTCGACGGGCACCATGCCGCTCCACGCGGAGCCGGCCGGGGGAGTGCTGTTCTTGGTCATGTCTCTTCCGCCTTGGTGGTGTGAGGGCGTGGTGTGAGGACGTGGGGTGTGGCCAATTGGGGGCCCGCGACGTGGGTCGCAGGGCCCCGAGGGGGGCGGGTTGGTGGCCCGCCGTGCGGGACTTCTTGGTCGGCGCCTGCCCCCCGGGTGGTGCTGCGCCGCTTACAGGCTGCGGGCGGTGATGTTGCCGTGGGGGGTGGTGGCCTGGATGTCGAGGTCGGGGGTTCCGTTGTTCTTCAGGGCGTTGCTGATGCGGCCGTGGCCGGTGCCGGCGTCCAGGGTGGCCGAGACTCCGGCGGCGGCTGCGATGGTGATGTCGCCGGACTGGGTGCGCAGCTCGACGGTGCCGCGCAGGGCCGAGGTGATGCGGATGTCGCCGCGCTGGGTGCTGATCTTGGCGGAGCCGGTGAGCCGGCCGATCTCGACGTCGCCGTCGGTGGCGGTGAGGCGGACGCCGGCGGCCTCGTCGATCTTGATCTGGCGGTAGGCGCCGTCGAAGTCGATGTCGCCGAGGCGTCCGACGCCGCGCAGTTCGGCGCTTGCGGCCTTGGCCTGGATGCGGGAGCCGGCGGGCAACTGGACGGTGACCTCCAGGGACCCGGAGGGCCCGAAGAGCCGATTGCCGGTCTGGGTGCTGCGGATCTGCAGGACGCCGTCCGCGTAGGTGACGGTGGTCTGCTCGGCGGCCTGGACGTCGCTGTTCTTGGCGGGGTTGGCGGGCAGGACCTCGACGGTGGTGTCGGTGCGGTCGGCGGCGATGAACTGGATGCGTCCGGCGGGGACGTCCAGGACGGCGGAGATGGGGGCGGGGGTGTCGAAGGTGCGCATCGTGGTCTCCCGTGTTCGCTCGTGGTTTCTGACACCGGAAACGCTACGTTGCTTTCCAATTTGTGGCAACAGGTTCGTTGCACAACAGCCCTGTTAATGCAGGTAGATGCCACGAAACTGTTGCAACGACTCTGTTGAGAACGCAACGCCCATCGCTGCGATCATTGCAATGGCTGTGGGGTGAACGCTATAGTGTCGGGCGTCAGGGACCATCACGCAGGATCACCGAGGGAGACCGCGATGCCGGGCGGCAGGCTCACCCAGACCGAACGTCAGCAGATCGCGCTGGGACTGGCCGACAGCCTCCCCTACGCCGAGATCGCCCGGCGTCTGGACCGTCCGACGTCGACGGTCACGCGGGAGGTGATGCGCAACGGCGGCCCCACCGCCTACCGCGCCGATCTGGCCCACCGGGCCACCGAACGCCGCGCCCACCGGCGCAGGCCCGCCTCGGCGCGGGAGGCGCAGCCGGGTCTTCAGCCGCACGGGCGGGATGCGGAGGCGGTGGCGGAGTACGAGGAGACGTTCACCACCGTGCTGATGGGTTCAGGGCTGAGCAAGATGTCGGCCCGAGTGCTGACGTGTCTGTTCACCACCGATGCGGGCAGCCTGACCGCGTCGGAACTCGCCCAGCGCCTCCAGGTCAGCCCGGCGTCCATCTCCAAGGCGATCGCGTTCCTGGAGAGCCAGAGCCTGGTGCGCCGCGAGCGCGACGAGCGCCGCCGGGACCGCTATGTCGTCGATGACGAGCTGTTCTACCAGGCGACGATCGCCAGCGCCCGGGCCAACGACCAACTGGTGGCGACCGCTCGTCAGGGTGTTGCCGTTCTCGGCGCTGACACGCCTGCCGCCGCCCGGCTGGAGAACATCGCCCGTTTCCTGGACTTCATCAGCGAAAGCATCACCCGCGCTGCCGAGCAGGCCCGCGAAGTCCTCCACACCAGGCCCGGCACCAGCCCCGACGCGACCGCCCCCCCGCGTCCGGACCACGGATAGACAGCCCTCTCGACGGCGGGGACTGCTGCGGCGGGCGAGCCGGTTTCAGGCGTGCGTGCAGA
Source organism: Streptomyces sp. NPDC006207 (assembly GCF_040613835.1). NCBI lineage: Bacteria > Bacillati > Actinomycetota > Actinomycetes > Kitasatosporales > Streptomycetaceae > Streptomyces > Streptomyces sp. NPDC006207. The sequence continues at coordinate 26,626 of NZ_JBEXSX010000036.1, read as the reverse complement.
GCCGGCCCGGCTCTCTGGAAACTGCTCGGGCACGCACGGATGAATGTGCCCAGTCACCAGTACGACAGGCTCATTCAGGCAGCGTCGAAGCCGCTGCATGCGAGTGCCTGCAGATAGGGGTTCCGTCGTGTCACGGGTTGCTTCGAGAAAATCAGAGCGAGAGCGTCCTTCAGTGACTGCTCCACCAGGCTGTCGAACTCACCCGCGGGGCAGCGCCCCTCTGCTGGGCGGAAGCGCCAGCCCTCCCGGGTGGCGTATCGGGTGCGCAACCCCATGAGTTCCTTGCCCCGTGTGAAGCGCCATTCGCCCTGTCGATCGGACAGTTCGAACACTGCGAGCCCGTCCTCGCGGAGCGTGACCCTCGCGGCGTGAAGCATGAGGACAAAATCCAGAACGCAGACGGAGGCCGCGGCGTCGGAGAAGTCGCCATTGCCGATCCTGAGGCTGACGTCGACCTTGAAGTTGTCCCGGATGAAGGCAGACGGGGTGAGCTCCTCAACCACCGTGGGCTCGCGGAAGGCATCGAGCGGGACCCACTCTGGCCCCCATGACGTGTCTCCAGGGCTGGGAACCAAACCGAGTGAAGGCGTTGCGGGTGTGCTCACCGCTCCAGGATGCCGGACGGGGTGGCGGGATCGGCAGGGTCCCCGCTTCGAGCCAGCCCCTCCGGGGGCTTGTCACGTTTCCCGTGCATCGCCGGTCTGTGCTCGAGAAGACGTGCGTGGCTTCTGCTTGCCTGGTAGGGCGACTGCGCCGCCCGTGGGCGGGTCCGCCTCCGCGACCGTAGGGGATGTGGAGAGGTGCGAGGCGGTGTCACCAGCGCAGGACTCGACCTCGACCACGGGCAGCCTCTGCCGCGGGGCGATGCATGCAAGACGAACGAGAGAACCGAGGTCGGCATTATGGCAAGTGAGAGTGTTGCGCATCCGAGCCTGATTGTCCCGGTGGGGCATGTCGAGCCGGTGCCGCGCAGGGTCCGGGGCGTGGTGGGAAGCCGCGTGGTGTTCGATACGCGTCGTGCGCTGTACGTGTGGGAGTGGCGGGCCTACCCGCAGTTCAGTATCCCGGTGGAGGACCTGGTCGACGGCGTGCTCGTCGATGAGCATCACACGGAGCATCACGGTGCCGGTCCCGCACGCCGGCACGCGCTGCGGGTGGGTTCGCAGGTCCGCGAGGGTGCGGCGTGGGTGTGGGACGAGGGTGCCCCTGGGCCGTTGCGCGGCCAGGTGCGGTTCGAGTGGGAGGCGCTGGACTCCTGGTTCGAGGAGGACGAACCGGTCTTCGTCCACCCGCGGAGTCCGTATTCGCGGGTGGATGCTCTGCGTTCGTCCAGCAGTGTGCGGGTCGAGCTGGACGGGGTGGTGCTGGCCGAGGCGCCCAATTGCGTGAAGTTGTTCGAGACCGGCCTGCCGACCCGCTACTACGTGGAGCGCATGTACGTCGACTGGGCCCGGCTGAAGGCCTCGGAAACGGTATCGCGATGCCCCTACAAGGGGACCACGAGCGCCTACTGGTCCTTCGACAGCGACAGTGACCCGCAGCAGGACATCGCCTGGGCGTACGACTTCCCGACCATTCAGGCCAATCGCATCGCGGGCCTGGTCGCGTTCTACAACGAGCACGTCGACCTGTACGTCGACGGCGTCCTGCTGCCCAGGCCCGCCGCCACCTCCTGAACCCTGGGGCGGCCCGGTCGTCCGGGCCGCCCCACACGGCACGTGCCCCGTTCCCAGCGCGGGCCGGGAGGGCAGGCCCTGGTCCCATCTGAAACCGGGATGGGCGCGGCGCCTGGTGTGTTGGGTGCGGTGGGGCCCCCTCCGGGGTGGAGGGGGCGTGGTGCCGCCGGCGTGCGGGGTGGGCCGTCGCCGGTTCAGATGGTGGGTGTCTCGTCGACGTGTTCCTGGTGGAGTTCGAGGACGAACTTCCAGCCGGCGCTGGCTTCCATGAACCGCACCCGGGTGGGGTAGATGTCCAGGGCGCGGCGGTCCCGGTTCTGGCCGGTCGTGCCCTTGCGCCCGCGGGCGGGCTCTTCGAACAGGTCGACCTTGACGTCCGGCACCGCGACGACTTCCTCGTTCCAGCGCTGGACGATTCCCGCGCCGAACGCCTCCCGTGCAGCAGCGTAGAGCGATTCGAGGGATGCGGTGTTGCCGCCGGGCACGAAGAGAGCGAGGTTCAGCAGGACGCCGGCACTGGCCAGGACCTCGATTTCCTCTCCGGCCTCGTCGGCAACCCATATCCCGGGCTGCTCGGCATCGTCGGGGAGGATGTGGACTTCCTCGCCGAAGACCGTCCTTGCGGTGAAGGATCCGCCCTCGAAATTCTTGCCCGACTTCGTGAGGGATGCCGGCGCGTAGCAGCCGAGGGGGAGATCATCCATGGCTGCCGAGACGAAGATCTCGTCCTTGAGGCCCAGTTCTGAGACCTCCTCGGCCGTCAGACGCCGGGCCGTAACCTTGCTGGTGTTCACAGTCTTTCCCTTTCTTCGTGTAGCCCCACCGGGAGTTCGGCGACCTGCTGTTCGCGGCTGGGCCGCGGCCTGTCGGCTGCCCTGGTGGTGACCACGCGTCACGTAGCGTAAGTGGTGGGCGCGTCGTGTGACGTCGCCGCCCCCGGACAAGATCCCAGAAGCCTCCGGCTCCCCACGACCGGGGGATACGGCCTGTTCAGGGATGCGTCGTCTTCCGCGGCAGCGCGGTTTGCAGGGGGAGCCACGCGCGGTGAGTGTAGTGCGGGGGACTGACAGCGCAGCGGCGTGGGCGCCGGCCGGCGTCAGCGCGGCAACGGCTGCCGCCGAAGTCCCTGCCGGTGCGGGGGTAGCCGCCCCTTGTCGGCCCGGAGGCGCCGGTGCTTCAGTTTCCCTCCGCGTACCGGGTCTGCCGGCCACGGCCGTCATCCGTGTTCACCCGGTACGTCTGCCTTATGTGGCATCAGACGAGTCTCGTCTACCGTCATGGCCCCCGATCCCGTGGCACAAGTTCCCCATGGTCGCCGAGCATCAACTGGCCTATCGATAGCTGCAGTTCACAGCGAACATCGGTCGGGCTCCCACTGGCCCAGCTCATGAGCACCGTTCCTGCGCAGAAGCCGGTGCGGCACGACAAGCGAGATATCGATCGAGAATCGCCTGGCTATCAGGAGTGAAGGTCCACTGCAGCAGAGCCCGCCGCAGCTCGGACTCAGTCAGCCACCCGTGCCAGGCCACCTCTTCCGGATCAGGGGCGACGATCTCCGGCAGCACGGCGTCACAGACCGCAAGCCAGTGAGGGCTGAGCCCGCCCCGGTTGAGGAACTTGAACCGAAGGCACACTGTCGCCCGCACTCCCAGCTCCTCGCTGAGCTCGCGGGCAGCTGCCTGCTCATAGGACTCGCCGACTCCCGCAGCACCCCCGACCCCGAGTTCATAGTGCCCTGGGAAACGGGACAGGTGCACGGCCCGCCGATGCACGAGAAAACGTCCTTGCCCGTCGCGGCACACCACCACGCCAACCCGGTGCAGCCAGCCCTCCCGAACGGCGTCCCGCCGACTGACCACCCCCAGCACACGGTCCTGAGCGTCAACGCGTTCCACGAGTTCATCCACGACACGCACGATCGCAGAACCCACTGACACCCGCCCGGAACGACCGGACCGCCACACGGTCGGCGAGCACTCAGACCGGCCGCCCCACCCCACCGAACGAAGGATCACGCCCCTGTCTCCATTCTCGATAGCCTGCCGACGGGCAGACCCGGCCGGGCCGCATCGCCACGCCCTCGCCCCCTGCCTCAAGGCACGCCCGGGCGCCGGGCGGTTCGCGGCGGGCACCCAGGATTCTGGCGCTGAGCCCGGGCCGGTCCGCCAAGTGAGGTGGAAGCCTGCCGCACCCGAGTGGCCGGTCGGCGGCCCGCCGGGTTTCCAGGGTGGGCCTGCCGGGACCGGGCTGCCTCCCCGACAGCAGGACTTCGTAGACCCGCCTCGGCATGGGCGACGGCCTCGTGGGCCGGGCCACCGGGCCAACCCGCCGCCACGGGGACGCGATGGTCCCATCGACTTAAACCGATTCATTGATCTCTGGAATCCATCCCATCAAATCTGTCCAACCCGTTGCCATGGAGGGGTGATGGCCGCCAGGGTGTCATTGAAGCGTTTCAGTATCCTTCTTGAGGAGCACCCGTGCGTCAGCAGATCACCGCGGTGGTCGCTGCATCAGTCTTCGTCGTGGCGGCACCCGCGACGGCGACGGCAGCGAGTCCACCCACCGCCTCCACCGCCCCCGCCGCCGCTGCAACGAGCGTCGGCGGTTTGACGGTCAACGCCCTTGACGATCCGCTCGGTATCCCGTTGGCGGCGCCAACCTTGGGCTGGCAGCTCGGCTCCGAGCGCCGCGGCGTCACGCAGCGGGCCTACGAGATACACGTCGCCTCTTCGGCCGACCGCCTCGACAAGCCCGACGTCTGGGACAGCGGCAAGGTCTCCTCCCGCCAGTCGGTCGACGTCCGCTACGGCGGCCCCGCGCTGCAGCCGCACACCGACTACGTCTGGTCCGTCCGCGTATGGGACGACCGCGGCATCGCCTCCAAGTGGAGCGCGCCCGCCACGTTCGGCACCGCTCTGGGCGACCGGCCGTGGACCGCCGCGTGGATCGGTGCGGACACACCGGCGCTGGGCGCCCAGTGGACCGACTACACGATCAAGTTCACCGCCTCCGACATCAACGGGGCGCTCGGCGTTTACTTCCGCGGTCAGGACACCGAGAACGCCTACATGTGGCAGATCAGCGACGCCGATGACGCGCTGCGCCCGCACGTCAAGCGCAGCAGCAACTACTCGGTCCTCAAGGCGACACCGTTCCCGGCCGGGTTCGACTTCGCCGCCGAGCACGACTACGCGATCGCCGTCGACGGCGACACGATCACCACCACCGTCGACGGCAAGCAGCTTGACCAGCGCACCGATGCGACGTTCGGCGGCCCCGGCACGATGGGCTTCCGCACCAGCGGCGCGGAGCGCGGTCTGGTCCGCGACGTCACGGTCACCAGCGACGACGGAACCGTCCTGGTCGACACCGCCTTCCCGGCGGGCGACCGCACCTTCGCGTCCGGCACCGTGACCGCCGGCGGCCTGCGCGTCGACAGCGCGGGCGGCGAGGCCTGGCTGCGCCGCGACGAGCCTGTCCCGCTGCTGCGCAAGGAGTTCGACCTCGGCGGCAAGACGGTCGCCCGGGCACGTGTGTACGCATCGGCGCGCGGCGTGTACGAACTGCGGCTCAACGGCGCCCGGGTGGGCAACGCCGAACTCGCACCCGGCTTGACGGCTTACGACAAGCACATCGACTACCAGACCTACGACGTGACCCGGCAGGTCCGCGCCGGCGCCAACGTGCTCGGCGCCGAGGTCGCACCGGGCTGGTACAGCGGCAAGGTCGCCATGTTCGGCACCGACGTCTACGGCAAGGACAACTCGGTGATCGCCGAGATGCTGGTCGAGTTCACCGACGGCACCAGCACCACCGTGCGTACCGACGGCACCTGGACCACCACCGGCGGTCCGACCCGCGAGGCCGACCTGCTCGACGGCGAGTCCTACGACGCACGGGTGGCCAAGCAGGTCGGCGGCTGGGACAAGCCCGGCTTCGACGACGCGAACTGGGCCACGGCGCACGTCCGCGACGAGCCGACGACCGTGCTCGAACCACAGACCGCGGTCGACGTACGGGTCACCCAGGAGCTCAGGACCGCCAAGCGGATCGACTCGCCGACCGACGGCGTCTACCTCTACGACCTCGGGCAGAACATGGTCGGCCACGTGCGCCTCACCCTCAAGGGCAAGCCGGGACGGACGGTGAAGATCCGGCACGGCGAGGTGCTCAACCCCGACGGCACGCTCTACACCGCGAACCTGCGCACCGCGAAGGCGACCGACCACTACACCTTCGCCACCGACCAGCCGGAGACCTTCGAGCCGTCGTTCACCTTCCACGGCTTCCGGTACGTCGAGATATCCGGCGTCGACGAGGCCCCCGTGGCCAAGGACCTGGTCGGTGTCGTCGTCGGCACCGACGGTGACCTCACCAGCAGCCTCGACACCAACTCCGACCTGGTCGACCAACTGCACAGCAACATCGTCTGGGGCATGCGCGGCAACTTCCTGTCGATCCCCACGGACACCCCGGCGCGCGACGAGCGGATGGGCTGGACCGGTGACATCAACGTCTTCGCCCGCACCGCCGTCTACAACATGGACGCACAGTCCTTCCTGACCAAGTGGCTGCAGGACCTGCGGGACACCCAGCGGCCCAACGGTTCACTGCCCGGCGTCGCCCCCGTGGTCCCCGGCCGCTTCGACGGCGGCTACGAGTCGGCCGGCTGGATGGACTCCGGCGTGCACGTGCCGTGGACGGTGTGGCAGGCGTACGGCGACACCAACGTCATCCGCGAGAACTACGACATGATGAAGGGTTACGTCGACTTCCTCGACGCCGACTCCACCGGCCACATCCGCTCCGCCGGCGGCTACCTCGACTGGCTCAACCTCGACGACGCGACCCCGGCCGACGTGCTCGACACCGCGTTCGTCGCCAAGAGCACCCGCGAGTTCGCGCAGATGGCGGCCGCGATCGGCCGGGACGGCGACGCGGCGGCGTACCAGCAGCGCTACGAGGCGATCAGGTCGGCGTACCAGTCGGCGTTCATCGGCGCCGACGGCACCGTGAAGGGCGACAGCCAGACCTCGTACATCCTGACCCTGACCAACGACCTCGCCCCCGCCGACCGGCGCGACAAGGTCGTCGCCAAGTTCGTCAAGACCCTCGAGCGCCGCGACTACCACCTGTCGACCGGCTTCCTCGGCGTCGACGGACTGCTGCCGGCACTCACGCAGGCGGGCCGCTCCGACATCGCCTACCGGCTGCTGCAGCACAAGGACTACCCGTCCTGGGGCTACGAGATCGGGAAGGGCGCGACCACCGTCTGGGAACGGTGGAACTCCATCAACCCCGACGGCACCTTCAACGACGTGGGGATGAACTCGTTCAACCACTACGCGTACGGCGCGGTCGGCGAGTGGATGTACGGCACCATGGCGGGCGTCTCGGCGGCCGAGCCGGGCTACCGCAAGGTGCTCATCGCCCCCGAGCCCGGTGAGGGCATCGACCACGTCGACTTCAGCCACCAGACGCCGTACGGCACGGTGCGCAGCGCGTGGAGCACGACCAGCGGGACGATGAAGCTCGACGTCACCGTGCCGGCGAACACCACCGCCCAGGTGCGCATCCCGGCGGCGAACCGCTGGGCGGTCACCGAGGGCGGCACGCCGATCAGCGAGGTCGACGACGTGAGATACGTCGAGCAGGCCGACGGTGACGTGGTGCTGGAGGTCGGCTCGGGGCGCTATGCGTTCGCGGTCGACCCGGTGCTCGGGGACCTGGGGGCGGCCCGGGCGCAGGCAGCGTCGTTCTCCGACGATGTCGACGCGCTGCAGGTGCGTGGTGCCGGCAAGATCGCCAAGGGTCACCTGCAGGTGCGCACCGCCCTGATGCGGACCGAGCTCGCAGCCGCCTGGCGCCTGCAGAGCGAGGGCGCGGACGAGCGGCTGACCGCCGCCGCGGTGCACCGTGCGCTCGCCGGCGTGGCGGACCTCGACCGATGGACGCAGACGTACGCCGAGCAGGGCACGATCGACAAGACAGCGGCCACGGCACTGCGTGATGCGCTGACCGGCATCGAGCAAACCCTGTCCCGGGCATCGTCGCGCCTGGTCGGCGCGGTCGCCACCCTGGAGGTGCCGGCCGACGAGATCCTCCCGGGCGATGTCGTCCGCGTGACCGTGGCGTTGAAGAACACCGGCAAGCGACCGCTGACCGGCGTCGATTCGTCTCTGCAGGCACCCAGCGGCTGGACGGTGAAACCGGTGGGCCGGCACGCGTCCACCACAGGTGCGGGCAGTACGGTCAAGCACGCCTACGACGTCACGGTCGCGACCAACGCGCAGGCGTCCATGGCCGACCTCACCGGCTCGGTGTCCTACCAGTACGCGGGAGGAACGGCGACGCTCCCGGTGTCGGCGGGCCTGCCGGTCGCCCCCGGCGTCGCCATCGACGGTGTGTCCACCACGCCTGACACGGCCGGCCCGGGCCAGGCGGCCACCATCGCCACCGTGCTGACCAACCGCACCGATGTGGTGCAGTCCGGCAAGCTCACGCTCGGCCTCCCTGACGGCTGGCCGACGCCGAACCCGGTCGGCTACCAACTGAACCCGGGGGAGAAGAGGACGGTCCAAACGGTCGTGACGGTGCCGCTCACCGTCGTCGGCCAGGCGGCCACGGTCACCGTGGCGACCGGCTCGACGCCGGCGGAGCAGGCGACCGGCACGATCGCGGTCTCGCTGCCCACCCCGCCCGCGCAGTCCAGCGACCACGTCGACCTCGGCGACGGGCCGTCGGAGTCCGCCCACCGGCTGACCGCGTCGGAGCACTCGGGAACGAACATCGAGGCCGGACTGACGCGGCGCTACACCCACTCCTCCTACCCCGGCGGCTGGCTGGAGTTCGACGCCGCCGTACCCACCAAGGGTCGCTTCGTGGTCCGCATCGTCGAGACCTTCGACGGTGCCCGGCGCAAGACCTATGACGTCCAGGTGGACGGCACGGTGGTGCACAGCGTCGACCTGAGGCGAAGCGAGGGCGGCCAGGGCACCATCACCCACCAGTTCGTGGTCGACCCCTCCGCCGGCACGTCGGACGGCACCGTGCGGCTCCGCTTCCAGGACACCGGCGCCGACTACGACCCCTCGATCGCCGACGTGTGGGTGATACCAGTCGACTGATGCAGCCCGCGACACCCCGTGTGCCTGAGCACCCCCGCGCCGGGGTGCTCAGGCACACGACCCGCGGCACGGGTGATCTCTGGACCCGGTCGAAATGGCTGACCAAGGGGTCTGCCGGGGCGTGGCAGGCCGCTGTCGAGGGGCGCCGTCACGACACCCGCGGCCGGGCCGGGAAGGGGGTCTGCGGCGTACACGGCCGACGTAGCCACGTGTTTGGAAGGCCACCCTTCCATGCGCGATCGTGGCCCTTACGCGGGACGCATCGGCGACCCGGCTCCCGAGAGGCATGGCGTGAAGCGCATCATCGCTGGACTGTGGCGCATCATCCGGGGGCCCCTGCAGTGGCGGGTCCTGTGGCTGACGAACAGCAAATACATGGTCGGCGTGACCGGCGTTGTCCGCGACGCCGAGGGCCGCGTGCTGCTGCTGCGCCACCGCCTGTGGCCCGAAGACCGCCAATGGGGCCTGCCCACCGGCTACGCCAAAGCAGGTGAGGACTTCCGCGACACCGTCGCCCGCGAGGTACGTGAGGAGACCGGCCTGGACGTCAAGGCCGGCGAGGTGGTCCACCTCAAGAGCGGCTACAAGCTGCGCGTGGAGGTGGCGTATGCCGCCGAGCTCGTCGGCGGCTCCCTGAAGCTCGACTCGTTCGAAGTCCTGGAGGCCAAATGGGTATCGCCGAACGACCTGCCGCCGGGATTGCAGGAGTCGCATCGACTCCTGATCCAGGGCCGGCCCCAGGGCTGACTCGCCACGGTCGAGCGCAGCCCGCGATCGCCCGCCCCGTACGAATGCCTGACCGGCACCTGCGATGCGGCCCGGCTGCTCGAACCGCTGACCGTGGGATGTACGACGCCGGAAACCCTCACCGAGCATCAGCCAGCCGTCATGTTCTCCTTTTGCCGCGCGTTCTGCGGCGGGGGAGGCGGCGGGCCTTGACTTTGAGCCCGTCAGGCCCGAGGGGTTGATACGGAGGCTCTTGTTGCGGAGGTCCAGGGTGTCCGAGACCTCAGTCGCTGATGGTCAGACCGGGGCCCGGGGTCGCCAGGCCGGGAGCGACCGAGCCTGCCGCGGTCAGGATCCGGTCCGGGTCGCATGGAGTGGGGTGGCGGCCCGACAGGCCGTGTTCGCGGTCGCGGTGTTGCGCGGGCGGGGGCGGGCATGAGGGTCCGGCATGAGCCCGGGGTGGGGTCCTGGGCGGCGCGTCAGCCCGAGGCGCCGTTGCGCCGGGCGTAGGCACGGGCGGCGCGGGCGCGGTCGCCGCAGCGGATGGAGCACCAGTGGCGCCGGCCGTGGGTGCGCAGGAGGAACCGGTCGCAGGGGGCGGAGCCGCAGGTGGCGAGGATGCCGGCGTCGGGACCGGTGAGCAGGTCGGCGGCGTCGGCGGCGAGGGTCGCCAGTGCGTGGTTGACGGCCTGGTCGGTGGGGTGTGCCTGGATGCGGCGCAGTCCCTGGGCCCCGTCCCAGGCGAGGAGGGGTGCGGTGGGTACGGCCGTGAGTGCCTCGTTTACCGCGCGCAGGGAGTCTTCGGGCGGGGCGGTGCTGTCGACACGGGCGGCGAACAGGGCACGTACGTGTGCGCGAAGCGCGCGCATCCGCTGTGCGCACACCTCGTACAGCTGCACGTCCGGGGTGGTCAGGTCGTGGGCGACGAGCCAGTGCATGGCGGATCCGGGGGTGGCGAGCAGGTCGTAGCTCTGGCCCGCAGGCAAGGTGGCGGCGGTGTTGGCGAAGTCCAGGGAGCGGTGGCGGTCGGCACCCGGAGCTGGAGGCAGAGCGCTCTGCACTGTGTCGGTGGCCAGGGCGTCGTCCATGCTTCTCATGGTAGCGGTTGCATTTTTCCGTGAGCCCTGCCTAGCCTGGTGTCACGTTAAACACAGACCTTTTGCGTGAGGAATGAGGAAGACGTGATGTCCCAGCCCAACGCCGATCAGTTCCCGGTCCGCACGTACGGCGGCCCGACCGCCTTGTTCGAGTACGGCGGGCTGCGGTTCTTGACCGACCCGACGTTCGACGGCCCCGGCGACTACGGCCGGCCCGGCCGCCCGGTCCTGACCAAGACCGCCCCCTCCACCGGCACCCCTGCCGATCTCGGCCCCATCGACGTGGTCCTGCTCTCCCACGACGAGCACCCCGACAACCTGGACACCTCCGGCCGTGCCCTGCTCGCCGACGTCCCCCTCACCCTGACCACCCCCGGCGGAGGCGAGCGCCTCGGGGAGAAGGCCAGGGGCCTGGCCGACTGGGAGACCGTCGAGCTGGAGCGCCCGGGCGGCGGCACTGTCACCGTCACCGGCGTTCCCGCCATCCACGGCCCCGGCCCGCGCGAGGAGGTCGAGCCCTTCACCGGCCAGGTCGTCGGTTTCGTCCTGACCGGAGAGGGCCTTCCCACGGTCTACGTCAGCGGCGACAACGCATCCCTCGACGCCGTCAAGGAGATCGCCGGGCGCTTCGCCCCGGTGGACACCGCCATCCTGTTCGCCGGTGCACCTCGTTTTCCCGTGCTCTTCGACGGCAACCTGATCGTCCTGGACAGCGCGCAGGCTGCTGAGGCCACCCGGATCCTAGACGCCCGCCGTGTCGTCCCGGTCCACCACGACAGCTGGGCCCACTTCACCGAGGGCCGCGAGGACCTGGAGGCCGCCTTCACCGCCGCGGGCCTGGCCGACCGCCTGGACCAGGACTGGGCGCAGCGCTCCTCGGCCTGAACCGCCGCCCGGAACCGAGACTCGCGCGCGTTCGGCGCGTCAGCCCTGGTCCGGCTGCGGCGCGTTCGTGTCGAGGCGGGCGAACAGGTCGGCGACCAGGGGTGCCGCGTGCTGTTCGAGGTAGAAGTGCCCGCCGGGGAAGGAGCGCGTGGCGAAGCCCGACCGGGTCCTCGAGCAGGTGAGCGGGCGCGGTGGCTGCTCCGGCTCACTCCGGCGCCGCGGTTTCGCCGTCCGGCAGACGCTGCCGCGCTGCGACCACGGGTTGTCCGTCTACGCGCCGGCCGAGGGCTTCTTCCCGTTGTCCCGTTGCCGCCGTGGCGCCCGCGCGTGCCTGTTCCGGGTCTTCGCGAAGGTTGAGCGTCCGCGTCATTGCGCAGACGACCCTGACCGCCGGCCCCGAAACCCCAGCGGACGGCACCCTCACGCGCCCGAGTTCCGGCGGGTGCTATTCGAAGGGGCGGAGTGCTTTTGTCGCTGTTTCCCGCACGGTTGGATTTGTGTCGTCGGTCAGTTGGGCCAGTAGCGGACGTGCGGGCGGCCAGTGCCCCACACTGGCGGCGAGGGCACCCGCGACTGCGGCGCGTACCCACCAGTCTGGGTCGTCCGTCCTGGACCGCAGGGCATCGAGCGACACGCCCAGCATGCCGAGGCCGCGGGCCGCCCCGGCCCGCACGGACGGTTCGGAGTTGGCGAGCAGTTCACGCAGGGCGGCAGCCGCGGCCGGGGCGCGATCGGAGTTCGCGGCCCTGCGGCCTACCGCCTCGCCCAGCACCGAACGGACGTACCAGGCGGGATCGGAGGTAAGCGGAACCAGGTGGTCGACTGCCGCCGGAGGGGCGGACCAGGCCAGCAGGAGCACGGCATCGTGCCGCACCCAGGAGTCCGGATCCTGCAAGGCCGTGACCACAAGCGCGTATGCCTGTGCGTTGTTGCTCACGCTCGGCAGTGAGTTGAGGGCGGTTCGCCGGATCGTCGGATCGGGGTCGGCCAGCGCCTCGCGCAGTACCCTCGTGTCGGGCGTCTCGAACACGTCGCGGAGCGCCCACAGCGCGGCTCTGCGCAAGTCGGGGTCATCACCGGCGAGCACCGGGAGGATGACGGCCCGGCACTCGTCCCGATCGGCTCGCATGACGGCGCTCAACGCCATGCCCAGTCGTTCACCGTCATCGTCGTCCTCGCCGCGCAGCGCGTCGGCGAAGACCCGCAGGAGCAGCGGGAACGCTGCGGCCCCGGAGAGGCCGGCCAAGGCATGTGCCATCAGGTCCCGGCCGTACCAGTTGCGCTCGCGCGTGCAGGTTTCCAGCGCGGCCCGTACGGACGCTGCCGCCGAGCGGTCACCGCTCACGGCCAGTTCCCTTACGAGCGGCCAAGGATCACCATCCAGTGTGCCGTCGGCGTACCGGAACAGTTCGGCTGGTGTCACCTGGGCCTCCTGCCCTGAGGTGAGGCGTGGACCGGGGACCTGTTCCCGCCGGTCCAGCGCCCGCATGGCGGGGTCAGCGTACGCTCGAGTCACCGCGCCCGCACAGCACCGCGCTGGGTTTGTGCCTGGCCGGTTCCTCGGAGAACCGGTGCCGTCCTGTCCTGGGTACCGGCAACCGGCCTTGCTCAGGAGTGCAGGGGGGCCGTGTTTCCGTACCGGTTGCCGCGCGGCGGGGCAGTTGTGTGTACGAGTCGGGGGAGTTGTCTTGATGATGTGGCAGTTCGGGGTGTGTTGTGCGGCGTGCGGATACATTGGGGGTCTGCTGTTGGGGCGGGCCGGATGCGGGATCCGGCGGGTTTGAGGAGTTTTTGGTCATGGGGGAGTCCGGGTTCGCTGAGCGCTGGTTGGAGACCGGCTCGGGGCCCGGTGCTGTGGTTCGGGCCCGTGTGGCGCAGGTGAACCAGGCGGTGCAGGCGGCGTACCGGGCGTGGTTGGACCACGCGACCTCGTGCCCGACGTGCCGGGACGGGGCCGCGCGTCAGTGCACGGTTGTGCAGCCGTTGTGGGATGCGTACCAGGCGGCTCAGCAGGCGGCCCGGTGACCCGGTGCCGCCGTGGCCGGGCGGTATCTGGCGTCATGCATTCCGGTGAGGCGATCCCCCGTGCCGCGGTGTGCCGGCGGCCATGACGTGCCAACCGCCCGCCTGCACGCCGACCCCGCCGGATCACCACGAGGGCCTTGACCTTGACCGCGTCGTGATGACGGACGAGACCCACGCCCGGCATGTCCTGGCCGCCTGCTGCTACCCCGGTGACAAGCGGCGCCGCTCCCACCGGGCGGGCCCGCGGCCGTTTACCGCCCGGTGCCGGCTGGCGCGGCCCTTCATCGTGCGCGGGTTCGAAGGCTGCGGAGCCCCGCGCGCCCGCATCCCCGGTGGCGTCCCCAACGGGTGCCGCCGTGGGGTTGACCTGCGACGATGGCTTTCCTGGCTCCCGTGCGGTGGCTGTCCTGGGGTGCACCTGCCCCTGAGGTCGAGGTGCGCATATGAGTGCAATCCGTTCATACTTGCATATAACCTCTAGTCAGGTCACGATTACCCTACGTAACCGAGGCGCGATCTCGTATGAACGCCACGACCAAGTACACACTCGCCGCCGCTGCCGTCGGCTGGACCTTCCTGGCGTCCCAGTGGTCCGGCAAGGGCTGCGACTTCGTCCCTCAGTCCTACGCCCTCGTGCTCTCCCACGGCGTGCCCGCGGGCGCTGAGGGATGCAAGGCCGAGACGGACGGGCCGCAGTACACCGACCAGTACGACCGGTGACACCCATGTGAGGTCCGGAGTGGGTGCCACCGGGTCGAGTTCGGGCTCGTCCGGGGTGGCCGGCGGCGTGCCGCATACGGGCCCGTCGAGGTGGGCAATGTGCCACGTCCGGTGGTGGTGGCCCCCCTTGGTGTGCTGCTGCGCTATGACTGGGCCAGGATTCCCCGGAGCAGGCCGGTGGACTGGCCCACCTCGATGAGGTACCCGTCGGGGTCGCGCAGGTAGCAGCGCAGCTCCGAGCCTCGGTCCACCGGTTCGGTCAGGAATTGGGCGCCCTGGGAGACGGCGTGCGCGTGGAAGGCGGCGAGGTCGGCGACGCGCACGTTCAGGAAACCGGATACACGGTCGCCGGTGTGGGGCGCTTCCAGAGTCACGTCCGGCTTGTCGGGCGTGGGTCCGCCCCCTGGGTTCATGATGAGCCAGCTGTTGGCGATCTTGACGATCGCCGGGTTCTCCTCCATCACGACCCGGCCACCGAAGACGTCGGCGTAGAAGCGGCGCGAGACCGTGACGTCCCGCACGGTCAGGAAGTGCGTGAGGAGCAGACCGTGCTCGGGCACGGGCAGGTCACCGGGAGGTACCGTCATCGTTGGGTCACCCTTCGTCGAAGTGCGGTGGTCCCGGGGTGAAGACCACGACGGAGCAGGGTGGCCAAGAGGCCGTCGCCTCAACCGCGTGCGGCAGACTTGTGCAGTGCACGACGCGGGCGGGCTCTGCCCCGGGCTGCCGACCGCTCCGCAGTAACCGACCAGAGCGGCCGTGGTTGTGTGACACCCCGGGGGGCGGCCTTCTCCCCGGGATGTTCGTGGGCCGGCCAGCAGGGGCGGTCGAATGCGTCTGCCGGCCGATCGAAGGCGGTTGCTGTCACCGTGGTCGTGGGGCCCGCTGGGCGATCTCGGTGCATTCGGTGTGCAGGTCCCAGGAGACCGGCCGGTCGAAGTCGAGATGCAGCCGTACGGCGCGGGTGGTGGTGAGCACCTGGTCGGCGGACAGGCCGAGATGCCCGGTGGTGGGGTTGATGTCGTGGCCTTGGGGGTGCGGGTTCACGGGTGGGGCCTGCTGGTGAGGCCGAGCAGGGTGAGCCGCTCGGCGGTCGAGGTACCGGCGACCGGCGAGAACAGGGCGAGGACCTGGGTGCGGTCCTCGTCGATCAGGGACTGGCAGTCCAGATCGAGCAGGCCGACCTTGGGGTGCAGGATCCGTTTGCGGCGGTACCGCATCACGGCGACGTCGTGGAGATCCCACAACGCGGCGAACCCGGGGCTGCCGCTGCGCAGCCGGTCGACCAGGGTGCGGGCGGGGTCGTCGTCGCGGCGGCCGACGGCGGCCCGCAGGTCGGCGACCAGGGCTCGCGACCCGTTGGCGTGGTCCTCGACCGGATACCCGCAGCGCCTACCGGGGTCGGTGAACCAGCGGTAGATGATGCTCGCCTCGGGGCCGCTGCGGCCGGTGAGGTCACCGAACACGGCGCGGGCGAGGTGTTCTGGGCCAGCGTGTCACCGAGGTCGGTCATCACCTGGGCGGGTACGTCGGAGAGCCGGTCGAGGACGGCCGGCAGGGCCGGGGAGACGTGCCGGTCGCCGCGCCGGCGGTCCGGCACGTTCAGCCCGGCGAGCCGTTAGAGGTGGTCGCGTTCGTGGGGCATCGGATCGGTTCCAGTCGTCTCGCGACGGTCCGCTGACAGCCATACCCAGAACCCCTGGGTCCAGCTGATCCAACGAATGACCAGTTCGAACCGGGGAACCAGAAAGTGGGGCCTCTGCTGGGGCGGAGGCCTCCTCACGACGTCGCAGCCTGGACCCGGGTGAACTCGTGTGGTCGTAGCGCTAGTTGAGCGAGAACGGTTGACGAGCGCCGCCCCGGACAGCGCTGCCCGGGGCGGCCGCAGGACGGACCCCGCCGCAGCCGTACGCGCTGCCGGCTGGCCCCGTACGGACGGTTCACCGTATGGGGCCACCTGCTCATCCGCCGACGAGCACACTGTCGGTGACAGCGTCCTGGAAGCCGTCACCGCCTTCGTAGGCGGCCCGGTAGCGGGCTTCTCCGCTGCCCTCGAGGTCCGCGGAGAAGTAGTACCCGGTGCCGTCCCACCGTGCCTCGACGGTGGTCAGGTCCGACCAGTCCAGGCCGTCGGACGAGCGCTGCACGGTGACCAGGACCGTGCCCGGGGTGAAGCCGTCGGTGAAGTCCATGTGGCCCTCCGCGTGCACGGTCCGCTCGTCCGTCCGCAGCGACGAAAAGTCGGTGAACACCGCGCCGTGGTGAACGTGTACCAGGTCGCTCAGGCCGGTGGACGGCTGAAGGAAGGGGTCTTCCGTGGTGTCCAGCGCGAGCTGGAAGTATCCGCCGTCCCATGGCGTGTAGGTGACCGAGAAGGTTCCGTCGTCTTTGGTCGTGAAGCCCCCTACGGTATCGGTCCTGCCCTCCTTCGGCCCGAAGAGGATGCCACCGGACTCCCCGGCCAGGGGCACCCAGCCCTCCGCCGTGTGCTGTTCGACCTTGGCGGTCAGCGTGACCGCCTCTCCGTCGTCGATGTCCGTGGCGCTGACCTGGGCGACGAACCGCGTGGGAATCTGGTCGACGCCGATCTGCACCAGCTCCGACTCCCCGGACAGGACGAAGGGCTCGCCCCCGGTCGCCCGGAACACGGCCTGAACAGGGGCACCGTTGTCGAGGTGGACCGAGCCGGCGAAGCGTCCAGCAGCATCCGTGGTCACGGAGGACTGGGTCCAGTAGTCGACATCGAGGTCTACCTGGCGTCCCGCGAGCGGGAGCAGTTCCCTGGTGGGCCGGCGCTCGTACAGGGTGCCGCTGACCTCGACGTCGCGGTGGTCCCTGTCGATGGCAGTACGGTCGACGGTCAGTGCGCCGAACTTGGCCACGACGTAGTAGGCGAGTTCGCCGGCCGACGTCTGCGAGACGTGGTCGCCGTCGGCGTCCGTCAGTTCTACGTCGACGCGGTAGGCACCGAACTGGTCCAGCTGCAGCGGCTTCTTGGTGCGCCACACGCCGCTCTTGCGGTCGCCGGAGGAGAGCGTGAAGTCCTTGGGTTTGACCCGGGCGACCTCGTGCCCGGTGGTGTACGAGACGATGTGCGCCGAGACCGCGGTGATGTCACTGCCGGATTCCGCAACGACCTGCAGGGTGCCAAGGTCGTCGTTCACGCTGCCGGCGTACCGCACCTGCAACTGGTCGGACGCGTGAGCGGCCGGGGCGGCTGTCACCACAAGCCCTACGGTGAGACCCAGCGCCGCCACGACGGCACGTAGCTTTCTTGGGCGGCGCCCGCCATTCGTCCGTCTCGCCAATCCATCCATATGCTGTCCCACCCCTTCTGTGCCGAAATCAGCCCGGCGATGCGATTGCGCGGCCGAGCCCGCGAGTAGTTGTAGCGCACCTTGATCATCACTCGCATGCTCATTCGGTGACCGTGGCTTCGGCCACGTGCCTCGGGGGCTGGGGGAGGACCACGGTGACCCGTTATGGCGTGCTCGGCACGATGCGTGCGCGACTTGTCGGCATTTATGGTGATTCACTCCCAATGGATGCCGGAGTGATCGCAGACTGACCGTTGCAGTACGGTCGGCGCTCCGAACTGCCCGTAGGTGTTGGCGTGTGATCACCAGGGGGACCCAGCTTGCACCGCGGAAGCCGCGGTCACGAGCGCGCCCGCCACCGGGTCAGGACGCCGGGCCGGTCCCGGTGCCGGATGAGGTGCGGGCGAACCAGCTCCGCGTGTCCTCGGCGGGGAGGACGCGGGTGAGTTCGGCCGTGCCCGGGAGCAGCGGGAAGAACCGGTCGGCGTTCCAACTGCGCTGGTACATCGGCTCGTCCAGTACGAGCAGGCGGCGCCCCTCCACCACGGGGATGTCGTCGGGCAGCCCCTCGTTCCAGATCCGGTCGCCGTTCGGGGCGAGGAGTTCGAAGGCCCCGGTTGCGACCGCTTCGCTGCGTCCCCGGGCGGGCTTGGGGTCCGTGGCCAGGCGGACGCTCTCGGCCGAAGGCGCGGTGCCGGGCACGTGGCCGCCGCTGACGAGGACGTGGGCGAGCAGCGTGTGCAACTGGAAGTTGTCCGCGATGCCGCCGATGCGCACCTCGAAGCCGGTTCCGGTGGGCCGGTGCAGCACGACCAGGTCCTCGTCGTCCAGGACGGCCAGTGCGTAGGCCAGGCACTTGAGGTCGTGCCGCTCCAGGGCTGCCAGGTCGTTGCAGACGGGGAGGAGCGCGGACGCGTGCCGGCTGCGCACCTCTGCGCTGCGGCACAGCACGGCCAGCGCGGGCGGTTGCCACTCCTCGACCGAGCACCAGGCCAGCGCCAACCGCGTGGCCTCGTGCGCGTCGTCGCCCAGGCGGGCCAGCAGGGCATCGTCGATGATCTTCTGGTCGGGCTCCGGCAGTTCGTCCTCGGCGCCACCGGAGCCCGTCCACCGGCGGGCGAACTCCAGTGCGTCGAGCAGGTCCTGCCGGACGCCGCCGAGGATCGGCTCCGCGCAGGCCGCCGGATCGGCCCCGCTCTCGACGCAGAACCCGGCCGCCATCGCCAGCAGCGGGCGCGGACCGGTGGGCGGGAAGGCGGGAATCAGTGCGGCCAACCGGGGCCCCACTGGCGCGCGTTCGGGGTCGGTCGACTGCTGCAGGCTGTTTATCGCGGCGGTGAAGGCCCGCTCGGTGCGGGCACCGTCACGAGCGTCGACGGCCTCTTCCAGCTCCGACACGACGGCGCCGAGGCCGGCGGACTTCTGCTTCCTCTTGAAGATCACCGGCACACCTTATGCCCGAGGACTGACAACGGGCGGTGGAGCGATCCGAACGCCCGTGCCCGCTGTTCCCCCTCGCCCTCAGCGCCGGGTGGAGATCTGGTTCGCGCCACGCCGGTAGGTGTGGAGGATCAACCCCGCGTGGAATGTGCCCCCCTTGCGTACAGCGCGGGAACCAGGGCGTCTTCCAGCCTGTTCCGGTAGAGGCCTGGGGCGTTGTGCTTCTCGGCGTCCCGCGCCACCCACTCGATCATGCCGTCGTCGCACACTACCGCCGGTCTTCGTCCACGAACAGGTCCGTCAGATGGCACTTCCCGGCGTACCTGCCGCCGGCGTGGAACAGGTGGTGCGCGATGCCGACCATCGTGCGGTCCAGCCGGGCCGCGATACCGCGTATCCGCTCGTCGTCGAGCAGACGCCGCCCCGTCCGTTCGCAGGCGTCGTCGTCGCGTTCGACCTCGAAGCAGGAGTCTTTGCCGCGGACCGGTACCTCCCAGCAGGCGCGGCCGGACTCGGCAAGGGAGCAGATCTCCACGATTGCGCCCATCCTGGCGTGGGCAGTGCGGCAACGTCCGCCGGTCTCCGCTGATACGTCCCCACCGCCGGCCCAGCCGTGATGCGTGAGTGCGTTCAGCGCACCAGCTCGGTGGCCAGCAGGTCCATCAGTAGGCCGTCGTGCCAGGTCCCGTCGGGGCCACGCTCGTACTGCCGCATGATGCCGACCGGCCGGAAACCGGCATTCGCGTAGCAGCGGATCGCCGCGGTGTTGTCTGCCGCCGGGTCGATGACCAGACGGTGGTAGCCGAGGTCGTCGATGAGATGGCGGGCCAGCGTGCGTACGGCGTCGGTGCCCAGACCCCTGCCGTGCGCCGCAGGATCGAGGAAGAGGTCGATTCCCGCGTGCCGGTAGTCCGGATCCTCCTCGGAATACCACTGGATCATGCCCACGGTCCGCCGCTGGTGAAGGACCGTGAAACAGGCCGTGTCAGGGTCGTCAAGGTCGGCCGCGATGTCCGCTTCGAGATCATCCCCGCCGTTCCAGCGTGCGCGCACCTCGGGAGTGCCCCGGATCGCGGCCAGAGCGGGGATGTCCTCGGGGGCGGTGGGCTGGAGGACGACGAGGGTGCCATGCAGCACGGTCACGGCAAGCACTCTATGCGACCGCGACCGTGCGCCCTGCGTTGTCCTGCCGGTTGCCGACTGTCCTCCACCGGGCCGCCGTTGTCGGTGCCGGATGACACCATCCGGTCATGAGTGGCGAGGCTTTCAACTGGCACGGGTTCCTCGGACGATGGCAGGAGGAGTGGGTTCCGCGCGCTGACCGGGACGAGGACGGCGGACAGGCCGTGCCCCTGGGCAGGCCCGGGGCGGACGAGACGGCGATCGCCGCGGCCGAGGAGCGGCTGGGGCGGCGGCTGCCGCCCTCGTACCGGGAGTTCCTGGCCGTGAGCAACGGGTGGCACGTGGACGAGACGGCCGGGGTCTACCAACTCGGCGGTGTCGCGGACATCGACTGGTTCGGGGATCCGCACGGCATGACCCCGCTGTACGAGCAGGGTCTGGGCGACGACCCGCGCGAGGAGGACGTCCTGCTGGCCGGGATGTGGCGACGCGCGCTGCGGCTGGAGACGGACTCCGACATGTCGAACGCCCTGCTCGACCCGGGCGACAGCGACCAGGACGGCGAGTGGGCGCTCTACGTGTTCAAGGGCTGGAGCGGTGAATACCCCCGCCGCTACGCGTCGTTCCGCGCGTACATGGAGGCCAAGTACCGCGCCTTCCACGCCGACCGGACGGAGAGACCCGACTTCGTCAACGCGACCACGCGAGCCCAGGACGCCCAAGTGGAGCAGGGCCGCCTGCTGGCCCTGCGCGGGCGGTACGAGGAGGCCCTGCCGCTGCTCGAGGAGGCGCGGTCATTCGGCCGACCACGTAGCGCCGCCCTGCTGGGCCAGCTCCGCCACCTGCTCGCTCCGCACAGCCACCGGGACTACGGCCACCTCGTGGCCGACCCGCGCTACCTGTCCGAGATCCTGTCCGTGGAGGCCATGGCACCGGCGGGCGACCGATGGCGCCAGGGCGGGGACGACCACTGGCTCAAGATGATGACCGCCCGTGGGGCAGACCGGAAGGCCGCCGAGACGCTACTGAGCGCGATGCGGGACGGCACCTATCGCTACGCGCCTCCCGGTGCCTGGGGCCGGGCCGTCGCCGAAGCCCGGGAATTGGCCCGCTGGGGGGCGACCGACGCCGCATGGCGGGTGCTGCGGGACGCGCTGCCGGTGTGGGAGGCGCCCGAGTCCCTGCTGATCGCTCCGATCGGCCTGCTCGCCGATCCGTTCCTGGGCCCGCTGATCACCCCGGACCGTGGGCGGGAAATCCTCGCGACACCGCGGGCCGGGGAGACGGGACCTGCTCCCGAGCCGGTGCCCGATCTCGACCCGCCGGGCCTCGGCTGGCTGACGGAGCCTGCCGTGTACGGGCAGCGGGTGGACGGCTACCGCTGTGTCTGGGTCGAGGGGGTCGACCCGGACCGGCTCCCCGCGCTGATTGGCGAGGAGGGTGCCGAACTGAGCGGGCCCGTGGAGCTGCGCATGTTGCCCTGGCGGGGGCCCAAGCCGCACGAGCGCGAGGGCGTGCAACCCTGGGAGGACCGGGCCGTCGTCGCCGCGGGCCGCACCGCCGAAGCGTGGGCCTTCGCCTTCGACGGCCACTCCCGGCGTTCTCTGAGTGAACGGCTCGCGTCCCCCGCCGTGGCGGCCTCGTCGTCCGGCCGAGCGGTGGTGGTGTGGCGCGACCCGGAGCGCGCGTCTCCCGGTGCCCGCCCCACCGCGTTCCACCTCTCGGTGGCCGAACAGGGCGAGGAGCTCTATGCGTTCACCGTGCGGGGTACGGAGATCGAGCGTTCCGGCGCGATACCCGAAGCCCTGGACCCCGCACGGTTGTTCCGCCCCGAGGACACGGAGCCGGACCGCGAACGCCGTTTGCTGGAAGCCCTCCATGCCGAACTCGGGCTCTCGCTGCCGCGCTTCGCGCTGACCCAAGGCAGGCTCCGCACCTTCATCACACGGTCCTGGACCAGGGCGCCGCGCGAGGGGGAGGCGTACGCCTACCTCGGGTTCGTGCGACACCGGCCCTGAACTCGTTGACGGGAACCCCACATGACCGCCCTCCCCGACCTTCCCCGTCCCGAACGCGTCCGAAAGGGCGGCGGACGAGCTTCTCGCCGAGGCCACCCGCAACGGTCTCCGTCCCAGCGTCCTGACACTCGCCAATCGCGTCGGACTCTCCAACACCAGCTTCCGCCGCCCCGCCCCCGACATCGTCGAGACCATCACGACGGCGCGAAACGCCACAACCGAACCCAGCGCGCCAGCCGGCACCAAGCGCGACACGGACCTCGTCCGGAGAAACGCCAAGCTCCGCAGAGCGAACCGGGAACTCACCGACCAGCTGGGCCTCGCCCTCGCATGGGTCCAGCTCCTGGCCATCGAGAACAAGGATGAGCTCAAGTCGAAGCATCCTCCCGAGTCACCCACCTGCCGAGGAGCCGGGGAGCGGAACGTTGCTTCCGGTGCTTGATCCTGGAGCCGTCAGGCGCATGAGCCTGATGGAACCCCGTGCCGTGCTCCTCGGTCGCCGAGCAGAGGTGGACGGGCAGGCCGACCGGGTCGAAGCTGACGTAGCAGGTCCAGATCGCGCGCATATCGACGGCATGCAACCCGGGGCGGTCGGACGAGCGGTGGGCTATTCCTTGCCGCTTATCGTCAACTGGCGTTCTCGGCGGCATAGGTCTGGAGCTTGCTCAGGGCCTGAGGAGCGGCGCTCTCGTTGGCGCGGGCGACGATGACGATTTTGCTGGTGGCGACCGCGACGATTGCCTTGTCGTCCTTCTTGCCGATGACGGTGTCGTCCTGCCGGGCAGTCAGCGCGTAGTTCTCGCCCTGAACCGCCAGGCGCGGCGAGGCTTCGGGATCGCGGACCGTCTGCACGATCTCCTTGGTCTCCTGGGGCGAGGGGCGCCATTGCGCCGCGTCGCTGGTTCCATACAGGCTCCCGTTGAGATCAGCGAGGAACACCGCATCTACGCCCGGAGTGCTTCGGACGATGCCTTCGCAGGACGGTTCCCAGCTCATGAACCGCTCCTTTCCGACGGGGAGCCGGCGGCGGCCGGACCTGGGTCCAAGACAACGCGCATACCGCCAGCGTGCCACCCGGGGCGGTTCCCCGCGCGGGGTGCTGCTCCGGGTCAGTGACCGGCGCACGCGCAGGGGAACCACCGATTCCGCCGTCAATGTCCGCGCAGGGCCCTACTGTGCGCCTCGTGGACATTCACTGGAACGCCGGCCTCAGCACCGCGGCAGCCATCTGCAGCGCCATCACCGCCGCTTTTGCCTGACTTGCCGCGCGGCGTGTGAACAAAAGCGCGACGACGGTTGCCGTATCGAGCGCGACCGCTGGCATGCCGACGTGCCCCCAGCTCGACGTGACCCTGGAAGATGCGGGCGGCGACCACGCAAAACTCAAGGTAGGTGGCCGTCGCAGCAGCCCACCTGGTGCCGGATGTGTCGGTGGCGGCGTACTTGGGATCGTCGGTGCGGGGGTTCTTCTTGCTGCCTCTCCAGGTGCAGCGCTGCCGGCTGTCGTCACCGGGGAAGAGGTCGGGGTTGTGATCGCTGATTCGACTGCTGCGGGACGGCGACCGGTGAGCTCCCCGACGGCGAGGACTT
This sequence comes from Streptomyces sp. NPDC006207, assembly GCF_040613835.1. Taxonomy (NCBI): domain Bacteria; kingdom Bacillati; phylum Actinomycetota; class Actinomycetes; order Kitasatosporales; family Streptomycetaceae; genus Streptomyces; species Streptomyces sp. NPDC006207. The sequence goes on along the minus strand of NZ_JBEXSX010000036.1, from coordinate 2,880 downwards.
CCTTCGCGCCGAAGGCGGGGCTGACGCCGGAGGGGGTGAGCCCGGCGGCTTGGCCGAGGGTTTCCCGCGTGTGCGGGCGCGGGGTGACGTAGACCCGGCCGCAGGCGGATCCGTCCTGTGTGACCCGGCCCGCGCGGAATCCGCGCTCCGGCAGGATAGGTGCATGCATCTCGATGTCCTGCGCATCCGTGACGACTTCCCCGCGCTGAGGGAAAAGGTGGCCCACTTCGACGGGCCGGGTGGCTCACAGGTGCCCCGCCAGGTCGCCGAGGCGATGGCCGCGGCGATGTGCTCGGGCATCTCCAACCGGGGCGCGGTGACAGCTGCCGAGCGCCGTGCCGAGCACGTCGTGAAGGAGGCGCGGCGGGCCATGGCGGACCTTCTCGGCTGCGAGCCGCGCGGTGTCGTCTTCACCCGGTCGGCGACGCAGGCGGCGTACGACGTCTCCCGTACCCTGGCGCGGCAGTGGACAGCCGGTGACGAGGTGGTCGTCACCCGTCTGGACCACGATGCCAACATCCGGCCGTGGATCCAGGCCGCGGAATCCGCCGGTGCGGCGGTGCGGTGGGCCGCGTTCGATCCCCGGAGTGGTGAGTTGAGCGTCGACGCCATTCGGGAACAGCTGTCCGGCCGGACCAGGCTGGTGGCGGTCACCGGGGCGTCGAACGTGCTGGGCACACGCCCCGACATAGCGGCGATCGCCGCGGCCGTCCACGAGGTCGGAGCCCTGCTGTACGTGGACGGGGTGCACCTGACGCCGCACGCGCCGGTCGACCTGGCCACCCTGGGTGCCGACTTCTTCTCGTGTCCGCCCTACAAGTTCTTCGGCCCCCACCATGGTGTCGTGGTTGCGGATCCGGGACTGTGGGAGGAATTGCGACCGGACAAGCTGCTGCCTTCCACCGACGACGTGCCGGAACGCTTCGAGCTGGGCACCCTGCCGTACGAGATGCTCGCCGGCACCACCGCGGCCGTGGACTACATCGCCGCACTTGTGTCCTCCGCGGGCGACCGGCGCAGCCGGGTACTGGAGGCGATGCGAGCGGTCGAGGCATACGAGGAGAACCAGCTGGGGCGGCTGCTGGAGGGGCTGTCGGGCATCGACAGGGTGCGGCTGTACGGCGTGCCGGCACGCCGTACGCCGACGGTGTTCTTCTCCGTGGAGGGAGTGCCCGGCCGGGAGGTCTACGAGCGGCTGGCGCGGCGCGGTGTGAACGCCCCCGCGGGCAACTTCTACGCGCTGGAGGCATCGAGGCTGCTGGGGCTCGGTGACACCGGTGCGGTGCGTGCCGGGCTCGCCCCGTACGTCGACGGCGAGGACGTGCAGCGGCTGATCGACGGTGTCGCGGAGGTGGCCGAGTGAACCGCGGAGCGCTGGTCACGGGCGCGTCCCGGGGCACTGGCCGGGCCGTCGTCGCGGCGTTCGCGCGGGCCGGCGACCAGGCCGCGGTGCACGGCAACAGGTCTGCACGGGAGGCCGAGCAGGTGGCTGCGTCCGACATGACCCGCTCGGTCATCGACGGCCCGGACGGAGCGAACGCGGCGGCCCCCTTCTGTACGCCTCGGACAGGTGCGCCCTGACGGCGGCGCGTGGTACAGGTCGCCGGGCTAGACTCGCGCCCCGGACGCGGGAAGGAGCGGACACGTGAGCGCAGCACCCATACGGTTCGGCATCGTGGGCAGTGGCTGGCGGGCCGAGTTCTTCGCCCGGCTGGCGAGGGCGCTGCCCGAGCGGCTGGCGGTGGCCGGCGTGGTGACGCGCTCGGCCGATCGAGCCGCCCAGGTGGAGGCGGAGTGGGGGGTGCCCGCCTTCCGGACGGTTGATGAACTGTGCGGCAGTGAACCGGAGTTCGTGATCCCGTCGGTGCCGTGGGAGGTTTCGCCCCAGGTCGTACGGGAACTCGTCGAGCACGAGGTCCCGGTCCTCGCGGAGACACCGCCGGCGCCCGACGTGCGCGGGCTTCGGGAGTTGTGGGATGCCGTGGGAGGCGCGACGCGTGCCGGGGGCGGAGGACTCGTCCAGGTCGCGGAGCAGTACACACTGATGCCCGGCCACGCCGCTCGTATCGCCCTCGTACGGGAAGGGGTGATCGGCGAGGTCACGTCCGTCCAGGTGTCCTCGACCCACATGTATCACGCGATGTCGTTGATCCGGCACACCCTGGGTGTCGGTTGCGGGCCTGTGACGGCGACGGCCCGGGCCTTCACCGCCCCGCTCGCCGATCCGCTGTCCCCCGGCGGCTGGTCGGACGACCTCACGCCCAAGGACGCCGTCACCACTCTCGCTCTCCTGGACTTCGGCGGGGCCCGCACGGGCCTGTACGACTTCACGGACAACCAGTGGTGGAATCCGCTGCGTGCCCGCCGGATCGTGGTGCGCGGCTCGCTCGGCGAGATCGTGGACGACACGGTGGTGCGGATGGCCGATCCGCGCACGCCGGTGGAGTCCCCGCTGGTACGTCGTCGCACCGGCACCGACCTCAACCTCGAAGGGGCGGAGGTGCACCACATCTCGTTCGACGGGCGGGTTGTGTGGCGCAACGGCTATCTGGGCGCGAGCCTGTCCGAGGACGACCTCGCCGTGGTGGACCTGCTGTGCCGTACGGGCGCATGGGTCCGGGACGCCGGCCCGGAACCGTATCCCCTGGCCGAGGGCTGCCAGGACCATCTGCTGGCGTTGGCCATCGAGGAGTCGGCGCTGACGGGGGCGCCGGTGACGACCGCGGCGGAGGCGTGGGCGGCCCGCTGATCCCGCCGGCCGCGCGGCCTTCTTCGTGCCCGCCCGCGGCGCTCCAGCGCCCACACGCCAAGGGCTCCCGGTCGGCAACGCCTGGGGCCGGGACGACGTCCCGGCCCCAGTCGTTGCCGACGGGAGCAGCG
>NZ_JBEXSX010000035.1:0-95120 GCF_040613835.1 Streptomyces sp. NPDC006207 | reverse complement strand
GGCCACCCTGGGCCAGCAGGCCAAGGCCGCCGGCAAGGCCACCGGCCTGGTCACGACCGCGCAGGTCACCGACGCGTCGCCGGCCGCCTTCTTCTCCAGCACGGCCAACCGGTCGGCGCAGGACGAGATCGCGCGCCAGTACATCGAGGTCAGCAAGCCCGACGTCATCCTGGGCGGTGGCGAGGACTGGTGGCTGCCCGCGGGCAGCCCCGGCGCCTTCCAGGACAAGCCCGCCGAGGACACGTCCGAGGCGAGCAAGGGCACCAAGGGTGACCTGATCACGAAGGCCAAGAAGGCCGGCTACTCCTACGTCTCCAGCGCGGACCAGCTCAGCCGCGCCAAGGGCGGCAAGCTCCTCGGTCTCTTCGCCAACGAGGAGATGTTCCAGCAGCGTCCCGAGGGCCAGGGCGACGTGTACAACCCGGTGGTCGGCCTGTCCACCATGACCAGCAAGGCCCTCAGCACGCTGGACAAGAACAAGAAGGGCTTCTTCCTCATGGTCGAGGAGGAGGGCGTGGACGAGTTCGCGCACTCCAACAACGGCACCCGCGTCCTGCAGTCCATGCAGGAGCTGGAGAAGGCCGTCGCGGTGGCCCGCGCCTACGTGGCCACCCACCCCGACACCCTGCTGGTCGTCACCGGTGACCACGAGACCGGCGGCCTGGCCGTGGAGGAGGCCGACTCCGCCGACGAGTCCGGCGACGGCATCTCCGCCGAGGACGGTCCGTTCAGCATCCGCGGCAGCGACAAGTCGTTCTACATCGACTGGACCACCTCCGGTCACACCGGTGTGGACGTCCCCGTCACCGCGGCCGGCCCGCTCGCGAACCGCTTCACCGGCAAGCACGCCAACACCTACGTGCACGACGTGCTGAGCGAGATCCTGGCGACGCGCCGCTGAGCGAGGATCCACTTCCGGCGGGTGCCGGGGAGGGGACCGCCCCTCCCCGGCACCCGCCGTTCCTCCCCCGGCGGTGTGGCGCCGCGGGGACGGGGAAAGGCGTGGTGGCAGGCATGGTGAGCGGGCCGCAAAAGATCCTCCTTGAGGCGTAGGCGACCCGCTTTGCCATACCATTACTCTTGGTGCGGAGCCGTATCGCGCGGCCATGGAGGAGTGACAGATGAGGAGCAGCAACCCGGTCTTCTCGCGGCGTGGGTTCTCCCGCGGGGAGGGCTACGCGGGCTTCGGCGGTCAGCCGCAGACGCAGGGCGTCCCCCAGACGGGCGGCAACCCCTACGCGGGCACGAACCCGTACGCGGGCAGCAACCCCTACGACACCACGTACCAGGCCCCGCCGGGCGCCCCCGTGCAGACCGGCCGGATGACGATGGACGACGTCGTCATGCGCACCGCCATGACCCTGGGCACCGTGGTGCTCGGCGCGCTCGTGGCGTGGTTCGTGCTGCCGGTCTCGGAGAAGAGCTACGGCCTGGCGATCGGCGCCTCGCTCGTGGCCCTGGTCCTGGGCCTGATCCAGTCGTTCAAGCGTGAGGCCTCGCCCGCGCTGATCCTCGGCTACGCGGTCTTCGAGGGTGTCTTCCTCGGCATCTGGAGCAAGATCCTCAACTTCATGTGGCCGGGCATCCCGCTGCAGGCCGTGCTGGGGACCATGGCGGTCTTCGTCGGCATGCTGGTGGCGTACCGCACCCGCCTCATCCGGGTCACCGCCCGCTACGCCCGCATCGGCATGGCGATCGCCATCGGCTTCGTCATCCTGACGTTCGTCAACCTGATCGCCGCGATGATCGGCGGCGGTGACGGCCTCGGCCTGCGCAGCGGTGGGCTCGGCATCGTGGTCGGCATCATCGGGATCGCGCTGGGCGCGTTCTTCCTGTCGCTGGACTTCAAGCAGATCGAGGACGGCATCCAGTACGGCGCTCCGCGCCAGGAGTCCTGGCTGGCGGCCTTCGGGCTCACGCTCTCCCTGGTCTGGATCTACCTGGAGATGCTGCGGCTGATCGCGATCCTGCGCGGCGACGACTGAGTGCGCTGACCCGCGAGGGACATTCAACGGGCCCCGGAGGCAATGCCTTTCGGGGCCCGTTCGCATGTGCGGGAGGGGAGGCGCGTCAGCCGAACCTCCGCGCGGCCCGCCTCAGGTCGTATTCGTGGACGATGGCCTTGGCGTGTCCGTAGGACAGGTCGTGCTCGCTGCGGAGCCAGCTGACTTTCTCCTCGAAGCGGAGGAAAGCGGGCCCGTCGTCGACCGTGCGAAGCCATTCGCCGATCTCGCGGCCGGTGCAGTGGGGGATGTGGGAGAGCAGGTTCCGGTGGGTCTCTTCCGAGAAGGTCTGTGACATCGGCGCCTCCGGTATGCGTTCCGGTCACCCCACCGTGCCTGAGCCGTCGACCGTTGGCAACAGTGCAACGCACTCGGTTGTGTGTACGCACCGGTAGGCTCGCGCCGTGCTGGACTGTACGACGCTCCGCGACGCCGCCGGACTCCTGGCGGCGCGTTACCGCTCCCTGCCGCAGAGCCGGCTCCGTGGCGAGGTGGCCCGGGCGGGCCTGGAACTCGCCCGTGAACTGGCCGCCCTGGCACAGCGGATCGAGTTCCCCGGGCGGGAACCGCTGCCGGTGCCGGACGAGGGGGTCTTCGTGATCGGCGACCAGATCTCCGTGGCCGCCCACGACCTGGCCGCCGCCCTGGAACCGCATCCGGAACTGGCGCACGTACGCGACGCGGCCGTGTCCCGGATCGGGGACACGGCCGCGCGGTGCGGTCTGTAGGACGGGCAGGACGGGCTACAGCGAGGCGACCACCCGGTCGGCGAGCACGTAGACGGACTCCTCGCCGTAGGTGAAGGTCAGCGCGTAGCCGCCCGCGACGGCGGAGCCGCCCAGCAGTATCGGGGACTCGCCCTGGTCCAGGGCGTCGCAGAGGCGGTCGGCGGTGTCCCGGTCGCCCGGAGTCATGCAGAGCGTGGTGCCGTCGGCGAAGACGTACACGTCGAGCGTGCCGAGCGGGCCGGGACGGACGTCGGCGAGCGGCATCCGCAGGTCCGCGAGTTCGGACAGGCGCTCGGCGGTCTGCTCCTGGTTGGCCACGACCGGTGCCGGGACGCCGAAGTCGGGGTCGGAGGGGTGCCGGAAGGGCGCCGGGCCACCGGGCTCCAGGCCCGCGAGGTCGGCCTGGCGGGGCAGGAACGGGCCGTACGGCAGCACCTCGTAGTCGGTGCCGGCGGCGCCCGGAACCGGGCCGGCCCCCTGGCCGCCGAAGAGCTGGGCGTCGAGCTGCGGGTCCACGAGGGCCTCGCCGGACTCGCCCGTCCCGTAGCCGAGGGGGGCTTCCTGAGCGGCCCAGAAGGCACGTGCCTCGGCCAGTTCGCGCTCCCGCTCGTCGGCGAGCGCGTCGGCGACGGCGGTGCGGATGGCCTCGGCGTCCGGAGTGGTGCGTGCGGCGGGAACCCCGGCCGCCCGCCCGGCACGGGCCTCGGCCAGGTCCGCGCGCAGGGCCGCGACGTCACGACGTACGCCGCGTGTGGCGAACAGCGCGGCGGAGCCGGCGGCCACGGCGGTTGCCGCGCCCGCCAGCAGGACGAGGAACATGGCGCTCACTGGCGTACTCCCGACTGTGCTTTCCCGAGCCTGGCCCCCTGTACACCACCACTCTGCACCGGAATCCATGGCCTCTGCAGTGCGGAACGTCACGAAATGGGAGGGTCCAAAGTCTCGCCCCGTACCAGTGGCACGCCTCTGACCTGCCTAAACGACCGCCCCCGGGATTAGGTCACATCCAGGGGGCGGTTCGATTGCGACTTGTGTCTCGAACGTTCGTCCGAGGGTTCGGGAAGGGCCGGCGGGGCCCGTTACGACAGGCGCTCGATGACCATGGCCATGCCCTGGCCGCCGCCGACGCACATGGTCTCCAGGCCGAACTGCTTGTCGTGCCATTGGAGCGAGTTGATCAGCGTGGTGGTGATGCGGGCGCCCGTCATGCCGAAGGGGTGACCGACGGCGATCGCGCCGCCGTTGACGTTGAGCCGGTCGATGTCGACGCCCAGGTCCCGGTAGGAGGGGATGACCTGCGCCGCGAAGGCCTCGTTGATCTCGACCAGGTCGATGTCGTCGATGGTCAGCCCGGCACGCTTCAGTGCCTGGCGGGACGCCTCGACCGGGCCGTGGCCCATGATCTCGGGGGAGAGGCCGGAGACGCCGGTGGAGACCACCCGGGCGAGCGGGGTGATGCCGAGTTCGCGCGCCTTGGTGTCGCTCATGACGACCAGCGCCGCGGCGCCGTCGTTCAGCGGGCAGCAGTTGCCGGCGGTCACGGTGCCGTCGGGGCGGAAGACCGGCTTCAGGCCCTGCACGGCCTCCAGGGTGACCCCGGCGCGCGGGCCGTCGTCCTTGGCGACGACCGTGCCGTCGGGCAGCGTCACCGGGGTGATCTCGCGCTCCCAGAAGCCGTTCTTGATGGCCTCTTCGGCCAGGTTCTGCGAGCGGACGCCGAACTCGTCCTGGTCGGCGCGGGTGACGCCCTTGAGGGCCGCCAGGTTCTCGGCGGTCTGGCCCATCGCGATGTACGCGTCAGGGACCAGCCCGTCCTCGCGCGGATCGTGCCATTCCCCGCCGCCCTGCGCGGCGCGGGCCGCGGTGCGGGCCTCGGCCTCGGCGAAGAGCGGGTTGTGGGTGCCGGGCATGCCGTCGGAGCTGCCGTTGACGAAGCGGGACACGGTCTCGACGCCGGCGGAGATGAAGACGTCGCCCTCGCCCGCCTTGATGGCGTGCAGCGCCATCCGGGTCGTCTGCAGCGACGAGGAGCAATAACGCGTGACCGTGCAGCCCGGGAGGTGGTCCATGCCCATCTGCACGGCCACGATCCGGCCCAGGTTGTGACCCTGCTCGCCGCCGGGCAGGCCGCAGCCCAGCATCAGGTCGTCGATCTCGCGCGGGTCGAGCTGCGGCACCTTGGCGAGGGCCGCCTGGATGATCGTGGCGGTCAGGTCGTCGGGGCGCAGGTCCTTCAGGGACCCCTTGACGGCCCGGCCGATGGGGGAGCGGGCGGCAGAGACGATCACGGCTTCGGGCATCGCGACTCCTCGACGAGGCGGCGGGGGTACGGCTGGGACTCTCTGGGAAGTTACCTGTACGTAGCGGAGGGAGTCACGGCCTGGGGGCTGTGACGCGGACCTCTTTCTGAGCGCTTGCTTAGTCCATGATGGCGCATCCTCGTGGCGAACGCGCCCCCCGTGCGATGCTGACGTGGTGAATCCGGACGACCTGGTACGGCTGCGGCGCGCCCGTGACGCGATGGACCGCGACTACGCGGAGCCCCTCGACGTCCCCGCACTGGCCCGCGCGGCGCTGATGTCCCCCGGCCACTTCTCGCGCAGTTTCCGGGCCGCGTTCGGCGAGTCCCCGTACAGCTACCTCATGACGCGCCGGATCGAGCGCGCCAAGGCCCTGCTGCGGCGCGGCGACCTCACGGTCACGGAGGTCTGCTTCGCGGTCGGCTGCACCTCGCTCGGCTCCTTCAGCTCGCGCTTCACCGAACTCGTGGGCGAGACCCCGAGCGCCTACCGCGCGCGCGACCACGGGCCGGGCGCGCCGATCCCGGCGTGCATCGCGAAGCGGTACACCAGGCCGGTCAGGAACAAGGAAGCGAAGACCGCGCCGCGGGCCTAGCGTGGTCCGCATGGACATCACGCTGTCACAGTGCTTCATCGCCGTCGACGACCACGACAAGGCGCTGCCCTTCTACCGCGACGTCCTCGGACTGGAGGTCCGCAACGACGTCGGCTTCGAGGGCATGCGCTGGGTGACGGTCGGCTCGCCCGACCAGCCGGGCGTGGAGATCGTGCTCGAACCGCCCCTGGCGGACCCGGGCGCCTCCGACGCGGACAAGCAGGCCATGAGCGAGCTGCTGGCCAAGGGCATGCTGCGCGGGGTCATCTTCGCCACCGGTGACGTCGACGCCACCTTCGAGCGCATCCGCGACGCGGGCGGCGAGGTGCTCCAGGAGCCCATGGACCAGCCCTACGGCGTCCGTGACTGCGCCTTCCGCGACCCCTCCGGCAACCTGCTCCGCTTCAACCAGCGCAAGGCCGGCTGACGCCGGTTCCGGGCGTCATGGCCGTTGGGGCGGACGGCGGCGGGTGAAGGCGCGGGGTTGCCGTGCGGCGCGCAACGCCGCCCCGGGGGCCGCACCGCGCGGGGGTCGACCCCCTGCGGCAAGCGGTGGGCGGCATCCGCGACGGGTGCCCTCGCGGGTGGATGGGAGACAGCCCCCGCCGCAGGCGCAGCGGTCCCGCGGACGGCGGTGGCGGGTTGCCGTGCGGCGCGTACCGCCGCCGGAAGGGCCGCACCGCGCGGGGGCGGCCCCTGTGGCTTCCGCAGCCACGGCGGCGGTCCGCGACGGGGCCTGGTGGTCCGGAGTTCGGGCGGTGGGTGGGAGACAGCCCCCCGCCGCAGGCGCAGCGGTCCCGCGGAGTTCGGGCGGTGGGTGGGAGACAGCCCCCCGCCGCAGGCGCAGCGGTCCCGCGGACGGCGGTGGCGGGTTGCCGTGCGGCGCGTACCGCCGCCCGAAGGGCCGCACCGCGCGGGGGCGGCCCCTGCGCCTTCTGCGGACGGCGGCGGTCCGCGACGGGGCCTGGTGGTCCGGAGTTCGGGCGGGTGGGTGGGAGACAGCCCCCCGCCGCAGGCGCAGCGGACCCGCGGGCGGCGGCGGGTACCGCCGCCCGGAGGGCCCGCAACCTGCCGGAGGCGCTAGTTCTGGGCGGCCTCGGCCGCCGCCGTGGCGGCGGGTTCCGTCGCGTCGGGGAGGCGGCGACGGCGGCGGCGCTTGAGGAGGGCCCAGCGGCCGCGGGGGCCGGAGACCGTGCCGGCGGCCGCGGTGACCTCGGTGCCGGCCTCGCCCGCGGCTTCCGCGGCGGCCTGGGCCACCGGGAGGAAGCCCTCGCCGCGCCGGGCGTCGGGGCGCTCGTCCTCCTCGGGCCACAGCCCGACCGCGGAGCACAGCGTCGGCAGCATCGCCATGGCCGCGGTCGCGTAACCCTCGGCCGACGGGTGGTAGTTGTCCGGGCCGAACATCTCGCGGGGGCGGGACTCGAACTCGGGCCCAAGCAGGTCGCCCAGTGACACGGTGCGGCCGCCGAGGCCGACCACCGCGATGGTCTGCGCGGCCGCGAGCTGACGGCTCAGCCGCCGTGCGATCCAGCGCAGCGGCTGGTAGACCGGCTCGATCGTGCCCAGGTCGGGGCAGGTCCCGACGATCACCTCGCAGCCGGCCTCGCGCAGCCGCCGCACCGCGTCGGACAGCATCCGCACCGAGACGGCCAGCGGCATCCGCCGGGTCACGTCGTTCGCCCCGATCATGATCACGCACAGATCGGGCGCGGTACCGAGAGCGGGCCCCAGCAGAAGATCGACCTGGCGGGCCAGGTCGTCGGACTGTGCGCCGGGATTGGCCACGTTGACCAGCCGTACCGGCCGTTCCGCCACCGCCGCCACCCCGGAGGCCAGCAATGCGCCGGGGGTCTGGCTCGCCCGGTGCACCCCCTGCCCCGCCGCCGTGGAGTCGCCCACGAGGGCCAGCACGATCGGCCGCTCGTCGGTGCTCAGCGCGAAGGCGGCGCCGTAGACGCCGTCCGCGCGGGGCGGGACGGCGTCGGAGCCGCCCACGGTCCTGCGGGCGAGCGCGGCCTCGGTCAGCACCAGGCCGACCGCGGCGCCGCCCAGCAGCCCGATGCCGCCACCTCCGTACGCGGCGGCCGTCGCGATCCGCCGCGCCACCCTTGCCCTGGACAACGTCCACCTCCCGCGCCGGGTGTGCGGACCCTCGTGGCCCGACCCGTACAACGATTTGTTGCCCCGTCCGGTGCCCGCCGCAACCGCTGGGCGGCCCCGACTCAGGTCAGTCGCTGCTGCGCGACGAACCAGGCGAGCTGGGTGCGGTTGGCGGTTCCGGTGGACTCCATCAGGGACCGGATCCTGCGCTGCAGCGTGCGCAGGGATATCCCCAGCTGGGAAGCGATCGCCTTGTCGGGCAGCCCGGACATCAGCAGCGAGAGCAGCTGCTCGTCGAGCTCGGGGGAGCCGGGGAACTCCGGGTCCTCCTCCGTCTCGCCGAGCGAGGGCATGCGCAGCGGCGTGCCGCGCAGCCAGCGGTCCTCGAAGAGCTCCAGCAGCGCGTCGACCAGCACCGAGGGGTGGAGCAGCAGCAGGCCGGCGGAGGAGACCACGGACCGGTCGCGGCCGCCGGACAGCGGCAGCAGCGCCCGCTCGGCGTCGACGATCATCAGCTTCATCGGCACGGTCGGCGCCGCCCGGGCCAGCTCGCCCGGCTCGACGAAGCCCGGCATGTCGGCCGCCCCGGGGTACACCAGGGCCGTCGTCTCGTACAGGGAGCGGTACTCGACCCCGGCGGTCAGCCGCTCCTTCTGCACGACGTTGCCCGCCGCGGCGACGTACGGCGGCCGCACGAAGGTCAGCACCTCCTTGCGGGCCTCGCGCTGCAGCTGCTCGATCATGTGCTGCTGTTCCGTCTCGCCGTGGATCACCTCGGCGATCCCGCCCGGCATCACCGGCTCGGCCGGCCGGGACGGGCGCACGGCGGCGAGGGCCGTGAGCCGTTCCCGCACGAAGGCGAGGCCGGACTCCACGGCGGCCAGGCCGCTGAGGGCGGCGGCGTAGTCGGCGTTGCCCGTGCCCGCTTCGGTGGTGTCCGGGTGTTCCTGGTCAGGCATTGCCCACCCCCCGGTTGTATAAGCCCGGTGTCGTAACAGCGACGTGTCGTGATCGCGCCACGGTGTGACTCTACAACCGGACCTTCCGGGGCGTACGTAACACCAATGTGAAGCGTGCGACGCCCGGTGCCGGCGTGGGCGACCCCCCACCGGAAAACCGCTTACCCTGGCCTCACAATCACGGAGAACCCGGAGACAATGGTGCAGTTCCACGACTCGATGATCAGTCTCGTCGGCAACACCCCGCTGGTGAGGCTCAACAGCGTGACGGCAGGAATCCAGGCGACCGTCCTGGCCAAGGTCGAGTACTTCAACCCCGGCGGTTCGGTCAAGGACCGCATCGCGCTGCGGATGATCGAGGCCGCGGAGAAGAGCGGCGAACTCAAGCCCGGCGGCACGATCGTGGAGCCCACCTCGGGCAACACGGGCGTCGGCCTGGCGATCGTGGCCCAGCAGAAGGGCTACCACTGCATCTTCGTCTGCCCCGACAAGGTCTCCGCGGACAAGATCAACGTCATGCGGGCCTACGGCGCCGAGGTCGTGGTCTGCCCCACCGCCGTGGACCCCGAGCACCCGGACTCGTACTACAACGTCTCCGACCGGCTGGTGCGCGAGACCCCGAACGCCTGGAAGCCGGACCAGTACAGCAACCCCAACAACCCGGCCTCGCACTACCACTCCACCGGCCCGGAGCTGTGGGAGCAGACCGAGGGGAAGATCACGCACTTCGTGGCGGGCGTCGGCACCGGCGGCACCATCTCCGGCACCGGCCGCTACCTGAAGGACGCCTCGGACGGCAGGGTGAAGGTCGTCGGCGCGGACCCGGAGGGCTCCGTCTACAGCGGCGGCTCCGGCCGGCCGTACCTCGTCGAGGGCGTCGGTGAGGACTTCTGGCCCACCGCCTACGACCGCACCGTCGCGGACGAGATCGTCGCGGTCTCGGACAAGGACTCCTTCCAGATGACCCGCCGCCTCGCCAAGGAGGAGGGCCTGCTCGTCGGCGGCTCCTGCGGCATGGCGGTCGTCGCGGCGCTGCGCGTGGCCGAGCGGCTCGGCCCGGACGACGTCGTGGTCGTCCTGCTGCCGGACTCCGGCCGCGGCTACCTCTCGAAGATCTTCAACGACGAGTGGATGGCCGACTACGGCTTCCTGGAGGAGGGCACCGGCCAGGCCCGCGTCTCCGACGTGCTGGACCGCAAGGACGGCGGCATCCCGCAGCTGGTGCACATGCACCCCGAGGAGACGGTCGGCCAGGCCATCGAGGTGCTGCGCGAGTACGGCGTCTCGCAGATGCCGATCGTGAAGCCGGGCGCCGGGCACCCCGACGTCATGGCCGCCGAGGTCATCGGCTCGGTCGTGGAGCGGGAACTGCTCGACGCGCTGTTCACCAAGCGCGCCACCCTGGACGACCCGCTGGAGCGGCACATGAGCGCGCCGCTGCCGCAGGTGGGCTCCGGCGAGCCGGTCGGCGACCTGATGGCCGTGCTGGGCTCCGCCGACGCGGCGATCGTGCTGGTCGAGGGCAAGCCGACAGGTGTGGTCAGCCGCCAGGACCTGCTCGCCTTCCTCGCCGAGGAGGCCAAGTAACGGCACCCGGGGACGTCCCCGGGACGTCCCACGGAGGTCCGCCACGGGTTCGCGGAAGTGGTACACCCACGTCACGTGGCCGCAGCACGCGCTTAACACGGGTCCGGCACATTGGTGGATGTCGGCGGACGGCACACCGGTCGCCCGGCCGACACCACGGATGTGGCGCCAAGGACCTCCGGAGCGGCTCCCGGACCTCCATGGTGACCCCAGGACGTGTGGCCCGGCCCTGATCCGGCCCACGTCCCTCGCGGGGACCGCCGTCGTCCCGCCCCCCGGGTGACCGGGGGTGCGGCGGTTCCCGCGCAATCTGTGGAAGAGCGGTCCGCGTCCCCGCGCGGGCCGCTCTTCTGGTTGAGTGGCCGCCGTGATCAGCGCACAGACGTTCGCAGCCGTCGAGGAGTCCATACGCACCGTGGCCGACGAGGAGGCGCTCGCCCGCTTCGGCCGCCTCGCCGAGGGCGACGTCGACGAGAAGAAGGGCCCGCTGGACCTCGTCACGGTCGCCGACCGCCGGGTCGAGGAACGCCTCACCCGTACGCTCACCCGCCTGCTGCCGGGCTCCGCCGTCATCGGCGAGGAGGCCGTGCACGCCGACCCCGCGCTGCTCGGGGCACTGCTGGGCGAGGCTCCGGTCTGGATCGTCGACCCGGTCGACGGCACCTCCAACTTCGTCCGCGGCGACTCCTCGTTCGTCACCCAGGTCGCCCTGGCCGCGCGCGGTGAGCTGCTCGCCTCCTGGACGTACCGGCCCGTCGACGGGGTCCTCGCCACCGCCCGGCGCGGCGAGGGCGCGCACCTGGGCGGCCGTCCGCTGCGGCTGGGCACCGGCGGCGCCCAGGACGCGGACGAGGTGCTCCTGGTGGCCGGCGCCCGGCCCGCGCACCTCACCGCCGACCAGCACCGGAGGCTGTACGAGTTGGGGGCCGCGCACGGCGTCAAGCCCTGGGCGAGCGGCTCCGCCGGCTGCGACTACCTCGACGTCGCGCTCGGGCGGCTCGACGCGGCCACCTACGCCTACGACAACCCCTGGGACCACTCCGCCGGCGTCCTGCTGGTCGCCGAGGCGGGCGGAACGGTGCTGGGCGCGGACGGGCTGCCGTTCCGCATGGCCGCCGGGCCGCTGCCCTTCGCCGCGGCACGCGACGAGACCGCGGCCCGCCGCGTCGTGGCACTGCTCACGGCGTAGCGCGGGAAGGCGGCGGCGCGGCGGCCCCCCCGGGGCCCGCCGTCGAAGGGCCTTCTCCCCGGCGCGGCGCCGGCTGCGGTCGCGGAGTCGGGCACCCGCCTGTCGGGCGATGCGTCCCCGACTCGTGCGGCGCCCCGCCGCGGACGCGTTCCGGCCCGCGCGGGGGCCGCCCGCCGCCTCAGGGCCGTCAGTCCTCCCAGGCGTCCGGGTCCTTGCCGCGGCGCGGCGCGCTGCCCCGCTCGTTGAACAGCCACCCCAGCGAATGGGCGGCGTTGACGGCGACGATGCCGACCCAGGCGACGAGGAGCCCGGGCAGGTCGCCCTTGTCGGCCGCGATGGCGGACAGCGGGATCGCCATGATCAAGGAGAACGCCCCGAAGCCGTAGCGGGCGCCGAAACGGCCGCCCCCATGGCCGCGCGCCTCCGGCCCGACCCGGCGCCCGGCACGGGCGAACGCCGTCTGGTGCTCGGCCAGTTCGCGGCGTACCCGCCGCTCGACCTGGGAGTCGATGCGCCGGTCCATCTTCTCCAGGAAGGAGTCGATGAGGGCCGACTCGTACTCCTCCCCCAAGTCCTTGCGCGCCTGGATGGTGGCGGCGAATTCCTTCTTGAGCTCTGGGTCAAGGGCGTCCATGACGCCACCGTACGGACCGGTCGGCCCGGTGGCACTGGGGGAAACCCCCGAACCTTCCCGGGGGTCGCCCCAGTAGGGTCGTGGGGTGACCGGACACGCGCCGCGCCTGCTGACCGCCCTGCACCACGCCCCGTCCGACCGCCCCGACGCGGTCACCGTCGACGGGCGCCCGAGCTCGCGCGAGGAACTGCTCGGTGCCGCGGGCGCCTTCGCGGCACGCGTCGCGGGTGCCCCGGCGGTCGCCGTGCACGCGGCGCCGTCCCTGGAGACGGTCGTGGCGGTCGTCGGCGGCCTCCTCGCGGGCGTCCCGGTCGTCCCGGTGCCGCCCGACGCGGGACCGGCCGAGCGCGACCACATCCTGCGCGACTCCGGGGCCGTGCAGGCGCCCCCGGTCGTGGTCACCGAGCGCAGGTCCTGGGACGGCCCCGAGCCGGACCCGGACACGACGGCCCTCGTCCTGTACACCTCGGGCACCACCGGGGCGCCCAAGGGCGTGCTGGTCCCCCGCCGCGCGGTCGCGGCCGGACTCGACGCCCTCGCCGGGGCCTGGGAGTGGACGCCGGAGGACACCCTCGTCCACGGCCTGCCGCTGTTCCACGTGCACGGCCTCGTGCTCGGCGTGCTCGGCGCGCTGCGCACCGGGAGCCGTCTGGTCCACACCGGCCGCCCCACCCCGCAGGCGTACGCGGCGGCGGGCGGCAGCCTCTACTTCGGCGTGCCGACCGTCTGGGGCCGGGTCGCGGGGGACCCGGAGTCCGCCAGGGCGCTGAGCGGCGCCCGCTTGCTGGTCTCCGGCAGTGCGCCGCTGCCGGCGCCGGTCTTCCGCGAACTGGAGGCGCTGACCGGGCAGCGGCCGGTCGAGCGCTACGGCATGACGGAGACCCTGATCACGGTCAGCAGCCGGGCGGCCGGTGAGCGGCGCCCCGGCTCCGTCGGGCTGCCGCTGCCGGGGATCCGCACCCGGATCGCGGCCGAGCCGGGCGCGGAGATCGGTGAGCTCCAGCTCACCGGGCCCACCCTCTTCGACGGCTACCTGGGGCGGCCGGAGGCGACCGCGGCCTCGTACACCGAGGACGGCTGGTTCCGCACCGGGGACATCGCGGCGATCGAGCCGGACGGCATGCACCGGATCGTCGGCCGGGCCTCCACCGACCTGATCAAGTCCGGCGGCTACCGGATCGGCGCGGGCGAGGTGGAGAACGCCCTGCTGGACCACCCCGCGGTGCGGGAGGCGGCCGTGGTGGGCGCCCCGCACACCGACCTCGGCCAGGAGATCGTGGCCTACGTGG
This sequence comes from Streptomyces sp. NPDC006207, assembly GCF_040613835.1. Lineage (NCBI taxonomy): Bacteria > Bacillati > Actinomycetota > Actinomycetes > Kitasatosporales > Streptomycetaceae > Streptomyces > Streptomyces sp. NPDC006207. Next base: position 81,736 of record NZ_JBEXSX010000035.1, on the reverse strand, counting down.
TGGCGGACGGGGTGGGCGAGCGCGAGCTGATCGACTTCGTGGCCGGTCACCTGTCGGTGCACAAGCGCCCGCGCAAGGTCCGCTTCCTGACCGAACTGCCGCGCAACGCGATGGGCAAGCCGCAGAAGAAGCTGCTGCCGCCCGTGTGAGCCGGGGCGCCTTGCCCTCCTGCATAGAATCATGCAGAGTCATCGGCACATGAATGGCCGACCGGAGAGGGCGTCATGGCCACCGAGAACGCCACCGGAGCCAACGGGACCGACACCGCGTCCGCGCGCCTGATGAAGCTGTTCGAGGCGCACCGGCTCACGCCCACCCAGCGCCGCATCGCGCACTGCCTGGTGCGGCGGGCCGCCGACGCGCCCTTCCTGTCCAGTGTCGAGGTCGCCGAACTGGCCGGGGTCAGCCAGCCCTCCGTGACCCGCTTCGCCGTCGCGCTCGGCTTCGACGGCTACCCCGCGCTCCGCCGCCACCTGCGCGACGTCGCCCCCGCCGTAGCGCCCCAGGGGCAGCCGGACGGCGACCGGTACAACGAGTACCAGGAGGCCGTGCAGGCCGAGATCGAGAACCTGCGGCACCTCGCCGCGCTGCTCGCCGACCCCGCCCCGGTCGCCCGCGCGGGCGCCCTGCTCGCCGCGTCCCGGCCGCTGCCCGTCCTGGGACTGCGGGCCGCGGCCGCCCAGGCCCGCGGCTTCGGCTACTTCGCGGCCAAGGTGCACCCCGACGTCCGTCTCCTCGACGAGGGCGGCAGCATGCTCGCCGACCGCGTCGACGCGGCCGTGCGCGCCGGGGCGAGCGCCCTGCTGTGCTTCGCGCTGCCCCGGCATCCCCGTGAGGTGGTCGAGGCCCTGGAGTACGCCCGCTCCGCCGGGCTGACCGTCGTCACCGTCGCCGACAGCGCCTTCGCGCCGGTCGCCGCCCACTCCGACGTCCTGCTCCCTGCGGCCGTCGGCACGGGACTCGCCTTCGACACCGCGTGCGCGCCGATGCTGCTCGGGCGGGTGCTTCTGGAGGCGATGTGCGACGGGCTGCCGGACGCGCAGGCGCGGCTGGAGGAGTTCGACGCCAAGGCCGCGGCGCAGGGCCTGTTCGTGGAGTGAGGCGCCCCGACGCACGGGGGCGGGCGGCGGGTCGGACGCCGGGTCAGGCGCCCACCCCGTCGTGCTCCACGACCAGATGGCGGGGACCGCGCAGCACCGGGCTTCGCCGGTACGGCGGCGGGTCCTCCGCCGGCCGGAGGCCGTCCAGGTCGCGCAGCAGCGCGGTGAGGGCGATCTGCGCCTCCAGCCGGGCGAGCGGCGCCCCGAAGCAGCTGTGCACACCGCTGCCGAAGCCCAGGTGCTGGTTGTCCGTGCGCTGCGGGTCGAAGCGGTCGGGGTCCCGGAAGCGCTGCGGATCACGGCTGCCGGAGGCGAGCACCAGGACCAGGGGCGCCCCCTTGGGCACGGTGACCCCCGCGACCTCGACGTCCACCAGCGGGGTGCGCTGGGGCAGCATCTGCACGGGCGGCTCGAACCGCAGCAGTTCCTCCACCGCCTGCGGCATCAGGGCCGGTTCGCGGCGCAGCAGGTCCAGCTGGTCGGGCCGGCGCAGCAGGGTGAGCATGCCGTTGGTGATCAGGTTGACGGTGGTCTCGTGCCCGGCGACGAGCAGCAGCACCGAGGTCACCATCAGCTCGATCTGGGTCAGCCCGCCGGCCGGGTCCTGGTCGTTGACGAACGCCGACAGCAGGTCGTCGGAGGGCTTGCCACGCCGCTGCTCGGCCAGCCCGCCCAGGTAGACCCCCATCGCCCTGCGGGCCTCGGTGGCGGCCTGCGTGCGCTGCGTGGGGTCCTCGTCGGGGTTGAGGTCGAGTCCGCCGACGATCTGGTCCGACCAGCCGCGGAACATCGGCTCGTCCTCCTGGGGCACGCCCAGCAGCCGGCAGATCACGGTGACCGGGAGCGGGTAGGCGAAGTCGTCGACGACGTCGATGCGCTGCTTGTCCCGGAGCCCGGCGACGAGGCCGTCGGCGATCCGGACGATCTCACCGTGCATGGCGTCGACCCGGCCCGGGGTGTGCGGCGGGCCGAAGGGCCGCATGGCGGTGCGGCGGAGCCGGTCGTGCTCGGGATCGTCCACGCCGATGAAGGAGGGCGCCAGTTCCCCGGCCAGCCGGGCCTCCTGCGGGTCGCTGCGGTGGCGCCGGTCGGAGCTGATGCGTGGGTCGTGGAGCAGGGCCGTGATCTCGTGGTAGGTGCCGACGAGGTAGCTGCCGTCGTCCTGCGGCGCCACCTTGCTCTCGCGGAGTTCGGCGTAGAGCGGGTAGGGATCGGGCCGGCTGGCGTAGTCGGTGATCCTTCGGAACAGCGTGTCCGCAGCCATGCGCGGGGGCTCCTCGTCGTCGTGGGCCGCGGCGTCCTGCCACGGCCCGTCCGCGGCGCCGGCGGCGGCGGCCTCAGCCGCCGTGCCGCACCAGGGTCAGGCGCCGGTCCGGCAGATGACCGGTGAGGGCGACCGTCGGGCCGTGCGAGAGCACCGCGGGGTCCGGTACGTCGGACGGCAGGGGGATCATCGGGACGGTCCGGTCGGCGGCCCCGGGCTCGGGTGGGAACGGCGCGGCCGTCTCGATCAGGTTCTGGTAGTAGTCCAGCCACTTGGCCCGGTTCACCGACACCGCCGCCGTGATGCGGCCCTTGTAGCCGTAGACGACGACCAGCCGGGCCTCGCGCAGCGAACCCTGGGCGACGACGACCTGGTCGGAGTAGGTCGGCACGCCCACCGACTTGATGTTGTGGCCGAACTGGCTGGACCAGAAGGCCGGCACGGCCAGGTGCGGCCGCCGGAACGGGCCCGCGCTGACCATGTTGTGCGCCGCCACCTCGGCCTGCGCGACCGCGTTGCCCCAGTGCTCCAGGGCGAGCAGTTGGTAGCCGAACAGGGGGTGCGGGAAGCGGGCCACGTCGCCGGCGACGAACACGTCGTCGGTGACGATGCCGTACATGTTGAAGGCACGGCAGCCGGCGTCGCAGGTCACGCCGCGCGGGCCGGCGGCAAGGCCGGACTCGGCCAGCCACTCGGTGTTGCGGACCGCGCCGAGGGCGACCACCGCCACGTCCGCCTCGACGGCGCTCCCGTCGGAGAGCCGGGCGCCGGTCAGCCGGCCGTCCCCCTCCAGGGAGGTGACCTGCACCCCGCAGCGGAGGTCCACCCCGTGCCTGCGGTGCATCTCGGCGGCGACCGCGGCGAGCGTCCCGCCGAGCGCGCCCACCAGGGGCGCGGGGCCGCGCTCCACCACGGTCACGGGGATGTCCCGCTCCCGGCAGGCGGAGGCGATCTCCGAGCCCGTGAAACCGGCGCCGATCACCAGCACCCGCCGGGGCCCGGCGTCCAGCCGTTCGGCGAGCCCGGCCGCGTCGTCGCTGGTCCGCAGCGCGAACACACCGTCCAGGGCGGCCTCGGCAGGGTTCGGCCAGGGCCGCGCGCGGGTGCCGGTGGCGATCAGCAAACGGTCGAAGGGCAGTTCCTCGCCGTTCGCGAGGAAGACGCGCCGGCCGATCCCGTCGACCCCCGTGGCGGCGATGCCCAGCTTCCACTGCGCGTCCACCTCCCGGCGGGCCGGCAGCCCGGTCGCCGTCGCGGGCACGCGCCCGAGCAGCACCTGCTTGGACAGCGGCGGCCGGTCGTACGGCGGGTGCGGCTCGTCGCCCACCAGCGTCAGCGACCCCGCGAAACCCTCGTCGCGCAGCGTCTCGGCGGCCCGCAGGCCGGCCAGGGACGCGCCGACGATGACGATGCGCCCGTCGCGCAGTTCACCGGACATCGGCACCCGCCGCCCCGCCCACGAGGATGGCCTGCACCGGGCACGCCACCGCGGCCCGGTGGACGCGCTCCTGCTGGTCCTCCGGGACGGCGGGGACGTACAGCAGGGCCTCCTCGCCATGCAGTTCGAAGACCTCGGGAGCGAGGAACGCGCACTGCGCGTAGGCCTGGCAGCGATTGAGGTCGACCACGATGTTCATACGCACCACTCCAGCCCCGAAGGCCCCCGCTCTCAGTGGTAGCACTGCCTCCGCGGCCCCGCATGCGGTGCCGTTCTCACGGAATTTTGATGTCCCGTGAGTAACCTCCCTCCCCAGCACTGACGGAACGAGCCGTGGAGGAAGGGAGACAGCGGTGGTGCGCGGAGCGTATGCGCTGGCGCGGGTGGCGGTCCTGGTACGGGTGCCGGCGCGGTGGCTGTGGTGGCTGGGGGTCGTGGCGGCGGTGGTCGGGGTCTTCGTGCCCGGACTGACCGGACGCCGCATCGGGGTGCTGGGTGGCGCCGCACTCTTCGTGGTCGCCGCGGTGGTGGCCTTCCTGGTGCGGCGGCGGCGGTACACGGCCCTCGCGGAGGCGGCCGAGCGCGCGCCCCGGGGCGTCTTCCTGCAGGACCGCCGGGTCACGGCGCGCGCCTGGACCCGGGCCCGGCGGTGGTGGCTGCTCGCCGCGTTCGTGGTGGCCCTCGCGTCCGGCGTGGCCGCGCCCGCCGCGGCGGGGATGCTGCTCGCGGGCGCCGGAGCGGGGCTGTGGGCCAAGGCGGTGCGCCTGGGGCGCTGGGAGCGGGCGCACGAGACGCTGCTGTGGGTCAGGCCCGAGTACGTGGGACGCGGCCCCGCCGCGGCGTCCGTCCCCGGCTACGAGGCCACCGGACCCGTGGCCGGCGACGCGGGCCCAGGCGGCTCGTCCCGCCGTCGCGCCGCGGCGGCCCGCTGACCCGTCCGGGTGAACGAGCCACGGCCGCGCGGCCGTGGCTCAGCCGCCGCTCTCCCGTACGAGGTCCTCGATCGTCTGGGCGCGGCGCAGGGTGCGGAAGTCCGGGCCGGGCCCGCAGTAGCCGTGGACGGCGGGGCGGGGCAGCGAGTTGTACGCGAAGTGCGTCGAGAAGTAGTACGCCCCCGTGTCGGGCAGCGCCACGAGGTCGCCCTCCGCGAGCAGCGGCAGCTCGCGCGCCGTGGCGACGAGGTCGCCCGCGAAGCAGCACGGCCCGGCGACGTCCTGGACGACCGGGGCGCCGTCCTTGGGGCGTCCCTCCGGGTCGAGCGCCAGGACCCGCAGCGGCCAGGCGCCGGGCGCGAAGACGGTGCGCGTGGCGACCTGGGCGCCGGCGTGCGTCACGGCGATCGCGCGGCCCCCGGCCGTCTTGGCGTACTCCACGCGCGCCAGGATCGTGCCCTGCTTGGCCACCAGTGACCGCCCGAACTCGGTGACCAGCGCGTACCGCCCGTCGAAGAGTCCGGGCACGGCCGCGCGGAGCGCGTCGGCGTAGGCGCGGAAGCCCGGCCGGACCTCGTCGGAGGCGAAGTTGACCGGCAGGCCGCCGCCGATGTCCAGCGTGGTGACCTGCCGGCGCCCGGCCGCCGTGTTGATCTGCTCGGCGAGCTCGTACGCCGCGCGGACGCCGGCCGCCATCAGTTCCAGGGGTACGCCCTGCGAACCGGTGTGGGTGTGCAGCCGGGTGAGCCAGGGACGGTCGAGGTAGGCGCGGACCACCCACTGCGCCGCGCCCTCGTCGCGCAGGGCGACGCCGAACTTCGACGTGGCGGTGGCCGTGCTCATCGCACCGATGCTGCCCGCGCCGACCTGGGGATTGACCCGCAGGCCCAGCGGGGCTGCGGTGGTGCCGGGCGGCACGAGCCGGTCCAGGCGCGCCAGCTCCTGCGGGTTGTCGGCGTTGAGGGCGATGCCGAGGGCCAGCGCCTCCCGCAGTTCGTCCGGGGTCTTGGCGGGGGAGTCCAGCACGATCCTTCCGGCGGGTACGCCCGCGGCCCTGGCCAGGGCGAGCTCGCCGGGGCTGGCGACCTCCGCGCCGATGCCCTCCTCGGAGAGCAGCCGCAGCACCGGCACCAGGGACGCGGCCTTGACCGCGAAGGTGTGCGTGACCTCCACCCCGGGCGTGGCGAAGGCCGCCCGCAGATCGGCGGCGGCCGCCCGGACGCCGTCCAGGTCCAGCAGGCCCACCACCGGCCTGTCGGTGCCGATCAGTCCCTGCCCGACCGCCGCGCGAAGTGCCCGTTCCCGTCGTACCGCGGGTTCCTCCGTCATACCGCCATCGTGTCAGGCCGAGGCCGTCGGGGCGGGCCCGTGACGGACGGGCCCCCGGCGGGTACGACCTGCCCGTGGGGGACGTGACCCGGACACGGCCCCGCGGGACGCGCCGGAGGCACGTCGCCCCGGTTGACTAGTGCTATTCAGGAGGCAAGGATGTGAATGACTCAATCCAGTCGCGAGGAGGCAGGGGCATGACCGGAACCGGCGCCGGACCGAGGACCGTACGCGCACCGCGCGGAAGCGCGCTCACCGCACAGGGCTGGCAGCAGGAAGCCGCGCTGCGCATGCTGCAGAACAACCTCGACCCGGAGGTCGCCGAGCACCCCGAGAAGCTGGTCGTGTACGGCGGCACCGGCAAGGCCGCCCGCGACTGGCGCTCCTTCGACGCCATGGTCCGCACCCTGCAGGGGCTGAAGCAGGACGAGACGATGCTCGTCCAGTCCGGCCGCCCGGTCGGCGTGATGCAGACCCACGAGTGGGCGCCGCGGGTGCTCATCGCCAACTCCAACCTCGTCGGCGACTGGGCCACCTGGGAGGAGTTCCGCCGCCTGGAGGCGCTGGGCCTGACCATGTACGGCCAGATGACGGCCGGTTCGTGGATCTACATCGGCACCCAGGGCATCCTGCAGGGCACGTACGAGACCTTCGCCGCCGTCGCGGAGAAGAAGTTCGGCGGCAGCCTGGCCGGCACCATCACCCTCACCGCCGGTCTCGGCGGCATGGGCGGCGCCCAGCCGCTCGCCGTCACCATGAACGGCGGCGTCGCCATCTGCATCGACTGCGACCCGCGCGCCATCGAGCGCCGCATCGAGCACCGCTACCTGGACGTGCGCGCCGACTCCCTGGAGCACGCGCTCGCCCTCGCCACCGAGGCCCGCGACCAGCGCAAGCCGCTGAGCATCGGCGTCCTGGGCAACGCGGCCGAGCTGGTGCCGCAGCTGCTCGCCATGGACGCGCCCATCGACGTCGTCACCGACCAGACCTCCGCCCACGACCCGCTGGCGTACCTGCCGATCGGTGTCGACTTCGAGGACATGACCTCGTACGCGGCCGAGAAGCCCGCCGAGTTCACCCAGCGCGCCCGCGAGGCGATGGCCAAGCACGTCGAGGCCATGGTCGGCTTCATGGACGCGGGCGCCGAGGTCTTCGACTACGGCAACTCCATCCGCGGCGAGGCCCAGCTCGCTGGCTACGACCGGGCGTTCGCCTTCCCCGGCTTCGTCCCGGCCTACATCCGCCCGCTGTTCTGCGAGGGCAAGGGCCCCTTCCGCTGGGCGGCGCTGTCCGGCGACCCGGCCGACATCGCCAAGACCGACAAGGCGATCCTGGAGCTCTTCCCGGAGAACGAGTCGCTGGCCCGCTGGATCAAGATGGCCGGTGAGCGGGTCCACTTCCAGGGCCTGCCCGCGCGCATCTGCTGGCTCGGCTACGGCGAGCGCGACAAGGCCGGCGAGCGCTTCAACGAGATGGTCGCCGACGGCACGCTGGCCGCCCCGGTGGTCATCGGCCGCGACCACCTCGACGCGGGCTCCGTCGCCTCCCCGTACCGCGAGACCGAGGCCATGCTCGACGGCTCCGACGCGATCGCCGACTGGCCGCTGCTCAACGCCATGGTCAACGTCGCCTCCGGCGCCTCCTGGGTCTCCATCCACCACGGCGGCGGCGTCGGCATCGGCCGCTCCATCCACGCCGGCCAGGTCACCGTCGCCGACGGCACCAAGCTGGCGGGCGAGAAGATCCGCCGTGTGCTCACCAACGACCCGGGCATGGGCGTCATCCGGCACGTCGACGCCGGGTACGACCGCGCCGACGAGGTCGCCGCCGAGCGCGGTGTGCGCGTGCCCATGCGCGAGGGCGGCGAGGGCGTCGAAGGCGGGGAGGCGTGACCTCCTCGTTCCACGAGATGTGGACGGAGTTGCGGCCCATCGGCCGCGACTCCGGCTCCGGCGGCTACCGCCGCTACGCCTGGACCGGCGCGGACGCCGACTGCCGCGCCTGGTTCAAGGCGCAGGCCGAGGGCCGGGGCCTGGCGTACGAGCTCGACCGCAACGGCAACCAGTGGGCCTGGCTGGGTGATCCCACCGCCGGCGACGCCGTGGTGACCGGTTCGCACCTGGACTCGGTGCCGGACGGCGGTGCCTTCGACGGGCCGCTGGGCGTCGTGTCCTCCTTCGCGGCGCTGGACGAGCTGCGGGCCCGGGGCGCCGCGCCCGCCAAGCCGCTGGCGATCGTCAACTTCGGCGACGAGGAGGGCGCCCGCTTCGGGCTGGCCTGCGTGGGCTCCCGGCTGACCGCGGGACAGCTCACCGCCGAGAAGGCCCACGCGCTGCGCGACGGCGACGGAGTCACCCTGGCGCAGGCCATGGAGCGGGCCGGGCACGACCCCGAGGCGATCGGCCCGGACCCCGCACGCCTCGCCCGTATCGGCGCGTTCGTCGAGCTCCACGTCGAGCAGGGCCGCTTCCTGGCCGACACCCCGCACGCGGTGGGCGTCGCCTCCGCCATCTGGCCGCACGGCCGCTGGCGGTTCGACTTCCACGGCGAGGCCAACCACGCGGGCACCACCCGCCTGGAGGACCGCCGCGACCCGATGCTGACGTACGCCAACACGGTGCTCGCCGCCCGCAAGAAGGCCCGGCTCGCCGGCGCGCTCGCCACCTTCGGCAAGGTCGGCGTCGAGCCCAACGGCGTCAACGCCATCGCCTCCCTCGTACGCGGCTGGCTGGACTCGCGCGCCGCCGACGAGGCCACCCTCGCCGAGGTCGTCGGCGAGATCGAGCGCGCCGCGGTCGAGCGGGGCGAGCGCGACGGGGTCCGGGTGGAGGTCACCCGGGAGTCCTTCACCCCGGTCGTGGAGTTCGCGCACGGCCTGCGCGACGAACTCGCCAAGCTGCTGGGGAACGCCCCCGTGCTGCCGACCGGGGCGGGACACGACGCCGGCATCCTCTCCGAGGCCGTCCCGACCGCCATGCTGTTCGTACGGAACCCCACCGGGGTCTCGCACTCCCCGGCCGAGACGGCCACCGAGGACGACTGCCTGGCCGGGGTGACCGCACTCGCCGACGTACTGGAGGGCCTGGCGTGTCGCTGACGCCGCAGAGCTACTGGGCCGAGTACGCGTGGACCGGCGGCCGCGTCGAACGGGGCGTGGTCGTCGACACCACCGCCGACGGCCGGATCGCCGCCCTGCGCACCGGGGCCGCCGCGCCGCCCGTCGGCGCCGTGACGCTGCGCGGGCTCACCCTGCCGGGGCTGGCCAACGCCCACAGCCATGCCTTCCACCGGGCCCTGCGCGGCACGGTGCAGCAGGGCAGCGGCACCTTCTGGACCTGGCGCGAGGTCATGTACCGGGTCGCGGCCGCGCTGACCCCCGACACCTACTTCGACCTCGCCCGCGCCGCGTACGCGGAGATGGCCCTGGCGGGCATCACCTGCGTCGGCGAGTTCCACTACGTGCACCACCGGCCCGGCGGCGCCCCCTACGACGAGCCCAACGCCATGGGCGAGGCGCTGATCGCCGCCGCGGACGAGGCGGGCATCCGCATCACCCTCCTCGACACCGTCTACCTCTCCTCCGGCTTCGGCGCCGCCCCCGAACCGCACCAGCTGCGCTTCGGCGACGGCGACGCCGAGGGCTGGGCCGAGCGCGCGTCCGCCCTCGCCGAGCGGCCCCACGCGCGGATCGGCGCGGCCGTGCACTCGGTGCGCGCGGTCCCGGCCGACCAGCTGGCCACCGTCGTCCGATGGGCCGAGGACCGCCAGGCGCCGCTCCACGTCCACCTGTCCGAACAGCCCGCCGAGAACGAGGCCTGCCTCGCCGCCCACGGCGTCACCCCCACCCGGCTCCTCGCCGACCACGGTGTGCTCGGCCCGCGCACCTCGGCCGTGCACGCCACCCACCTCACCGACGAGGACATCGCGCTGCTCGGCGGCTCCGGCACCACGATCTGCATGTGCCCCACCACCGAACGGGATCTCGCCGACGGGATCGGCCCGGCCAGGCGGCTGCAGGAGGCGGGCAGCCCGCTCAGCCTCGGCAGCGACAGCCACGCCGTGATCGACCTGTTCGAGGAGGCGCGGGCCATGGAGCTGGACGAGCGGCTGCGCACCCGCACCCGCGGCCACTGGACCGCCGCCGAGCTGCTGCGCGCCGCCACCACGGACGGTCACGCCGGCCTGGGCTGGGCCGACGCCGGGCGACTGGAGGCGGGGGCGCTCGCCGACTTCACCACGATCGCGCTGGACAGCGCGCGCACCGCGGGCCCCCCGGCCCGGCTCGGCGCCGAGACCGCCGTCTTCGCGGCCACCGGCGCCGACGTCCGCCACACGGTGGTCGGCGGCCGCCACGTCGTCCGCGACGGCGCGCACCAGCTCGTCCACGACGTGGGCGCGGCCCTGACCGCCGCGATCTCCGCCGTATCCGCCGCCGAAGGAAGCCCGTCATGAGCAGCAGCGTCATCACCAACATCGGCAGCCTGGTCACCAACGACCCGGCGCTCGGCGATGGCCCGCTGGGGCTGCTGGAGGACGCGGCGCTCGTCATCGACGGCGAGCACGTGGCCTGGGTCGGCCCCTCCGCGGCGGCGCCCGCAGCGGACGAGTCGTACGACGCGGCCGGCCGGGCCGTCATCCCCGGCTTCGTCGACTCCCATTCGCACCTGGTCTTCGCCGGCGACCGCACCCGCGAGTTCAACGCCCGCATGTCGGGCCAGGCGTACACCGCGGGCGGCATCCGCACCACCGTCGCCGCCACCCGGGCCGCGAGCGACGAGGAGCTGCACGCCAACGTCGCCCGCTACGTCGCCGAGGCGCTGCGCCAGGGCACCACGACCATCGAGACCAAGTCCGGCTACGGCCTCACCCCGCACGACGAGGCCCGCGCCCTGCGCATCGCCGGCGACCACGCCGACGAGGTCACCTTCCTCGGCGCGCACATCGTCGCCCCCGAGTACGCCGACGACCCGGCCGGCTACGTCGACCTGGTCACCGGCCCCATGCTCGACGCCTGCGCCCCGTACGCCCGTTGGGTCGACGTCTTCTGCGAGCGCGGCGCCTTCGACGGCGACCAGGCCCGCGCCGTCCTCACCGCCGGTGCCGCCCGCGGTCTGGTCCCGCGGGTGCACGCCAACCAGCTCGGCCACGGCCCGGGTGTGCAGCTCGCCGTGGAGCTGGACGCGGCCTCCGCCGACCACTGCACCCACCTCACCGACGCCGACGTCGACGCGCTCGCCGACAGCCGCACGGTCGCGACGCTGCTGCCCGGCGCCGAGTTCTCCACCCGCGCCGTCTACCCCGACGCGCGGCGGCTGATCGACGCGGGCGCCACCGTCGCGCTGTCCACGGACTGCAACCCCGGCTCCTCCTTCACCAGTTCCATGCCCTTCTGCGTGGCCGTCGCCGTACGGGACATGCGGATGACCCCCGACGAGGCGGTGCGGGCCGCGACCCTGGGCGGGGCGCTGGCGCTGCGCCGGGACGACGTCGGGCGGCTCGCGCCCGGCGCGCGGGCCGACGCGGTGCTGCTGGACGCCCCCTCGCACGTCCACCTCGCCTACCGGCCGGGGGTACCGCTGGTGTCCGCCGTGTGGCGGCGCGGGGTGCGCGCATCGATCTGATCCGCCCCGGTGCGGGCGGACGCGGCCGCTCCAGTGGTAGACGTTCGGGAATGAGACCTCGACGTGTGCTGACCGTGGCCCTGCTGTCCCTGGTGGCCGCGGCCCCGTTCGCCACGGCGGTACCGTCCCGCCCGGACGCCGACGAGGTCCGGCCGCTCGGGCAGGTCGTGCCCGCGCCGTCCTCGGTCGAGCCGGACGGGACGGCCTTCACCCTCGGGGACGCCGCCGGGATCCACGTCCCCGGCGGCTCCGCACAGGCCGGGGCGATCGCCGGCCAACTGGCCGCGCTGCTGCGGCCGTCGACCGGGTACGCCCTGCCCGTGACGGCGGACCGGGCCAGGGAAGGCATCGTGCTCGCGCTCGACACCGCCGCCCGCACCGGGGCGGAGGGCTACACCCTGCGGTCCACCGCCCGTTCCGTCGTCATCCGCGCGGCCACGCCCGCCGGGCTCTTCCACGGGGTGCAGACGCTGCGGCAGTTGCTGCCCGCCGACGTCGAGCGCCGGTACGTCGTCCGGCGGCCGTGGACCGTCCCGGGCGGCACGATCTCCGACGCCCCGCGCTACGGCTACCGCGGCGCGATGCTGGACGTGGCGCGCCACTTCTTCACCGTGGACGAGGTCGAGCGCTACGTCGACCAGCTCGCCCTCTACAAGATCAACCGACTGCACCTGCACCTGACCGACGACCAGGGCTGGCGCATCGCCGTCGACGGCCTGCCCCGGCTGACCGCCCACGGGGGCAGCACCGAGGTCGGCGGCGGTCCGGGCGGGTTCTACAGCAAGGCCGACTACCGCGAGATCGTGGCGTACGCGGCGAGCCGCTACATGACCGTCGTGCCCGAGATCGACATGCCGGGCCACACCAACGCCGCCCTCGCCGCCTACGCGGGGCTCAACTGCGACGGCGTCGCCCGCGAGCTCTACACGGGCACCAAGGTCGGCTTCAGCTCGCTCTGCGTGTCCAGGCCCGCCACCACCGCCTTCGTGGAGACCGTCCTGCGCGAGGTGGCCGCCCTCACCCCCGGCCCGTACCTGCACATCGGCGGCGACGAGGCGCGGGCCACGCCCCACGCCGACTACGTCGCCCTCATGGACCGTGCGCAGGCGGTGGTCGGCGGGCTCGGCAAGACGCCCGTCGGCTGGCACCAGCTGACCGGCGCCCACCCCGTCCCGGGCGCCGTCGCCCAGTACTGGGGGACCGGCGCCAAGGACCAGGCCGACGTCGCGGCCGCCGCCCGCGCGGGCACCCGGCTGATCCTGTCGCCGGCCGACCGCGCCTACCTCGACATGAAGTACGACGAGGACACCCCGCTCGGTACCTCCTGGGCGGGCCGGATCGACGTCCGGCGCGCCTACGACTGGGACCCCGCTGACCTCGTCGCGGGCGCCCCGGCCGACGCCGTCCTCGGTGTCGAGGCCCCGCTGTGGTCCGAGACGGTCACCAGCAGCGCCGACATCGAGTACATGGCCTTCCCCCGCCTGCCCGCCGTCGCCGAACGCGGCTGGACCCCCGCGGCGCGCACCGGCTGGGCGTCCTTCCGGGAGCGACTGGCGGCCCAGGGCCCGCGGTGGACGGCGATGGGGATGAACCACCACCGGGCTCCCGGCATCGACTGGCCGGCCGCCGCCACCGGCCCCGGCGACGTCGCCGGACTGTCCTGAGGGAAGGCCGGGCCCGGTGAGAGCAAACTCTCAGCGGGCCCACCGCGCCGTGCCGGGGAAGGGGAACGGTCACTCCTCCACGAGCAGCCCCCGCCGCAGCCGCCCGAGGGTGCGGCTGAGCAGCCGCGAGACGTGCATCTGGGAGATGCCGAGCTCCTCACCGATCTCGGACTGTGTCATGTTGCCCACGAAGCGCAACGAGAGGATCTGCCGGTCGCGCGCCGGGAGCTCGGCGATCAGCGGCTTGAGGGACTCCACGTACTCGATCCCCTCCAGACCGTGGTCCTCGTAGCCGATGCGGTCGGCGAGGGCCCCCTCGGAGTCGTCCTCCTCGGGCTGGGCGTCCAGCGAGCTCGCGGTGTACGCGTTGCTGGCGCTCATGCCCTCGACGACCTCGGACTCGGTGATCTGCAGCCTGTCGGCCAGCTCGGCGACGGTCGGCGCGCGGTCCAGCTGCTGTGCGAGCTCGTCACCGGCCTTGGCCAGGTCCAGCCGCAGCTCCTGAAGCCGGCGCGGGACCCGCACGGACCAGGAGGTGTCACGGAAGAAGCGCTTGATCTCGCCGATGATCGTCGGCATCGCGAACGTGGGGAACTCGACCCCGCGGCTCAGCTCGAAGCGGTCGATGGCCTTGATCAGCCCGATCGTGCCCACCTGAACGATGTCCTCGACGGGTTCGCTGCGGGAGCGGAACCGGGAGGCGGCGAACTTCACCAGGGCGAGGTTGAGCTCGACCAGCGTGTTGCGTACGTAGCTGTACTCGGGCGTGCCCTCCTCCAGCGTCTCGAGCCGCTGGAAGAGCGTCTTGGACAGGGCCCGAGCGTCGACCGGACCCACCTCGTCGAAGGGCGGGATCTCCGGGAGGTCCTCCAGGCCCTCCGGTGTTCCGTGTTCCTCGTGGACGCTGGCCTCGGTGGTCGCCGACGCGTCGCGCGCGTCGAGCCGGGATGCCATGCTCTCCTCCTCGGTGCGGCGGCAGGGCAAGCGGAGCGTGAAATTCAGCCCACACTCAACGCCTACCCCGTTCGGCGTGGATATTGCAACCCGGCGGTCATCGATCTGCGGGCCGCCGCCGGAGCGACTACCGCCCTGATCAGGAAGCGCGTAGGGTGCGAGATGCGGATCGCCGAGTCGTCCGGGAGGAGTGTGCATGGACCGCGAGATGGTCGACACGGCCGGGCGGGACCGGCTGCACGTTTCCGTGCAGCGGTACGGCACGAAGGCGGTCGTGGCACCTGCCGGTGAGCTCGACCACCACACCGCCGACCTGCTGCGCGAGCCGCTCGACACACTGATCGAGGACGGCTTCGGCACCCTCGTGGTGGACTGCACGCATCTGGAGTTCTGCGACTCCACCGGACTCAACGTCCTGCTCGGCACCCGGCTGAAGGCCGAGGCCGCGGGCGGGGCGGTCCATCTGGCCGGGATGAAGCCGGCCGTGGCCAAGGTCTTCGCGATCACCGGGGCCGAGGCCGTGTTCACCGTCCACGACACCCTGGACGACGCCCTCAAGGAGTGACCCTCCGCAGTGCTCCCCACGGGGGGCGTTGTGGCACGCCCTGTTTCGTCCGCATCCGGAGGTGTTCACCGGAGCGGCCCGGGCAGGAGAGACCTCGGGATCACTTCGGACACTGGCGGACATCGGTGAGTGGAGGCGCTGATGAGCACCACCCGGCCCCCTACGGCCGACGACCGCGACCCGGATCCGGGCGATGCGGCACTGCCGCCGCGCGCCCAGGGCGCCCAGGACGCTGAGACACGGCGGCTTTCCCTTGCCGACGTGGCCGGCGTGGTGCCCAGCGCCCGTGACTTCACCCGCCAGGCCCTCTACGACTGGGGCTGGCTGCCGGCCGAGACCGCGGACCGCCGCGCGGCGGCCGAGGACGTCCTGCTGGTGGTGTCCGAGTTGGTCACCAACGCCTGCCTGCACGCGGGCGGTCCCGAGGAGCTGCGGCTGTTCCGCCACTCCAAGGCGCTGCGCCTGGAGGTCGCCGACGGCGGCACCGGCAGTCCCGCCCCGCGGACCCCGCACCGGGCCGGACGGCCTGGCGGGCACGGGATGTTCATAGTGCAGCGGCTCTGCCTGGACTGGGGGGTCGTACGCCACGCCGACGGCCGGCCGGGCAAGACGGTCTGGGCCGAGGTCGCCGCCCCGGCCTGAGCCGGATCTCTTCCCCTCTTTCCCTCACGGGCGTACTGTCGCGCCACATCTGATGGATCGTCAGTAACTTCTGGGGGAAGGGAGACATCCGGTGTCGCTCCCCAAGCGCAAGGTGGCCGCGGTGTCCACCGTCGGCGCCGTCATGGCGGCGGCCGTCCTCGGCAGCGCCCCGGCCGCGTACGCGAAGGTCGTGGACGTCAAATACGACTGCAAGACCCCGATCGGCGACAAGAGCGCCGTCTCGCCCATCGACATCACCGCCACCACATCGGGGTCGGGCTACAGGATCGTGATGTCGTTCCGCAAGGGCGTCTCCTCCAGTCCCGTCGACCTGGGGAAGGGCGCCATGAATCCGAGTGCCCTCATCACCCTCGGTGGGGCCGACAGCGGGTCGCTCAGGGTGTCGGGTCCCGCGAACGCCGCGACCGTGCCCGCGAACACCCCGATCAAGATCAACGACTTGTCGGGCACCTACGTCCCGCGTGGGAGCGGCAAGGTCACCTTCACCGCGGGGGTGCTCACCATCAAGGCCCTCGGTACGACGACGACCTGCACCCCGGGGAACGGCCCGGGGCCCTCGCTGACCCTCGATGTCACCGCGGCGGCCGGGTCCAAGGGCGGCTCCGCCTCCGGCGGTTCGGGCGGGTCCGGCGGCGAGTCCCTGCCGCGGACCGGGCCCGAGGACGGCGCCGTCGCCCTGGGCACCCTCGGTGGCACCGTCCTGCTCCTGGGCGCCGCCGGCGTGCTCTGGCTGACCCGCCGTCCAGGACACCGTATCTGACGGTCCGTCAAATTCGGTCAGGCTTTCGCATTGACTTCTCTTGATCGCCGGACGTCAATGACCGTCGGCGGTACAGAAAGGGACTCTGTACCAGAAAAGTGATCAAGAGGTGCAAAATGATCGCGTTTCCTCGCAATGGCGCCTTATGGAGACGGAGGTCCGCCGCCGTGCTCGGGGCGTTCGCCCTCGCACTGGGCGGCGGGACCCTCCTCGCCGGGCCCGTCGCCGCGGCGGCCTCCGCCTTCCAGGTGCACTGCATTCCGCCGGGCATCTCCGGCATCCCGCCGTTCGACGGGCCGACCGTCGCCGACATCTCGGTGAGCGACACGACCCCGCAGGTCGGCGACACGGTCACCGTCACCTACGTGCTGGACGGCCCCATGGCCAACACCAGCAGCTTCAACCTCCCCATCCCCGAGGACCAGATCACCCCGACCGTCAAGGTGCGGCTCGGCGGCGCGCAGACGCAGGAGCTCACCCTCGTCGGCCCCAAGGAGAACCCGGTCATCCCGGCCGGTGCCGACTTCCCGAACTTCACCATCACCGGCACCTTCACGGTCACCGCGCCCGGTCAGATCACCCTCACCCCGGGCGACTACAACGTCCACTCCGACTACGGCATCTCGGCCGACACCCCCTGCACCGTGCTCAACCCGCCCGCCCCCGTCGCCGAGACCATCACCGTGGCCGCGCCCAACGGCCGACACATCGCGCTCGGTTCCTCCTCCGGCCCGATCGGGGCGCAGGTCACGGTCACGGGCACCGGCTTCACCGCGGGCGCCGCCGTGACCGTCGCGGGCGTCCAGGGCGCCACCGCCACCGGTGAGTCCACCTCCGCCACGGCCGACGGCTCCGGTGCCTTCAGCGCGACGCTGGCCGTCGGCGACCTCGACACCACCGGCATCGTCGCGTTCGAGGGCGGCGGGTACGACCCGGCGACCGCCGCCGGGCCGGTGGCCTACACCGTCATCGACACCACCCCGCCGCCGCCGGGCAGTCAGAAGCTCACCACCTCGGTGAAGGCGGGCACCCTGTCGATGACCCAGGCCGGGGACACCGTCGAGATGGCCCCCGTCGACTTCGGCGAGGGCGGCCCCTCCACGGGCGCACTGCAGACCGTGACCGTCAAGGACTTCCGCGGCGGGAGCACGGGCTGGTCGCTCACCGGCAAGGTCACCGACTTCAAGGGGCCCGGCGGCGCGCTCATCGGCGCCGACCGGCTCAGCTGGCAGCCCGCGTGCGTCGCGGCGTCCGGCAGTCCCAGCACCTGCGCCGCGGGCTCCGCCGGCACCGTGGGCAGCGCGGGCGCGACGCTGGCCCAGGCGTCCGACGGGACCCTGACCGGCGGCGAGTTCACCGTGGACGCGGGGCTGTCGCTGGACGTGCCCGCGTTCTCCGCCACGGGAAGCTACTCCGGAGTCTTGACCCTCACGCTTACCTGACGCACAGTCAGATAGCTCGGGTGGGCCGGCCGCCACGACCGGCCCACCACCGGACCGCGAGGGAGCGCCGTCATGACCAGAGCCAGTGCCGGAGCCAGGGCGTCCGGCGCGCTCCCGACCGTCCTCCTCGTCCTCCTCGTCCTGCTCGGTCTCCTCGGCCTCGGCACGGCATCCGCACCCGCCGCCCTCGCCGCGGACAACGGCCGCTGGTCGGTCTTCCCGGCCCCGGCCGCCGGGGCGAAGGACCGCAGCCCCACCGCCCAGGAACGGCCCTTCTTCACCCTGGAGGCCGACCCCGGAACCACGATCGCGGACAAGGTCTCCGTCTCCAACCTCTCGGGCGGGCCGATGACCTTCCGGCTCTACGGCGCCGACGCCTACAACACCCCGCGCGACGGCGGCTTCGCCGTGCGCGGTGCCGACGAGGAGAACACCGACCTCGGCTCCTGGGTACGGCTGGCCCGGAGCAGCATCACCATCCCCGCCCGCACCCGCGCCGACATCCCCTTCACCGTCACCGTCCCGACCGACGCCTCGCCCGGCGACCACCCCGGTGCGATCGTCGCCCTCGACACCCGCGTCGGCGCCGCCCCGGGCGACGTACGGGTGGGCGTGCGCAGGGCCGTCGGGGCCCGCGTCTACCTGCGCGTCGCAGGACCAGGCCTCGCCGCCCTGTCCGTGGAGCACGTCACCGTCGGCCACGGCGGACCGCTGTTCCCCGGCACCGGCGACAGCCACGCCACCATCCGCTACACCCTCGTGAACCGGGGCAACGTCTCGCTCACCCCGCGGCTCGCCGTCACCGCGCGGGGCCTGTTCGGCCGCACGCTGCTGGACCGCCCGGCACGCACCCTGCCCCTGGAACTGCTGCCCGGCCAGCGCGTCGAGCTCACCGAGCCCTGGGCGGGCGCCCCGCAGTTCGACCGGGTCGGCGTGCGGCTGCGCGTCACCGCGGTACGCGCCGACGTCGACGAGACCGCCGGCGCCTCGTTCCTCGCGGTGCCCTGGGCGGCCGTGGGCCTCGCCCTGGCCCTCCTCGGGGGCCTGGTCATCCTGCTGGTGCGGGTCCGCGCGCGGCGCCGGGCGGCGCCGGCGGACCCGGCGGTGGGGGAGGAGCCGTGCGAGGCCGGCGGCACCGACCTCGCGGCCCGCGCGGGCGGCGGACCCGACGACCCCGGCGCCACCGGCGCGACCGTCGGCGGCAGGACGGCGTGAGGCCCATGCGACGGCGCACCCACCGGATTCCCGCGGCAGCCCTCTGCCTCCTCGCGCTGCTCCTCCTGAGCGCCCCCGCCCCTTCCGCGGCGGCTCCCGGCCCGGCCGTGACCGTCAGCCCCGAGCAGGCCGGCGCCGGCGGCGACATCACCGTACGGGGCACCGGCTGGCGGCCGCACACCCTGCTCACGCTGCTGATCTGCGGCCAGAACGCGATCGGCGGCACCAACTCCTGTGCCAACGCGTACGGCCGGGCCGTCACCACCGACGCCCACGGCGCCTTCCGCCGCGCGATGGCGGTCGCGGAGCCGCCCGAGCCCTGCCCGTGCGTCGTCCACGTCGCCACCGTCACCGGTGAGCACACGGTGGTGGACGCGCCCTTCGTCGTCGCCGGCCACCCGACCGCCCCGCTGCCCGAGCGCACCGGCGATGGCCGGCTCGCCGTGCTCAGCGCCCGGCTCGACGGCTCGAACGGCCTGCTCACCTGGTTCGGCGCCCCGCCCGGCCGGCGCCTGGTGCTCACCGTCGGCAACCTCGGCACGGGCCCGGCCAAGGACCCCGTCTTCCGGGTCGGCACCTCCCACGAGCTCTTCGGGCCCCAGTGGGAGGAGCGCACCTGGCGCGGCACCGTCCAGCCGGGCAGGAAGGCCCGGGTCGAGTTGCCCGTCGAGCTGGCGGCCGGCGCCCACGGCGACTACACCGTGACCCTGGAACACGGGGGCAAGGTGCTGGTCACCGAGCCCTGGGACGTCCCGCGCCCCTGGGGCGTGACCCTCTTCTGGCTCCTGCTCTGCGTCGTCGTGCCCGCCGCGCTCTTCCGGCTCTGCATGGCCGTCGTCAACCGGGTCCGCCCGCGTGCCCCGGGACCTGCGGGCCCGCCCCCCGGCCCGCCGGCCGGCCCGGCGCCCACCCTGCCGTGGTTCAGCCACGACCACCAGCCGCAGCACCGCACCGCTGAGGCCACCTCATGGACGGACGGCACCGCCCACCGCCACGAAAGGAACCACACGTGACCCACCGACGATCCCGGGCCGCCACCGCCGTCGGCCTCGCCCTGATGCTCAGCGGTGCGGGCGTCCTCGCCGCGGCCCTCCCGGCCGCTGCCGCCGAAGTGGCGTACGCCACCGAGTGCACCCCGCCCGCGGCGTCCGGCCTGCCCAAGGTCAACGGGACCACCAAGGCGGACATCAGCGCGCCCGCCACGGCCGCGGTGGGCGACGAGATCGAGGTGGTCTGGAAGTTCACCCAGGCCGCCTCCAAGAACCCGGACCTCATCGACCTCCCCGCGAACAGCGTCAAGCCGTCCGGTGAGATCACCGTCGCCGGCGCCCAGAGCGGCGGCCTGGCCGTCGAGGGACCGCGCGAGAACCCGGCGATCCCCAAGAACAGCGAAATGAAGCTCTCCGACATGAAGGGCACGCTGAAGCTCACCGCACCCGGCGACGTGACGCTCACCCCCGGCGGTTACGCCATCAACGCCTTCTCCACGGACACCACGTGCGTGCCCACCGGCACCGTCCCGGTCGCCGCGACGATCAAGGTGACGGCGGACGGCGGCGGCACCGGCACGCCGACGACCACCCCGACCACGACCCCCACCACCACGCCGAGCACCACCCCCACGACGAGGCCCAGCACCACGCCCAGCGGCACCGCCACCGGCGGAACCTCCCACACCGGCAAGGAGGTCGACGTCTCCTACGCCTGCAAGACCCCGATCGGCGACAAGAGCGCGGTCTCGCCCGTGCGGATCGACGCCGAGGAGAAGGGCGGCGCCTACGACCTCACCGTCCGCTTCGGCGAGTCCGTGATGGACAGCCCCGCCGACATACCCGCCGACTCCGTCAAACCCTCCATGAAGGTCGAGGTCGGCGGCGTGGACCAGGGCGAGGTCGCCGTCGAGGGCCCCACCAACAAGGACCCCATCAAGGCGGGCGACCCCATCGAGATCCCCGACCTCACCGGCAGGTACACACCCGCCCACGACGGGCAGGCCACCCTCACCCCGGGCGTGCTGACCGTCGAGGCCCTCGGCACCACCACGACCTGCACCCCCACCAAGGACCCCGGAGTCTCCCTGACCCTGGACGTCACCGGCCAGGAGGGCGGCATCACCGGCGGTTCCGGCGGGTCGTCCGGCACGTCGGGCGGCACGACCGGCACCTCCGGCGGCCTCGCCGACACCGGTTCCTCCGACCGGGCCGCCCTGCACGCCCTCGCCCTCGTCGCGGGGACCGTGCTCCTCCTCGGCGGCGCGGTCTTCACCTTCACCCCGTGGAGCCGCCTGCGGCGCTGACCCGGGGCGCGCACCGGCTACCGCGCGGTGGGGCCGTCCAGCTCCTCGATCGAGGCGTTGGACGGCCCGCGCTCGCCCCGCAGACCCTCCGCCACCGACCCGGCGTCGCGCAGCACCCGGACCGCGTTGCGCCACGCCAGCTTCGCGAGGTCGTCCTCGGACCAGCCGCGGCGCAGGAGTTCGGCGAACAGCCGCGGGTAGCCCGAGACGTCGCCGAGGCCCTCGGGGAGGTGGGCGACGCCGTCGTAGTCGCCGCCGAGGCCGAGGTGGTCGACGCCGGCGACCTCGCGCATGTGGTCGAGGTGGTCGGCGACGGTGCCGATGTCCGCGACCGGCCGGGGATGGTCGGCCGCGTAGGCCTCCTGGACGGCCTGGGCCTCGGCGGACTGGTCGAGCGGGTGCAGGCCGTGGGCCTTCATGTTCTCGTTCGCGCCGACGATCCACTCGGCTGCCGCCGGCAGGATGAACTGCGGCACGAAGGTGGCCATCGCGACACCGCCGTTGCGGGGCAGCTGCTCCAGGACGTCGTCCGGGACGTTGCGGACGTGGTCGCAGACGGCGCGCGAGGAGGAGTGCGAGAAGAGCACCGGGGCCTGGCTGACCCGCAGCGCCGCCCGCATGGTGCCGGGGGAGACGTGGGAGAGGTCGACGAGCATGCCGAGGCGGTTCATCTCGCGGACGACCTCCTCGCCGAAGGCGGTCAGGCCGCCGTGCCGCGCCTCGTCCGTGGCAGAGTCGGCCCAGTCGATGGTGTCGTTGTGGGTGAGCGTCATGTAGCGCACGCCCAGCGTGTACAGCATCCGCAGCACACCCAGAGAGTTGGCGATGCTGTGCCCGCCCTCGGCGCCCATCAGGGAGGCGATGCGGCCCTCGGCGCGGGCGGCCTCCATCTCGTCCGCGGTCACCGCGAGGCGCAGGGCGTCCGGGTGACGGCTGACCAGGCGCAGCACGCAGTCGATCTGCTCCAGCACGGCGACGACCGCGTCGCCCCCGGTGAGGTCGCTGCGGACGTACACCGACCAGAACTGCGCCCCGACGCCGCCCGCCCGCAGCCGGGGGATGTCGGTGTGCAGGTGGGCGGACTGGTCACCGGCGATGTCCCGCCGGTCGAGGTCGTAGCGGACCTGCTCGCGCAACCGCCACGGGAGGTCGTTGTGGCCGTCCACCACGGGGTGGGCGGTGAGCAGCTCCTGTGCGTGTGCGAGCAGGTCCATGGACTACTTCTTCCCTCCGAAACCGAAGCCGGCCGACCCCTCCACCTTGGCACGCAGGCGCTTGCCCTTCTCGGTGGCCTGCTGGTTCAGCTCGTCCTGGAAGTGCCGCATGCGCTCCAGCAGTTCGGCGTCGTGTGCGGCGAGCATGCGCACCGCCAGCAGGCCCGCGTTGCGCGCGCCGGCCACCGAGACCGTGGCGACCGGGACACCGGCGGGCATCTGCACGATGGACAGCAGCGAGTCCATGCCGTCCAGGTACTTCAGCGGTACGGGCACGCCGATCACCGGCAGCGGCGTCACCGACGCCAGCATCCCGGGCAGGTGCGCCGCGCCGCCGGCGCCCGCGATGATCGCCTTGAGGCCGCGCTCGGCGGCCTGCTCGCCGTACGCGACCATCTCGCGCGGCATGCGGTGCGCGGAGACGACGTCGACCTCGTACGGCACCTCGAACTCGTCCAGCGCCTGCGCGGCGGCCTCCATGACCGGCCAGTCGGAGTCGGAACCCATCACGATGCCGACCAGCGGCCCAGCGGGATTGCTCACTCTTGGATCGTCCCTCGCAGGTAGTCGGCGGCGTGCCGGGCGCGTTCGCGCACCTCGGCCAGGTCGTCGCCGTAGGTGTTGACATGGCCCACCTTGCGGCCGGGCTTCACGTCCTTGCCGTACATGTGGATCTTCAACTGCGGGTCCCGGGCCATGCAGTGCAGGTACGCCGCGTACATGTCGGGGTAGTCGCCGCCGAGCACGTTGGCCATCACCGTCCACGGCTGGCGCGGGCGCGGATCGCCCAGCGGCAGGTCCAGCACCGCGCGCAGGTGGTTGGCGAACTGCGAGGTTATGGCGCCGTCCTGGGTCCAGTGGCCGCTGTTGTGCGGGCGCATGGCCAGCTCGTTGACGAGGATCCGGCCGTCCCGGGTCTCGAAGAGCTCGACCGCCAGGTGCCCGACGACACCGAGTTCCTTGGCGATGGTCAGCGCGAGCCGCTGGGCCTCCACCGACCGCGCCTCCGGCAGCTCGGGCGCCGGCGCGATCACCGTGTCGCACACGCCGTCGACCTGGATGGACTCCACCACCGGGTAGGCGACCGCCTGCCCGTGCGGGGAGCGCACGACGTTGGCCGCCAGCTCCCGCACGAAGTCGACCTTCTCCTCGGCCAGCACCGGCACGCCCGCCCGGAACGGCTCGGCGGCACCGGCCTCGTCGCGGACGACCCACACGCCCTTGCCGTCGTAGCCGCCGCGCACCGTCTTGAGCACGACGGGGTATCCCTCGCCCTCCTCGGCGAAGCGCGTCACGTCCGCGGGGCCGGAGACGATGCGGTGCCGCGGGCACGGCACGCCGATCGAGTCGAGCTTCGCGCGCATCACGCCCTTGTCCTGGGCGTGCACCAGCGCGTCGGGCCCGGGGCGGACGGCGATGCCGTCGGCCTCCAGCGCCCGCAGGTGCTCGGTGGGGACGTGCTCGTGGTCGAAGGTGATCACGTCGCAGCCGGCGGCGAACGCGCGCAACGTGTCGAGGTCGCGGTAGTCGCCCACCACGACTTCCCCGGCGACCAGGGCCGCGGAGTCCACGGGCGTGTCGCTGAGGAGCTTGAACCTGATGCCGAGGGGGATGCCCGCCTCGTGGGTCATACGGGCGAGCTGGCCGCCGCCGATCATGCCGACTACCGGGAATGTCACAGTCACCAGGATATCGGGGCACGAATGTCGCACCGACCGCCGTCCCACGGGGGCCCCGGATAGCATGAAGGTCACTGACCAGACACAGACGGGGCCGAACGATCACATGGACGGTGCGACCGGGTCCAGCACCCGCGCAGGACTGCGGAACGGGCTGACCGCGATGACCCGCGAGATCGCCAAGTTCGGGGCGGTCGGCGGGGCGGGGGTCCTGGTCAACATCGGGGTCTTCAACTTCGTCCGGCACGTCACCGACCTCCAGGTCGTACGGGCCAGCATCATCGCGACCGTCGTCGCGATCGTCTTCAATTACGTGGGCTTCCGCTACTTCACCTACCGTGACCGCGACAAGTCGGGCCGTACCCGCGAGCTGACCCTCTTCCTGGCGTTCAGCGCGGTGGGCCTGGTGATCGAGAACGGGGTGCTCTACACGGCGACCTACGCCTTCGGCTGGGACAGCCCGCTGCAGAGCAACGTCTTCAAGTTCATCGGCATCGGCGTGGCGACCCTGTTCCGCTTCTGGTCCTACCGCTCCTGGGTGTTCAAGGCGCTGCCCGTCCGCGAGACGGTGCAGCAGGCAGAATCGTTCCTGGTCGCTAAGGGCACCGAGACCCCCGGCGCCAGGACCGGAACCCACGGCGCCCGGTCCTCCGCGCGCTGAAGGCCGGCTAGCGCTTCTCCGTGCCCCTCCCGCGGGTGGCCCGGTCCTCCCCTGCCAGGAAGAGCGCGAAGACCGGAGGACGCTGCTGCAGCAGCTCCAGCCGGCCTCCGTCGGCCTCGGCCAGGTCGCGCGCGACTGCGAGGCCGATGCCGGTGGAGTTGCGGCCGCTGACCGTGCGCTCGAAGACCCGGGCCCCCAGCTCCGGCGGCACGCCCTGCCCCTCGTCCGTGACCTCGACCACGACCTGCGTCCCGGTAACCCGGGTGGAGATCGCGACCGTGCCGGAGCCGTGCATCAGCCCGTTCTCGATCAGCGTCGCCAGCACCTGGGCCACCGCCCCGGGGGTGCCGACCGCGCGCAGCCGCTTCTTGCCCGCGGAGGTGATGGCCCGGCCCGCGCTGCGGTACGCCGGGCGCCACTCCTCCACCTGCTGCTTGATCACGTCGTCGATGTCGAAGACGACCGCCGAGCCGGTCCGCGGGTCCCGCGCGTTGGTGAGCAGCCGCTGCACGACGTCCGTGAGCCGTTCCACCTGACCGAGTGCGATCGTCGCCTCCTCCTTGACGGCGTCCTCGTCCTCGGCCGTGGCGATGATCTCCTCCAGCCGCATCGACAGCGCCGTCAACGGCGTCCGCAGCTGGTGGGAGGCGTCGGCCGCCAGGCGCCGCTCGGCGGTCAGCATCCGGGCGATCCGCTCGGCGCTGCGGTCCAGCACGTCGGCGACCCGGTCCAGCTCCGGCACCCCGTAGCGCCGGTGGCGCGGTCTCGGGTCGCCCGAGCCCAGGCGCTCCGCGGTCTCCGCCAGGTCGGTCAGCGGGCTGCCGAGCCGGCGCGCCTGGCGCACCGCGAGCACGACGGCGGCCAGCACCGCCAGCAGCGCCACCGCCAGGATGATCAGCAGGGTGCGGCCGATCTCCTGGCTGACCTTGCTGCGGGACTCCTCGACGGTGACGATCTCGCCCTGCTCGCCGGTCTGCCGGGAGGAGATCACCTGGCCCGTGGGCCTGGTGCCGATGGTGATCGGGTCCGCCCCGGGGATCTGCACCAGCGCGTACCGCCCGGGAGCGATCTGCTGGGCCAGCACCTCGCGGCTGATCCGCTCCTCGCCGATCATCCTGCTCTCGACGATGCCGACCAGCCGGACCGCCTCCGAGTCCACGCTCTCCTTGGCGCTGTTCTCGATCGTCCGGGCCTCCACCAGGACGAGGGAGACACCGAAGACGGCGATGACGACGAGCACCACGGCGAGCGTGGACTGGATGAGACGGCGGCGCATGAGTGAAGCGTCTCAGACCGTGAGGGCCCCGGGCGTGCTAGTTCTTCTCGAACCGGAAGCCGACACCGCGCACCGTGGAGATGTAGCGGGGGGCCGCCGCGTCGTCGCCGAGCTTCTTGCGCAGCCACGAGATGTGCATGTCCAGGGTCTTGGTGGAGGACCACCACGTGGTGTCCCAGACCTCGCGCATCAGCTGCTCCCGGGTGACCACCCGGCCGGCGTCGCGCACCAGCACCCGTAGGAGGTCGAACTCCTTCGCGGTGAGCTGCAGTTCCTCGTCGCCCATCCACGCGCGGTGCGACTCGACGTCGATCCGCACGCCCTGGGTGGAGGGATGCTGGGCCTCGGCGGTGCCGCGCCGCAGCAGCGCCCGCACCCGGGCCAGCAGCTCGGCCAGCCGGAAGGGCTTGGTCACGTAGTCGTCGGCGCCGGCGTCCAGGCCGACCACCGTGTCCACTTCGTCGGCGCGGGCGGTGAGCACCAGCACCGGGAAGCCATGGCCTTCGGTGCGCAGCCTCCTGCACACCTCCAGCCCGTCCATTCCGGGCAGCCCCAGGTCGAGCACCAGAAGATCGAAGGAGCCGAGCAGGGCGGCTTCGAGCGCCGCGGGTCCGTCCTCGCGCACCTCGACCTCGTACCCTTCGCGGCGCAGCGCGCGTGCGAGCGGTTCCGAGATGGATGCGTCGTCCTCGGCGAGCAGTACGCGGGTCATGGGCTGATGGTAGTCCGCCCGGAGAAACCGCACGCCGGGCGGGCCGTCACTGTTGTGAGGTACATCTCAAGTCATCCCATATAGCACATCTCGCGCTGCCATAAGGTAACGAAAGGCCCGAAACAGCCCATGGGACCTCTGGCGCGCCCCACGCGTCGAAGGACCCTTCTGCGACGGGACCGGTCCCCACCAGTATTTCAGTCAACGACCTGTAGGCCGGGGCCGCGCCTGTGAAGGCGTCGGCCGTGGATCCCGGTGCGCCTTGGTGCGCCCCGGTGCCGGTCACCCCCCACCCGGGCGCGCACCGCTCTCGCAGCGCGTCCCGAGAAGCAAGGAAAGTCCATGGCGTCCAGCCTGACTGAGGGCCTTGCCGCGCCGAACTCCGGATTCAGCGGCAGGAACTTCCTCGGCCACCCCCGCGGCCTGGTCACTCTCTTCCTGACCGAGACGTGGGAGCGTTTCAGCTACTACGGCATGAGGGCGCTGCTCGTCCTCTACCTGACGGCCTCGGTCGCGGACGGCGGCCTCGGCATGAAGGCCGCCACCGCCTTTGCCATCTACAGCGTCTACACCGCCACGGTGTACCTGCTGGCGATGCCGGGCGGCTGGTTCGCCGACCGCCTGTGGGGCCCGCGCCGTACGGTCGCCATCGGCGGCGCGATCATCATGATCGGCCACTTCCTGCTGGCCGTGCCGGTGAAGGCCTCCTTCTTCGTCGGCCTGGTCTTCATCGCCGTGGGCTCCGGCCTGCTGAAGTCGAACATCTCGACGATGGTCGGCCAGCTCTACCCGGACCGCAACGACCCGCGCCGCGACGGCGGCTTCACGATCTTCTACATCGGCATCAACCTCGGCGCCTTCCTCGCCCCGCTGGTCATCGGCACCGTCGGCCAGCAGGTCAACTGGCACCTGGGCTTCGCCCTCGCCGGTGTCGGCATGGCGCTCGGCCTCGCCCAGTTCCTCATCGGCACCAAGCACCTCGCGCCGGTCTCCAGCGTGGTCCCCACGCCGCTGGACGTCGCCGAGCGCGCCGGCCTGATGAAGAAGGCGCTGCTGTGGCTGGTCGCCGCCGTCGTCTTCTACGGCGTGGTCACTTTCACCGGCCACTTCACGATCAACTGGGTGCTGTGGCCCCTCTCCCTGCTGGGCCTGGCCGTGCCGAGCTTCTACTTCTGGCGCATCCGACGCGACCAGGAGCTCACCTCGGACGAGAAGACCAAGGTCACCGGCTACATCTGGTTCTTCATCGTGGCCGCCCTGTTCTGGATGATCTACGACCAGTCGGGTTCCACGCTGACGGTCTTCGCCTCCGAGCACACCGCGTCCACGCTGTGGGGCTTCGACTTCCCCGAGAGCTGGTTCCAGTCGCTGAACCCGCTGTTCGTGATGGCCCTGGCCCCGGTCTTCGCCGCGCTGTGGATACAGCTGCGCCGGAAGAACCCGAGCACGACCGTGAAGTTCGCCCTCGGTCTCATCGGCATCGGCGCCTCCTTCGTCGTGATGATGCTGGCGCAGGCCGCCGCCTCGGGCGACGCCAAGGTCACCCCGCTGTGGCTGGCCGTGGTCTACCTGATCCAGACCACCGCCGAGCTGTGCCTGTCCCCGGTGGGCCTGTCGGTCACCACCAAGCTGGCCCCGGCCAAGTACGCCAGCCAGATGATGGGCCTGTGGTTCCTCGCCGTGACGGCGGGCGACTGCGTGGCGGCCATCCTCCAGCTGGTCATCGGCGACGGCTTCCTGTCGGAGACCTCCTTCGCGGTCCAGGGCTTCGTGGCGCTCGCCGCGGGCGCGGCCTTCATCGCGTACCGCAAGCGCGTCATCCGGCTCATGGGCGACGTCCACTGACGTCTGTGCCCGCGCACGCGCCGAGGGCCCGGAGCGGCACGCTCCGGGCCCTCGGCGCCTCTATGTGCGGCGCCGCGGTTGTTGCTGTTGCGGTTTCTCCCCCACCCGCCCGCCCGATTGCCCGGCGCGGTCAGTGCGGGCCTGCGCACCGTGTGCCTGGCGTCGGTGCCGCGCCGGGGCACCTCCTCGGCGCTCGCGGCGCTGCCTCACGTCATTCGGTGCCGCGTGCTCCGCTCGTCTCCCCCGGCCGAAGGCTGGGGGAGACGAGCGGCGGACCCGGCGCCGAATACTGCAGGGCCAAACCGCGAGCGCTGTGGGGGTCACCCCGGCCGAAGGCTGGGGGAGTGCGCCGGCGCGGCCCCGACCCCAACCCAACAGTGCGCAGGCCCGCACTGACCGCGCCGGGCAATCGGGCGGGCGGCGGGAAACCGCCCGCCGCAGGCGCAAACAACCCGCACACGACAACGGGCCGCAAGGGGCACCCCGGGCCGGAACCACACCGCACCCCGGAGGGCTACGCGTGGGGGCGGCCCATCGCCCGGAACGTCCAGCCCGCCGCACGCCACACCGCCGGCTCCAGTGCGTTCCGCCCGTCGATGACGTGCCGGTGCCGGGCCACCGCCCCGAGCACCGCCGGGTCGAGCTCGCGGAACTCCCGCCACTCCGTGAGGTGCAGTACGACGTCGGCCCCGCGGACCGCCTCCAGCGCCGTCGCGGCGTACCCGAGCGTCGGGAAGAGCCGCCGCGCGTTGTCCATGGCCTTGGGGTCGTACACGGTGACCTGGCCGCCCTGGAGGTGGATCTGCCCGGCGACGTTGAGCGCGGGGGAGTCCCGCACGTCGTCGGAGTCGGGCTTGAAGGCCGCGCCGAGCACCGCGATGCGCTTGCCGAGGAAGCCGCTGCCGCCGCAGGCCTCGCGGGCGAGCTCGACCATGTGGCTGCGGCGGCGCATGTTGATGGAGTCGACCTCGCGCAGGAAGGTCAGCGCCTGGTCGGCGCCGAGCTCACCGGCGCGGGCCATGAAGGCGCGGATGTCCTTGGGCAGGCAGCCGCCGCCGAAGCCGATGCCGGCGCGCAGGAACTTGTCGCCGATCCGCTCGTCGTGGCCGATGGCCTCGGCGAGCTTCACCACGTCGCCGCCGGCCGCCTCGCTGACCTCGGCCATGGCGTTGATGAAGGAGATCTTGGTGGCGAGGAAGGCGTTGGCCGCCGTCTTGACCAGTTCCGCGGTCGGGTAGTCGGCGACGACGAAGGGGGTGCCCTCGCCGACGGGGGCCGCGTAGACCTCGCGCAGCAGCTTCTCGGCGTGCCCGGAGGCGACGCCGACCACGATCCGGTCCGGGTGGAGGGTGTCCTGGACCGCGAAGCCCTCGCGCAGGAACTCGGGGTTCCACGCCAGTTCCGCCCCGTCCCCTGCGGGGGCGAGCTCGGCCAGGCGGGCCGCCAGCCGTGCCGCGCTGCCGACCGGGACGGTCGACTTGCCGACGACCAGTGCGGGCCGCTGCAGGTGCGGGGCGAGCAGCTCGAAGGCGCTGTCGACGTAGCTCATGTCGCAGGCGTACTCGCCCTGCTTCTGCGGGGTGTTCACGCAGACGAAGTGGATGTCGCCGAAGGCGGCGACCTCCTCCCAGGAGGTGGTGAAGCGCAGCCGCCCGCTGGAGTCCGGCAGGCCGGCGACGTGGCGGCGCAGCAGTTCCTCCAGGCCCGGTTCGTACATGGGCACGCGGCCCGCCGCGAGGGTCTCGATCTTGGCGGGGTCGATGTCCAGGCCCAGCACTTCGAAGCCCAGCTCGGCCATCGCCGCGGCGTGCGTGGCGCCGAGGTAGCCGGTGCCGATCACGGTGAGCTTGAGCGCCATGCGGACGGTCCCTCCCAGGTCGTGGCCTGATTGCGAGGTTGAGCATAGCCCCGGGCGGTGACCGGGCTTTCCCCGGCGCGTGCACCGAAGGGGGCCGGGGCATGGGCATGGCACCGTCCCAGGCGCCACAATGCCCCCTACGCACGCGTGGGGAGCGGGTGCACAGGGTGGGGGTGGATCATGACGACGACGGATCCGGTGGGCCACGAGGAGACGGCGGTCCCGGAAACGGAGCGGGAAGCGGCGCCGGGGAGGACGGCGGAGCCGGCCCGCAGGAGGCGCAGTCGCACCCGGAGGGTGCTGCTGGGCGCGCTGGTCCTGCTGGCCGCGGGGGTGCTGGGGGTGGCCGGGACGCTGTGGTGGACGGTGGACCACTACACCGGCAAGGTGGCCCGCATTCCCAACGTGTTCCCGACGAAGGTGCCCGAGAGCGAGCAGCCGCAGGCCGCCAAGGGCGGTGAAACTTTCCTCCTCGTCGGTGTGGACACCCGCTCCGAGCTGCCGACCACCGGCCGGGACGCCAAGGCCCCGGAGTGGAAGCGCGGTGCCCAGCGCAGCGACACGATGATGCTGGTGCACCTGCCGGCCGACCGCGAGCACGCGTACGTGGTCTCGCTGCCCCGCGACAGCTGGGTCCCGATCCCGGGGAACGGCAAGGCCAAGCTGAACGCCGCCTTCTCCTGGGGTGGCCCGCCGCTGCTGATCGACACCGTGCAGCGGCTCACCGACGTGAAGGTCGACCACCTCGCCGTCATCGACTGGAGCGGCTTCAAGACCCTCACCGACGACATCGGCGGCGTGGACCTGGACGGGAAGCACATGAACGGCGAGGAGGCCCTCGCGTACGTCCGCTGGCGCTACGACCTGCCGCGCGGTGACCTGGACCGCACCCACCGCCAGCAGGCCTTCCTGCGCGCGGTGATCGCCAAGACGCTGACCAAGGACTCCATGAGCAACCCGCTGAAGGCGAAGGAGCTGCTGGACCGGGTCACCGGTGTGGTCAGCGTCGACGACCGGCTCTCCGACGGGGACCTGCGCGACCTGATGTGGAGCATGCGCGGGGTGCGCGAGGGCGACATGGTCTTCATGAACGCCCCGGTCGGCGGGCTCGACATGATCAAGGGCCAGTCGGTGGTGCTGCTCGACGAGAGCGGCACCGCGCGGCTGTGGGAGGCCATGCGCAACGACACCATGGCCGAGTACGTGGCGAACCACTCCCTCGACCGCCTGGGCTCCTCCACCCCGTGAGCCCCGCGGGCGAGCGGGAAGAACGGAGGGGCCGGCCGGGCGCGGTGTGCGCGCCCGGCCGGCCCCTCGGCCGTCCCACGGGGTCAGGAGTCGGGCGTGACCGTGACCTTGTCGTCGTTCTTCAGCTCCGAGACGAGCTGCTTGACCTTCGGCATGTCCCACTTGAGGGCGCTGCCCACGTTGGTGCTGATGGAGCCCGAGGTCGGCATGTTCATCGAGACGCCCTCACCGCCGGAGACGCTCTTCATCGCCCAGAACATCGACACCAGGTCCCACAGGCTCATGTCCTTGTCGACGATCAGCGTGTCCAGGCCCGCGCCCATGGTCGGGTAGAGCTTGAAGGGGTTCAGGACCGTGCTCGGCGTGGCCGTCTGGCCCGCGAGCGCGGCGAGGAACTTCTGCTGGTTCTTGGTGCGGCCCAGGTCGCCCTCGGCCTCCTGGTAGCGCTGGCGGACGAAGGCCAGGGCCTCGTCGCCGTTGAGGGTCTGCTTGCCCTTCTTGATGTGCAGGCCCGAGTTCTTGTCGTCGATGTCGCGGGGGATGTCCAGCTCGACACCGCCGACCGCGTCGACGAGGCCCGCGAAGCCGGCGAAGCCGATCTCCGCGTAGTGGTCGATGTGCAGGCCCGTGTTGTACTCGACCGTGCGCACCAGCAGCGTCGGTCCGTCTATCGAGTAGGCGGCGTTGAGCTTGTTCTGGCCGCGCGAGGCGAACGTCTTGCCGGACTCGGAACCCTTGAACTCGGGGATCGTGACGTAGGAGTCACGGGGGAGCGAGATCAGCGAGTTCCCGTTGTCACCGACGTGCAGGATCATCATCGAGTCGGTCCGCTTGCCCTCGGCGGAGCCGGTGTGCAGCTGCTTCTTCTGCTCGCCGGACAGGCCCTCACGGCTGTCGGAGCCGACGATGAGGTAGTTGGTGCCCTCGCCGGTCTCCGGGCGGTCTATGACCGTGCCGAGGTCCACCTCGCGGCGCACCTTGCCGTCCGCCCAGAAGTAGGTGCCGATCGACCAGGCGGCGACCACGACGACCAGACCGATCAGGACGGCCTTCACCCGCCGCTTGCGGCTGCCGGGCGGTGAGGTGCGGCCGCCGGTGGACGGCGGGCCGTACGAGCCGCCGCCGTGACCGTCGTGGCCCGCGCCCGGGCCTGCGTGACCGGGGACGCCGCTGCCGTACGCCTGCTGGCGCGGCACGCTGCCGGGAGCCGCCGCCGCACGGCGCGGGGACAGCTCGGGGGGCAGCGGCGGCTCGGAGATCTGCTGCTGCCGCTGGTTCCTGTTGTCGGACCAACCGTCGGGCCATGCGTTCATGTACCGCAGTGTGCCCTGCCGCCCTGCCCGGCAGTGCCTCCGTGGCGCTTCTGAAGCAGAGCTGATGCAAAGGTCACAGGACCGCGGTGATGCGGTGACCGGTTGTGTCCGGGTGCTCTCAGCCGGTGAGGTGCGTCGGGGCGTTGGTGTGGGTCTCGATCATTCCGGCGGCCTGTTCCAGCAGTTCGTGCGCCAGGTTGGA
The DNA here is from genome assembly GCF_040613835.1 of Streptomyces sp. NPDC006207. Classification (NCBI taxonomy): domain Bacteria; kingdom Bacillati; phylum Actinomycetota; class Actinomycetes; order Kitasatosporales; family Streptomycetaceae; genus Streptomyces; species Streptomyces sp. NPDC006207. Next base: position 48,485 of record NZ_JBEXSX010000035.1, on the reverse strand, counting down.
GCAGGCCCGGGAGGCGGCCACGTCCTCCCCTATGCGCATGTCCGGCTCGTCGTTCGGATTGCGCCGCGAATAGCCGTGGCCCACCACGCCCGGGGCGCCGTCCCCGGAGAGCGAGGCGGTGCAGGCGGTGCGGCTGCCGTCCTCCTCCAGCGACAGCTTGATCGTCCACGTCTTCTCCATGGCGGATCACCTCTTGGACTTAGGGACGTCGGCCCCTTTCTCAGCATCCGCCCGGCCCCGCCGCCGGGCAAGGTGTGCCCGGCGGGAGCACGGCACGGCAGTGCTTAGGGTGGAGCCATGTTCGAGGAGCCACCCCCGCACCCTGTCCCGTTCAAGCCCACGTCCGCCTCGCGGATCACGCTGGCGCACATCATGACCCACCACGACACGAACCTGCTGGGCACCGTGCACGGCGGCGTGGTCATGAAGCTCGTGGACGACGCGGCGGGCGCCGTCGCCGGACGGCACTCCGAGGGGCCCGCGGTGACCGGCGCCATGGACGAGATGGCCTTCCTGGAACCGGTGCGGGTCGGCGACCTGCTCAAGGTGCAGGCCCAGGTCAACTGGACCGGGCGGAGCTCCATGGAGGTCGGCGTGCGCGTGCTGGCCGAACGCTGGAACGAGTCCGGCCCGGCGACCCAGGTCGCCAGCGCCTACCTGGTCTTCGTGGCCGTGGACGCCGAGGGCGCGCCGCGTCCGGTGCCCCAGATCGAGCCCGAGACCGACCGGGACCGGCGCCGGCTGCAGGAGGCGCAGATCCGCCGCACGCACCGGCTGGCCCGCCGCCGGGCGATCATGGAGCTGCGCGAGAAGCGCGCCGCCGAGGGCTTCGAGGACTGACGGCGCCCGGCGCCCGGCCCTCAGCCGCACGCGACGCGGTCGCCGCGCGCGGGCGGGAGCTCCACCGGCGGCGCCGCGGGCGGGTCCGGCTCACCGGCCCGCACCGGGGTCACGCCGTCGTAGTCCGCGCCCACGGTGATCCGCAGCGTCGACCCCAGCCCGGAGACCGCCCGCAGCTCGGCGTACGGCAGGGCCGTCCCCAGGGCCTTGGCGGAGCGGTCCCAGCCCGGGTCGTAGTGGATGACCGTGTACTCCGCGTCGTGCCGGACGGTGTTGCCGGGCGTACCGGTGGTGCGGAAGCCCAGGCGGCGCAGTTCCTTGTCCACGCGCGCCCCCAGTCCGTTGACCGTCGTCCCGTTGTTGACCTGGACGCGGATCGACTTGGGCGGCACGTCGACCTGTTCCGGCTCGGGCGCCGAGGGGCTGGGCGTGGCCAGGGGGCCGCCGTCCGGGCCGGTCAGCGGGCGGTCCTCGCGCAGCGCGTCGAAGATCCGCCCGGCGCCCTTCACGTCCCAGCGCAGGGTCGTGCCCACGCCCTGCACCCGGAACGGCGTGGCGTCCACCGGCACCGACGCGAACTCCACCGAGCTCGCCCCGAAGCCGCCCCGCAGCCCCGTGGCGAGCGCGATCAGGTCGTCCGGCTTGGTCTGCCGGTCCGCGCGCACCGAGCCCAGCGCGGCCCTGGCCACCTGGTCGAGCTTGACGGGGTTCTGCAGCAGCCCGATGTCGGTGACCCGGCGGACCAGGGCGGCCAGGAACCGTTGCTGGTTCTGCATCCGCGGGAGGTCGGGGCTCCCGGGGTAGTGACCGGAGCGCACGTACCGCAGCGCCGTGCCGCCGTCCGCGCGGACCGTGCCGGCGGGCAGGTCGAGGCCGGTCAGGGGGTCCCGCAGCGGCTGGGCGAAGCACAAGTCGACGCCGCCGATCTTGTCGACGGTCTTCATGAAGGAGCCGAAGTCGAACTCGGCGTAGTGGTCGACCTTGATCCCGGTCATCTTCTCGACCGTGCTGACGGCGAGCGAGGGGCCGCCCACCCCCCAGGCCCACTTCAGCTTGCCGGGGCGGGGCAGCTCCGCGTACGAGTCCCGCGGCAGGGCGACCACGCTGACCCGCCTGCCGTCCCGCGACAGGTGCGCCAGCATCATCGTGTCGGTGCAGTCGCAGGGCTCCCCGCCCAGGCGCAGCGCGGTGCGCTGCGCCGCGGTCAGCCCGCGGCGCACGTCGGTGCCGACCAGCAGGAAGTTGGTGCCCTTGGTGGGGTTGGGCCGGTTCTTCATCCCGGCGAAGGCGTCCACCCGCGCCAGGCGGTCGTCCATGTGCCCCAGGACGGCGTGCCCGATCCCGCTGGCGGTCAGGATGCCCAGCGAGACGGCGCCGAGGACGCGCATCCCGCGGCGCACGGGCGACCGCTTCCGGGCCCGGCGGGCGGCTGCGATGGGCTGCTGACGGCGACGAGCGACGGTCATGGAGTCACGCTAAGGAGTCATACCGTCGTACGGGATGAGCCCCGCCCGCCTGCACGTGTTCGTATCATCCGTTCGCGGTAACGTGTCCGGCTGTGAACGCTGCGACCCCCCACGTGCTGCCCGCCGTCTCCGTGATCATGCCGGTGCTCGACGAGGAGCGGCACCTGCGCAACTCCGTCCGCCACATCCTCGAACAGGACTACGCGGGCGAGCTCGAGGTCGTCATCGCCCTCGGCCCCTCCACCGACCGCACGGACGAGATCGCGGCGGAGCTGGTGCGGGAGGATCCCCGCGTCCACACGGTGCCCAATCCCACCGGCCGCACCCCCGCCGCCCTGAACGCCGCCATCAAGGCCTCCCGGCACCCCGTCGTGGTGCGGGTCGACGGCCACGGCATGCTCTCGCCCGACTACATCGACACCGCGGTGCGGCTGCTGGAGGAGACCGGCGCCGCCAACGTCGGCGGCATCATGCACGCCGAGGGCGAGAACGACTGGGAGCGCGCCGTCGCCGCCGCCATGACCTCGAAGATCGGCGTCGGCAACGCGGCCTTCCACACCGGCGGCGCCGCCGCCCCCGCCGACACCGTCTACCTCGGGGTCTTCCGCCGTGAGGTGCTGGAGCAGCAGGGCGGCTACAACGAGGAGTTCATCCGCGCCCAGGACTGGGAGCTGAACTACCGCATCCGCGAGGCCGGCGGCCTGATCTGGTTCTCGCCCGAGCTGCGCGTCTCGTACCGTCCGCGGCCCAGCGTGCGCGCGCTGGCCAAGCAGTACAAGGACTACGGACGCTGGCGCCGCGTGGTCACCCGTTACCACCAGGGCTCGGTCAACCTGCGCTACCTGGCCGCCCCGGCCGCCGTCGTGGCCATCGCGGCGGGTGTGGTGGTCGGCGCAGCGGTCACCCCGCTCGGCTTCGTCGTCCCCGGCGGCTACCTCGCGGCCATCGCACTGGGCTCGCTCCCGGCCGGCAAGGGCCTGTCCGCCCGCGCGCGGCTGCAGATCCCGGTGGCGCTCGCCACGATGCACATGGCGTGGGGCTACGGCTTCCTGACCAGCCCGCGCTCGCTCGCCCGGCGGGTCATCGCCAGCCGCCGCCCGGCGGTCCGGGCGGCGGCCGACGCGTGATGCGGCGGGTGGACCCCTACCAGCTGTAGTAGGAGTTCACCTTCATGCACGCCGAGTCGTCGGAAGCGTTGAGCGCGCTCGCGCTGTCCAGCACTTCCTTGGTGTCGGAGCTGCTGGCCGCGGGGTAGGTCGACCCGGCGGTCCAGTCGGCGCCGATCACCAGCGTGATGCCCTCGGCGGACGAGGACTTCTTCACCGCGCCGGTGGGCAGCTTCAGCGCCTTCGCCACGGCCAGGGCGTCGGCCTGGTCGTCGTCGCTCGCGTAGGTGATCGTGCTGCCGGACTGCGACTGCGGCGTGGAGTCGGACTCGGCCTGGGTGAAGCCCAGGGTCTTCAGCTTCTCCGTGACCGTGCTCGCCCGGCCGGGGGTGGCGGGCACCGAGGTGCTGCCGGTGCCGTTCTGGACCGTCACCGCGATCTCGCCCTTGGGCGAGGCCTTCGCGGTGGCCGTGGCCGTGCCGGTCTTCTTTTTCTTCTTCGAGGCCTTGCCGTCCACGGCCTGGTCGTTGCGGAGCAGCGTGAAGAGCTTGGTCGCCGCGGAGGTCGGCACGACGTGCGCGGTCGGGTTCTGCGGGTCGGCGCCCCAGGGCATCGTCGTCATGGTGATGCGGTCGGTGGGAACGCCCTTGAGGTCGTTGCCCAGGTCGTAGAGCTTCTTGACCGTGCCGAGGCCGGTGTCGACGGTCAGCGCCTTGGTGGCGGCCTCCGCCAGGCCCGTCAGCTTGCCCGGGTCGTTGAGCTTCGCGCTGGACTTCAGCTGGCGCACCATCGCGTTCATGTACATGTGCTGGGCGTGGGTGCGGCCGATGTCGCTGCCGTCCTCGAAGCCGTGCCGGGTGCGGAGCCACTGGAGGGCCTGCTTGCCCTTGATGACGTGGTCGCCCTTGGTGAGCTTGAGCCCGGACTTGCGGTCCCAGACGTTCCCCTTGACGCAGACCGGGACGCCGCCGACCGCGTCGGCCATGGACACCACGCCGGCGAAGTCGATCATCATGAAGTGGTCGATGGATATGTCGGTGAGCTTCTCCCAGGTGGCCACGGTGCAGCCGGGGCCGCCGTGCTGGAGGCTCGTGTTGATCGTCTCCGACGTGGTCTCGGGGTAGACCCGCCCGTCGTCCGGGTCGGTGCACTTGGGGATGGTGACCCGGGTGTCGCGCGGAATGCTGACCACGGTCATGTTGCTGCGGTCCGCGGAGACGTGCAGCAGCATCTGGACGTCGGCGAGCGGCTTGCGGTCGGCGTCGGCCCTGGCGCCGCCGAGCTTCTGGTTCGCCTTGGACGCACGGCTGTCGGAGCCCAGCAGCAGGATGTTCAGCGGGGTCTGGCCGGCGGCGTTGGCCTTGCTCTTGGCGGCCTGGCTGTCGCCGAGGTTCAGCGCGTCCTTCTTGATGTTCGCGTTGAGGTGCTGGTAGTACGCGTAGGCGGCGCCGGCCGAGCCGAGTATCGCCACCGACGTGACGATCGCCACCCAGCGCAGGGCGCGCCTCTTGCCCTTCTTGCGGCGGCGGTTGCCGCGGCGGCCGCCGCCGTCGTGGCCGTCGTCGTCCGCCCCGTCGCCCTGCGTCGCGGTCAGGGTGCCGGTGGACGCCCCGTCGCCCCCGTCGTCCTCGTAGGCGCCGTGGCCGGCCCGGTGGCCGTCGTCGCCGTAGCCCCCGGTGTCGTAGCCCCCGGTGTCGTAGCCCGCCGGCTGGTAGGGCGCGTACGGCTCCTGGGGCGGGTACCCGCCGCGCTGCGGCTCCTGCGGGCGGTAGCCGCCGCGCTGGGGCTGCTGCGGGACCGTCGGGTGCGGGGTGGGCTGCTGCGGGACGTACGGCTGCCCGTGACCGTTCCCGTACGGAGAGTCGTCCCATCCGGGTTCGTGAGGATCGTAGGGGGCGTTCCGCCCTCCGGGGATGCTGCCGTGGCGCATGTGTGCCCTCCCATGACGCGCTGGTCACTACGGTCACCGGTTGCGCCGCAGCGCGCGGATCGTGGGTGATTCTCAGCTGTGCGACTGTCAAGGTCCTGTGGAACCGGAACAGCCCTGCTCGCGGATGGTTGGAGGTCACGATACATAAACCGCGACGGGGTCAAGGCACTCGCTTCTTATCGCCTGTGTAAAACGATCGTGCGCATTACCCCAAACCGGGATCCCAGCGATATGGCCTGTACACGTCCATGCAGGCCGAATCATTCGCTCCGTTCAGTGCCCCGGCGCTCGTGGGCAGCGATCCGTCGTCGTCGGCGGCACCCTGGAAGACCGTCCCGTCCCGCCAGTCCGCGCCCACGACGAGTGTGACGGAGGCGACATGTGAGGATTCCTTCACAACACTGGCGGGGAGCTTGAACACCTTCGCCACGGCGAGCGCGTCCGAGCGGCCCTGCGCGCCCTCGGCGGCCGGGTACTCGATCACGGTGGCCGCCGACGGCTGCGGTGCGGTGGCCGCAGCCGCCTTCCCGAACCCGCCTTGACCCAACGCCGTCGCCAGGGCGCGCGCCCTGCCGTTCACGGGAGTGCCCGTGGCGTCGCCCGCGGTGCCGTTGACGACCGAGACCGGGATGTCCGCGGCGGGCCGCGCCGCCGGGCCGGTGGGCTCCTTCTTCGCCTTCTTCTTCCCCTTGTCGTCGAAGGGGAGGTCGTGGACGAGCCGCGACCACACCTTGGGGGCGGCCACCGGGTCCGGCATGTAGTGCTGGTCGTTCTCGGTGTCCGTGACCGGCGGCATGGTCAGCATCGTGATCCGGTTCGACGGGACGCTCTTGAGCTGCATGCCGAGGTCGAAGAGCTTCTTCGGGGTGCCGATCTCCTCCGACACCTGCAGCGCGTTGGTGGCGGCCTCGGCGAGGCCCCGCAGCCGCCCGCCGTCGGTGAAGACGTTCTGCGAGCGCAGCTCCCGCACCATCGAGTTCATGTACATGTGCTGCGCCTTGGCGCGCCCGAGGTCGCTCTCGAAGGCGTGCCGGGTGCGCAGCCACTGCAGGGCCTTCTTGCCGGTGATCTTCTGCGTGCCCGCCTTGAGCTTCAGCCCGGAGCCGCCCGGCTGCTGCGGAGTCGGGTGGTCCCACACCGGTTGCTCCACGCAGACCTCGACGCCGCCGACTGCGTCGGCCATCTTCACCACACCCGCGAAGTCGATCATCATCCAGTGGTCGATGTAGACCTTGGTGAGGTTCTGCACGGTGGCGAGCGTGCAGCCGGGGCCGCCGCGCGCCAGGCTCTCGTTGATGATCGCGTGCGTGGTGGCGGCGAACTTCTTGCCCGTCTGCGGGTCGGTGCACTTCGGGATCGGCACCCGGGTGTCGCGCGGGATGCTCACCACGGACATGTTGCTGCGGTCGGCGGAGACGTGCAGCAGCATGATCACGTCCGCGCGGGGCGGTTCGCCCTTGGTGTACCTGGCGCCGCCGAGCTTGAGGTTCTCCGCGGAGTTACGGCCGTCGGCGCCCAGCAGCAGGATGTTCAGCGCGTTCGTCGGCGCCTTGGCCACGTCGCTGTCGCCGCTGTTCCGCTTCCCCTTGCGGAGGTTGTGGCTGAGGTGCTCGTAGTACGCGTAACCGGCCCCCGCCGTCCCGAGTATGAGCACCGCGAGGGTGACCGCGATCCACCGGACGACCCGGCGTCTGCGGCGCTGCGGCGGCCGTGCGCCCGGCTGTCCGCCGCCGCGCCCAGGGTCCGTGTGCGCGGCGCGCGCCGCGTCCGTGCCCCGCTGCGCGGCCCCGTCCCGCGGGTGGTCGTCGTAGAGGCTGTCGTCCCAGCCGAGATCGCGCACACGACTGTCCGTCATCGTCCGGTTCCCACCCCTGATACCCCTGTCGACCCTGGTGCCCGTGCCGGGCGGCTACTTTGCGCACACGCTCTTGTCGTCCGCCTCGACCTTCTGGATGCCCTCGGGTGCCTTCGTCGGCGGGGCGATCGGCGTGCCCGCCCGGGTGAAGTCCTTGCCGAGGGTGAGCGTCATGTTGGCGCGCGGGGCGGCGTCCTCGGTGCCCTGCTTGAGCGCGGAGGCCGGCAGCCCCATCATGTCGGCCAGCCGGCGCGCCTGGTCGGCCTGGTTGGGGGCGTACTCCAGCGTCGTCTTCTGCAGTTCGGTGGGCGCGTTGCCGCCGTTGGTGGAGCGGCTGACGCCCTCGTCGTTCTGTAGCCAGTTGACGGTGTCCTGGGCGGCGCCGAAGACCCCGCTGCCGTTCAGCACCTCGACCCGCACGTTGATCGCGTCGGCCTTGGGGCCCTTCAGCTTGGCCGCATCGGACGCCTTCTGCTTCTTCTTCACCTCGGTGAGCGAGACGTCGTTGCGCACCATGGTGAACAGTTGCGGCGCCTTGCTCTCGTCCAGCACCACGGTGGCGTGCACCTTCTCGGCCGGGTTGTCTATCACCGGCACGGTCGCGAAGGTGATGTTCTTGGTGTCGACCCGGCTCAGGTCCTTGGCGAGTTGGCTGAGCTTGGGCACGCTGCCGATGCCGGTGTCGACGGTGAGCGCCTTCGTCGCCGTGTTCGCCAGCTTGAGCAGCTTCGTCGGACTGGTCAGCGTGTCGCCCGACTTCATCGTGCGCATCATCGAGCTGAGGAACTGCTGCTGCAGCTGGATGCGGCTGAGGTCGCCGCCGAAGCCGACGCTGTGCCGGGTGCGGACGAAGGCCAGCGCCTGCTCGCCCGCGACGACGTGCCGGCCCTTGTCCAGCTTCAGGTGCGAGTCCGGGTCGTCGATGTCCTTGGCCAGGCACACCTCGACGCCCCCGACCGCCGTCGACAGGTCCTTCACCGCGTCGAAGTTGGCCATCATGAAGTGGTCCGGGGTGATGCCCGTCAACGCCTTGACGGTGCGCATCGTGCAGCCCGGGTCGCGGCCGTACTGGCCCAGGCTGGTGTTGAAGCGGACGTCGCTCTCACCCGGGATGATCTTCGTGGAGCCGTCGGACTGCTTCGTCGGGCAGTCCGGGATGTCGGTGATGATGTCCCGGGGGATGCTCAGCGCCGTCGCGTTGGAGCGGTCCTTGGAGACGTGGAAGAGGATCGTGGTGTCGGCGTGGCCGACGTTGGCCGCGTCGCCGTACTTGCCCTTCAGGCCCTGCCGGCTGTCGGTGCCGATGACCAGGATGTTGACCGGTCCGGTGGAGGTGGCGTTCTTGGAGCCGATGCCCGGGTCGATCGTGTGGATGTTGCCGTTGAGCTGCTGGTACAGCGCGTAGACGCCCACGCACGCCGCGATGACCACGACCCCGAGCGTTCCGGCGGTCCAGATCAGGGCCCGCTTCTTGGTGGACTTCCGGGACTTGGGCCGGCGCCGGCTGGTGCGCGCGGCCGCCCGGCCGCCGCCCTCGCCCCTGGTGCCGCCTGCCCGGTTGCCGCCCGCCGCCCTGCCGGTGCCCGCCGCGCGGCCGTCCGTCGTGGCGCGGCCCTCGCCCTCGGCGCCGGAACGGCCCTGCCGCGCGCGGCTCCCGCCCTGCGGCTGGACGCGCGGTGTCCGCCGGCCCGTCCCCTGCGCGGGGACGCCGGGTTCCTGCTGCTGCGGGGGGTCCAGCCGCAACTGGTAGCTGCCCGTCTCGGGATCGAAAACCCACTGATCCGCCGGGTCGACGTGCTGCCTACGGCCTTGCGTGTCCACGGTCGATCGAGTCCTCCGTCTCGGCCGCTGCAACAGGCCGGATCGCTCACACTAACCCCACAGTTCAGCGTGTACGCCCGTCGCTGACAAATTCCGCTCTCCTACACCTGGACAAACTGTTCAATCCCCACTGCCGCCGCACACGTCGCGGTCGGCGGTGGTGCCGCGGTACGAGGGGGAGGCGCTCGCCGACCCCGACGGTGTGGGAGTTGCGGGAGAGGCGGTGGAGGTTCCGCCGGCCGTCGGGCGGGCGGAGCCGGAGCCGGTGCCCTCGTCGCCCTCGACGGTCACCTGCCCGTCCTCGCGCAGGGTCGTGAACAGTTCGTCCGCGGCGGGTTGCACCAGTTCGTCACGGTTGGGGTCCGCCGTGTACGGACGCCGCGGCACGGTCAGGAAACGCACCTGGTCCGTCGGCGTCTTGCGCAGGCTCTGGGCCAGCTCGTACAGCTCGGCCAGCGAGTCGAGACCCTCGTCCGCGGTGAGCGAGGAGGTCGCGGCGTCCAGCAGCGGGTAGAGCTTGGCGGGGTTGAGCAACACGCCCGTGGAGTCGACCTTCTGCACCAGGGAGGCGAGGAACTGCTGCTGGCGGTCCATGCGCTGGGTGTCGCTGCCGTCGCCGATGCCCTTGCGGGCCCGGACGTAGCCGAGTGCCTGCTCGCCGTGCAGCTCCTGGCGGCCGGCCTCCAGGTCCAGGTGCGCGTCCTCGTCGTGCACGGCGTGCGGCACGCAGACCTCGACGCCGTCGACCGCGTCGACCATCTTCTTGAAGCCGTTGAAGTCCACCACGAGGTGGTGGTCGACGCGGATCCCGGTGAGCTTCTCCACCGTACGGATCGTGCAGGCGGCGCCGCCGAACTCGAACGCCCAGTTGAACTGGGCGAACTGGGGATTGGTCATGCTGCCGTCGGACCGCCGGCAGGAGGGGATGTGGACCATGAGGTCGCGCGGGAGGCTGACCGCCGTCGCGCTCTTCCGGTCCGCGGCCAGGTGCAGCAGTATCGCGGTGTCCGACCGCTGGGTGCCGGTGTCCTGGCCGTACTTGCCGTTCCCGTCGCCACGGTTGTCCGAACCCAGGAGCAGGATGTTCTCGGCGGTGGTCGCCTCGGGCAGCACCTTGGGCCGCTCGGACTGGACCCGCATCAGCTCGTGGGCGGTGTCCGTGTCCGTGTGGATGTTCCCGTCGAGCTGCTTGTACAGGTACCAGGAGACCCCGGCCCCTGCCAGCAGCACCAGGGACACGACGACGGCGAGGACGCGCAGCCAGGTGCGGCGGCGCTTCCTCGGCGCGGTGTCGGCGGGAGGGGGGTCGGCGGGAGGGGCGTCCTCGGCTTCCGGCGAATCGGCTGGCGTGGTCACGTCCGGGCCCGTCCTTACAGGTGCTGCTGATGATCAGGTCACCTATAGAGACCGTCCAAACCCGTCCTCGGTTGTGCGGAGTTGTTCAGTTCCGTCCGAGGGCTTCAGGGACGGTGGGCCGGTGTGAGCTCAGGCCGTGTGGGTCACCCGCTCGCTCTCCCGGCGTTTGTCCAGGTCGGCGGGGGGAAGCCGGTCCAGGTTGCGGCAGAGCACGACGGAGGCGCCCGCCGCCAGCGGTGCCAGCAGCCCGGCGGCCAGACCGTCCCAGTCGTCGTACGGCCGGCCCGAGAGCAGCCGCGCCCCGGCCGTCAGTCCCAGGGCCGCGGCGGACGCGCGGGCCCGTTCGACCACCTGCGCGCCGGTGAGCTCCTCCCCGCCCGGCAGCTCCAGCGCGGGCGCCTCAGCGTCCACCGGCGCGTACGGGACGAAGCGGTCGCCCTGGGAGGGGACCTCGACCGCGTAGTCGAGGAAGCCCTCCGGCGGCTGCGGGAAGCGGCCGCCCAGCGGGCGCAGCGCCAGCGCGACCCGCTCGCCGGAGCAGGCGCGGGCCTCCTCCAGGGCGTCCGGGCCGGAGACCACGAGGTCGGCCTCGCCCGGGTCGCCGCCCGGCACCACGACCACGCCGGTGGAGAAGCAGGCGAGCACCCATACCGCGGTCTGCCAGTGCGCCGGCAGCAGCAGTGCCGCACGGTCACCCGGCTGGGCGCCCAGTTCGTCCTGGATGAGGTTGGCGGTCTTGGCCACCCAGTTGCCGAAGGTGGCCACCGACAGTTCGACGCGTTCGCCGGTGGCGTCGTCGTAGAAGGTGACCAGGGGCCGGGCGGGGTCCGCCGCGAGCGCGGAACGCAGCAGGTCGGCGGGTGTACGGGCAGTCGATGTCACGCGGCCCAGGCTACGTCAGGCGGGACCGTCCCGGGTGCCTCTGATGGGCCGGCAGAACAGGACGGCCCGTCAGATCCCGGCTGCGCGTTCTGGGGCGTTATGTAACTGTTCTTCCCATGCGTGCACTTCTTGCGACGTCGATCTCCGCGGCGTGCATGGCTGCCCTCGCCCTGCCGCTCGCCTTCCCCTCCGGTGCCACCGCCACCATCCACGCGCCGGTGCGGGCGGCCGCCCCCGACACGCCCCCCGGCGACACCCACACTCTGCCGCTGGCCCCGCTCGCCACCTCCGGCCGCGCCATCGGCACCCCGCTCGCCCAGGGGCTGCCCGCCCGTGCCGTGCGACCGTTCTCCCTGATCGGCATCACCTGGGACGACGTCGGCACCGACCTGCGGGGCACCGTCCAGGTCCGGACCCGCGCCACCGGCACCGGCATCTGGTCCGGCTGGCGCACCGTCGAGGCGCACAACGACGACGCCCCCGACGCCGGCTCGCCCGAAGGCTCGGCCTCACCGGTGCGCGGCGCGACCGCCCCGCTGTGGGTCGGCCGTTCCGACGGGGTCGAGGTGCGGGTCGTGCCCGAGGCCCCCACCGGCAGGCGCGGAGTGCGGCCCGGCCTGCCCAGGGGACTGCGACTGGAGATGGTCGACCCCGGGGACGAACCGGGTGACGGGTCCGGCGACGGCCCAGGCGACGACCTGGGCGGCAGCTACCTCGACCCCGACGCCGCGCTGGACCCCGGGCCCGCCGGTCCGGGGGTCGGCGGCCCGGACGGCGGTGGCCCGGACGGCGGTGGCCCGGACGGCGGTGGCCCGGACGGCGGTGGCACCACGGGCGGCCCCTACAACGGCGGCGACCCCTTCGACGGCGTCGGCCCCAGCGAGGCCGGCGACCCGCTCGAAGGCGTCGGGCCCAGCGAGGGGGGCGACCCGCTCGGCGGCCGCCGCCCGCAGGACGGCACCACCACCGACACCGCCGCGGACCCGAGCGACACCTCGGGCACCCCGGTCGAGTCCCCCTTCGTCCCCGCGCTCACCCGGTCCCAGACCGAGGCCCTCACCGGGCATCGCTTCACCGGCGCGCGCCCCCGCATCGTCACCCGGTTCGGCTGGGGCGCCGACGAGCAACTGCGCAGCGAGGAGTCGGAGTTCACCGACGACGTCAGCGCGATCTTCGTCCACCACACCGCCACCGGCAACGACTACGAGTGCTCCGACTCCCCCTCGGTCATCCGCGGTATCTACCGCTACCACGTCAAGAGCAGCGGCTGGCGCGACATCGGCTACAACTTCCTCGTCGACAAGTGCGGAGACATCTACGAGGGCCGCAGCGGCGGCGTCTCCAAGGCCGTCTTCGGCGCGCACACCCTCGGTTTCAACGAGCACACCATGGGCATCGCCGTGCTCGGCGACTACTCCGAGGAGCAGCCCACCCGTGAGGCCCTGTCGGCCGTCGCCCGGCTCGCCGCGTGGAAACTCGGAATTTACGGCCGTGATCCGGAGGGCATGACATACCTGGTGTCCGGAGGGAGCAACAAGTACCCGAAGGGTACGCGGGTCCGCATGAACGTCATCTCGGGCCACCGGGACGGATTCGCCACGCAATGCCCAGGAACGGAGTTGTACGACGATCTCGGCATCATCCGCCGCACCGCGGCGGGGCTCCAGGGCCGCTGATCGCACCCTGCATAGGATTGGCCGCTCATGCGTTCGGCCCGCCAGGAAGCGGAGACAAACACAGGTGACTGAAGCGATCCTCTTGGTCGGCGGCAAGGGCACCAGACTGCGCCCCCTGACGGTGCACACGCCCAAGCCCATGGTCCCCGCGGCCGGCGTCCCGTTCCTCACCCACCAACTGGCCCGGGCGCGCGCGGCGGGTGTCGAGCACATCGTCCTGGCGACCTCCTACCTCGCCGAGGTCTTCGAGCCGCACTTCGGCGACGGGTCCGCCCTCGGGCTGCGCCTGGAGTACGTCACCGAGGACGAGCCGCTCGGCACCGGCGGGGCCATCCGCAACGTCGCCGACCGCCTGGACTGCGCCCCCGGCGACCCGGTCCTCGTCTTCAACGGGGACATCCTCACCGGCCTCGACATCGCCGGCCTGGTCGCCACCCACCGCGACTCAGGCGCCGACGTCTCCCTCCACCTGACCCGGGTCGAGGACCCGCGCGCCTTCGGGCTCGTGCCGACCGACACCACCGGCCGCGTCACCGCGTTCCTGGAGAAGCCGGAGACGCCCGAGGAGATCGTCACCGACCAGATCAACGCCGGTGCCTACGTCTTCCAGCGCTCCGTCATCGACTCCATCCCCACCGGCCGCGCGGTCTCCGTCGAGCGCGAGACCTTCCCCGGCCTGCTGGCCGACGGTGCCCACCTGCAGGGCATGGTCGACTCCACCTACTGGCTCGACCTCGGCACCCCGCACGCCTTCGTCCGCGGCTCCGCCGACCTCGTCCTCGGCCACGCGCCCTCCCCGGCCGTCCCCGGCCGCTGCGGGGAACGCCTCGTCCTGGAGGGCGCCCGGGTCGCCGACGACGCCAAGCTCACCGGCGGCACCGCCGTGTCCGCGGGCGCCGTCATCGGCTCCGGGGCGGTCGTCGAGGGCAGCCTGGTCCTGGCGGGCGCCGTCGTCCACCCCGGAGCGACCGTCGTCGACTCCCTCATCGGCGCGGGGGCGGTCATCGGCGAGCGCACCGTCGTCCACGGCTCCGTCATCGGCGACTCCGCGCACATCGGTGCCGACAACGAACTGCGGCACGGGGTGCGCATCTGGTGCGGCGCGGTCATCCCGGATGGCGCGGTCCGCTTCTCGTCCGACCAGTAGGCGACCGGCTGCAGGCCGGTGACCGCCCAGGACCCCGGCCGGCGGGCGCACCCCGCCCACCGGCCGGAAACCCGGAAGCCGCAGGGCCCACGCCGTACCCTCGGAGGGTGCACCCCGAGCAGAGCCGACTCCTCCGCGCCGCGACCGGCCGCGTCCCCGGCCCCCGCACGCCCGGCCGCACCCGCCGCTGGACCCCCCGCGGCCCTCTGGACCTCGGCCTCACGCTCGGCCCCCTGCGCCGCGGCCCCGGCGACCCTGCGTTCCGCGTCGGCGCCGACCGCGCGGTCTACCGGGCCTCGCGCACCCCCGAGGGCCCCGGCACCCTGCGCATCGCCCGCCCCTCCGGCGGCGAGGTCGAGGCCGAGGCGTGGGGCCCCGGCGCCGACTGGCTCCTGGACCGCCTCCCCGGCCTGCTCGGCGACGCCGACGACCCCGCCGCCTTCACCGCCCGCCACCGCGTCGTCCACGAGGCCCACCGGCGCAACCCCGGGCTGCGGCTGACCCGTACGGGCCTGGTGCTGGAGTCCCTCATCCCCGCGATCCTCGAGCAGAAGGTCACCTCCGACGAGGCCTACCGCTCTTGGCGGGTCCTGCTGTGGCGCTTCGGCGAGCCCGCCCCCGGCCCCGGCGAGGAACTGCGCATGCGCGTGATGCCCGACGCCCGCGGCTGGGCCATGATCCCCTCCTGGGAGTGGCACCGCGCCAACGTCGACGGCAAGCGCTCCGCCGCCGCGGTCCGGGCCGCCCGCGCCGCCGCCCGCATGGAGCAGGCCACCACCCTCGCCCCCGCCGACGCCCTCGCCCGCCTCCAGGCCGTTCCCGGTATCGGCCCCTGGACCGCGGCCGAGACCCTGCAGCGCAGCAACGGCGACCCCGACGCGATCACGGTCGGCGACCTCCACCTGCCGCACACCGTCGGCTACGCCCTCACCGGCGCCCACCGCTGCGACGACGCGACCATGCTCGAACTCCTCGAGCCCTACGCCGGCCAGCGCCACCGCGCCGCCCGCATCATCCTCCTCACCGGCCGCCGCCCCCCACGTCGCGCCCCGCGCATGGCCCCGGGGAACATCGTGGCCCTCTGACCGGTGTGGAAACGGGTCAGAGGGCCGGGGAGGCCGTGGGCCGGCCGACGGGTCAGCCCATGGTCATCTTGGTCTTCCAGCCCACCCCGTCGGTGTTAGTGATGACGACGGTGCCGGCGCCGCTGAGCGCGGTCCTGCTGCCCGCGTAGAAGCGCACCGTTCCGTCGACCCGGAGCGTCCAGATGTCCGGGATGGCGTCGCCGTTCGCGTCCGGGGTCCCGTAGAAGACCCGGATGCTGGAACTGCTCCAGCCGGACGCCCCGTACTCGGTGTCGACGCCGCCTTCCGAGTTCACCGCCGCGGCCAGCGAGTCGAGCTTCACCCCGCCCGTCGCCGGGTCCTTGATGCCGGTGCGCAGCAGGAGCCGGGCACTGACGTCCGTCCGGTAGACCAGGTCGGTCACCCCGTCGCCGGTGACGTCCTGCACGGTGACGATGTCGCGTTCCGTCCACGGCGAGCTGGAGAGCCGGACGGCCTGATCCACGGTGGCGCCGTTGTAGCCGACGAAGGCCCAGATCGCGTCACCGACGGTGAGGAAGAAGTCGGGCTTGCCGTCCCCCGTGGCGTCCCCGGCGGAGACAATCTGGGTGATGGTGTTCGGAGCCGGTGCGTTCGAGGGCAGCAGGATCTCCCGACGCTTGTCGATGTTCACCGCGCCGTAGCCGTCGCCGGGGTAGACCCACAGCTTGCCGTCCTTGATCGCGACCAGGTCCTGCAGTCCGTCGCCTCCGTAGACGTCCCCGAGGTGGGTGATCTGCGTGTTCTTCCAGTAGCCCGAGGGCGGGGCGATGTAGAGCGGGACGTCGTCGTCACCGCCGTTGGGATCCTTGGCCGGGTTCTCCCGGTAGGCCCCGGACATCGAGTAGCCCAGCATGCCGGTGCCCTTGGTCAGGTCGGCCGGGTTGCCCTTGCTGGGGTACAGGCGCAGGTTGCCGTTGGCGTCCACGACCATCAGGTCGGGGAATCCGTCGCCGGTGAAGTCGCCCGCCTTGTCGGCCTCGTCACGCGGGGTGACGTAGAAGAAGTACTTGCGCGGATCCGACGCGTTCCCGGCGCCGTCGACGGCCCGGACGTACAGCACATTGGGGCCGGCCAGCGGCGGCTTCGCGCCCGACCAGGTCGTCAGCGTCGATGTCGGCGCCCCGTTGGTGCGCGTGACCGATCCGGTGTACGAGGCCGAGTTGAAGCCGTACTCGAACTTCACCACGTCGGTCTGCGCCGCCTTGAAGGTGAAGGCGCCCGCGGTGCCGAACTTGACGGTGCTCCACTTAGAGTCCTCGACGCCATTCTTGAAGCCGTCGTCGCTCGCGTCGGCGTCCGGGTACTGCGTCGAGGTCACGGTGGGCGGGGTGGGCCGGGCGCTGTCGAAGACGAACCGGCACGGTGTCGAGGTGGGGGTGTAGGCCGAGGTGGTGCCCTGCTTGTCCAGCGACTTGGCCCGCCAGGAGTAGGTGGTGCCGTTCTTCAGGCCACTGGTCGAGAAGGGATCGGTGTGCACCCGCGCCGACGAGGTCTGGCTGCCGGCCGAGACCTTGGCCTTGCTGCCCAGCAGGTTGCCGGAGCCGCCGGTCGGCCAGAGCTCGAAGGTGACGGACGCCAGGTTGCCGTCCTTGTCGCTGCTGCTCGCCCAGAAGGTGATCGACGAGGCACCGACGTTGATGTAAGGGGACGTGGTGTCGCAGGAGAGCTCGGGGTCGAGGTCCAGGCGTGAGGGCGCGGCCGGCGGGCGGTTGTAGACGAGCTCGACGTACGGGGAGAAGTCGCCGTCGGCCTGGAACTTCTTCCAGGAGTAGGCGGATCCCTCGTCACCCGCACGCAGGCCGATGGTGAGCGTGCTCCAGCCGCCGGCGACGGCCTTCTGGGCGGCGGGCTTGACGTCGAAGGCCTCCCAGTCGTCCGGGCAGGAGGACCGGTAGCCGTGCGAGAAGCTCCTGTTGCCCAGCTTGTTGCCGCTGGTCATCGACGGCGCGTTCTTCCACGTCGTCTTGTTGCTGATCGGACCGGTCAGGTACACGTTCATCGTCCGTGCGCTGCACGACCACGCGTAGGTCTCCAGCAGCCTCAGCTTGGCGCTGATGACGGTGGCGCCCTTCAGGTCCGGGTTCCAGTCGATGCTGAAGAACGAACGCGAGGTGCCCCAGGTGTCGGACTCGAAGCCGACCCGGGCCTCGTGGGTGCCCTTGTTGAAGTTGCGGCCGTTGTAGAAGTTCGCGTTGGGGTGCCGGCTGTACGCGGTCGTCCAGTCGTTGGTGTGCTTGCTGACGGACGGGTCCACGAAGACCGGGTAGACGGTGTCCGGATCGGCGAGGAACTCCTGGTCCGGGGTGAGCGTCCACGTCGTCCCGTTCAGGTCCGTCCCGACGAGCGTGCCGTGGGAATCGGGCTGCGGGCCGGAGAGTGACGGCAGGTCCAGCGTCGCCGCCCCACCGCTGTGCGTCGGCTCCGGCAGGGCCTCGGGCGGGACTGTGGGGTCCGGCCCCGCACCCTCGGTGGCCGAGGGATCCGCCGCCTCGTCGGTTGCGTCCGGCAGCACCTCGTGGAAGGTGTCGCCGTTGTCGTCGTCGGCGACGCTGTCGCTCGGCTCGGGAGAGGCATCGGACGGCGACTCCGTGTCGTCCGGTGCCCCCGTCCCGTCGGACGAGAGGCTCTCCGCCGCGGTGGGTGCGGCGGTGCTGCCCGCCTGCCCGTCGGTGAGCGCCGGGGTGCCCGCGCTGTCCCACATCAGCGGGGTGGGGGAGAGCGCCACCTCCTCACCGGCGGGGTCGTCGGCGCTGACGATGCCCGTCACCGGGTCGAGCGCGAAGCTCAGGTCCGGCGAGGACAGGCCGTACGACAGCTGCGCCACCCGCGGGTCGGCGGCGGCCTGCCGGTTCTTCACCACGAGCACCTGCCCGAAGCCCCCGTCCTCCGCGGTCAGCACCAGGTCGGCCCCGGGGAGGATCTCCGGATACAGCGCCCGCGAGCCGTCGATGATGGGGGTGGGGACGGCATCCGGCCAGGTCAGGACAATCTGGTGGCCGCCGGTGTCCAGGGTCACCAGAGCGTTCCCGGCGGGCGGCTGCCCGACCGCGGGAGCCAGGAGCGGCACCCGGCGGACACCGGCGCTGCCCCGGTCCGAGCGCTTGCCGGGCTTGCGAGCCCCGGCCGAGAACGTCATCCGCACGTTCGTCGCCCGGGGGGCCCAGCCGTCGCGGGTGCGGGCCAGCGTGGTGTCGATGGGCCGCCAGTGACCGTCCACCTCGGCCCGGACCGGGGTCGCGTGGACGCGCCGGCGCATGGTCCCGTCGGGCAGCGCCCAGGTGGTCTCGTAAGCGGTGCGCAACCCCGTCGCCTCGACCGGCTTCCCGGTCCGCGCGGCCCGGCCCACCGCGGCCGCCTCGCTCAGCGGTGCCGCGGCAGCGGGCCGGTGCGCACCGGCGTCGCCGTGCTCGTTCCCGGCGCCGCTCAGTCCCGCGTACGTCAGGCCGCAGGCCGCGACGGCGGTCACGACGGCCGCCGCGACGGCCCGACGGCCGGGTACGCGGCCCCACTTGCTCGTCATGGGCGAGTTTCCCTTCCCCCCGTGGACAACGGGTCCAGATGATGTCCGAAGGAGGGGCCGCCGTCACGCGTGGGTCGCGGCCCCGGGCCCGGTGAAGGGGGCCCGACGGGGCGTACGGTCCTGCTTTGGTGGCGCTTGACCGGTACATGACGTGATCATTGCCACACGCTCACGGATAGCCCTGGCTTTCCTCACAGCCAACGCACAAAATCAGCACGATCTTTGACGTGGCTTCACCTGTGCTCTGTCCAGGCGTCGCCTTGTTTGTCGGGTTGACCCGGGGGGAATTCCGTCGTGCCCTTCTTCCTGTCCGCGCGCCGTCGGCGTCGCCGCTCCGCCCTGCTCTCGGGCACGGTGTTCGCGCTGTCGCTGGCGTTGTTCCCCACACAGGCCTACGCCTCGCCGCCCGATCCGAGCAGCGCGGAGGTGCCCCGCGAGGACGTGGCGCTGCTGCCGCTGTCCGAGGAACGGCTCGTCGGCGGCACGACACGGAACGCGGCGCTGGACAGCATCGCCGTCGAGGCCCCGGCCGACCAGACCGAGGCCCCGGCCGGCACCACGACGCCCGCCACGTCCGGGAGTGCCCCGGTCTCCTTCGGCGGAACCCCCCAGCAGCCCACGGCGCTACGCACGGGCGTGGGTACGAGCGCAGCCACGGCCACCCCCGCCGGGTTGGAGCCCGCGGGCGATCTGCCGGTCAAGCTCGGCCAGGCCCCCGACGCCCCGGCCCCGACCGGCACCTGGCAGGTCGCCGTCTCCGACCGCACCGCCCCCGCCTCCGACGGCGTCGACGGCGCCGTGGTCACCGTGACCGCGCCCACCACCGGGTCGGTGCCCGTCTCCGTCCAGCTCAGCTACAAGACGTACGAGAACATGTACGGCGCCGACTGGGCCTCCCGCCTGCAGTTCGTCCAGTTCCCCGAGTGCTACCTGACCACCCCCGAGGTGGAGGAGTGCCGGCAGTACACGGAGCTGGAGACGGCCAACGACCCCGA
Source organism: Streptomyces sp. NPDC006207 (assembly GCF_040613835.1). Taxonomy (NCBI): domain Bacteria; kingdom Bacillati; phylum Actinomycetota; class Actinomycetes; order Kitasatosporales; family Streptomycetaceae; genus Streptomyces; species Streptomyces sp. NPDC006207. Next base: position 28,785 of record NZ_JBEXSX010000035.1, on the reverse strand, counting down.
CGCGAAGACCGTCACGGCCACGGTGGACACCGCCGCGGACGGCACGACAGCCCCCGCCTCCGCCTCCGTGCAGGCCCACTCCTCCTCCGGCATCCTCCAGGCCTCCTACGTCCGGCCGATCGCCGCCACCGGGGACAGGGCCGTCATCGGCGCCGTCGACTCCGGCGGCGGCCCGGGTGGTTCGTTCAAGGCGACACCGCTGGCCTCCGACGGCAAGTGGGCGGCGGGTGGGTCCTCCGGCGCCTTCTCCTGGTCGTACCCCTTGGATGTGCCACCTGCCCCCGCGGGGCCGAAGCCGGTCATCTCGTTCGAGTACAACTCACAGTCCGTGGACGGCAGGACGGCCGTCTCCTCCGCGCAGGCTTCGTGGGTCGGCGAGGGCTGGAACTACGACCCGGGGCACATCGAGCGCCGCTACCGCACGTGCAAGGACGACCGCGACCGCCTCGACAAGGACGATCCGTCGACGGCGCCCAACAACACGGCCAAGAAGGACAAGACCTCGGACCTGTGCTGGGTCTCCTACAACGCCGTCATGTCCCTGGGCGGCAGGACGGTCGAGCTCGTCCGCGTCGGCAGCACGGACGTCTACCGCCCGCAGCAGGACGACGGCACCCGCGTCGAGCGGAAGACCGGCGGTGACAACGGCGACAACGACGGCGAGTACTGGGTCGTCACCACCACCGACGGGACCACGTACTACTACGGTCTGAACAAGGTCGGCGGCGGCCATGCCGACACCGACTCCGTCTTCACCGTCCCCGTCTTCGGCAACCACCCCGGCGAGCCCTGCCACAAGGACGCCTTCGCCGATTCACGCTGCACCGACGACAACGGTGGCAAGCTCCAGCAGGCCTGGCACTGGGGCCTGGACAAGGTCGTCGACGTCCACGGCAACGCCATGGTCGTCACGTGGCACAAGTCGACGAACTACTACGCGGTGAACAAGAAGTTCAAGACGCCCGAGAAGTACGTCCGTGGCGGCTACCCGGAGACCATCGAGTACGGTCTGCGCGCCGGCGCCCTCACCTCGCCGTCCGCCAGGGTCGTCTTCGACGCGGTGCAGCGCTGCGTGGAGACCGACGGATCCTGCGCGGCGGACAAGTTCGACGACACCAAGAACCCGGCCTCCTACCGGCCGTGGTGGGACAGCCCCGGCAATCTCAACTGCAAGTCCGACTCCAAGCTGTGCCCGGCCTTCCCGTCCTTCTGGATCCGGATGCGCCTCGGTACCGTGACCACCTACGCCGCCCGCCCCGGAGTCGCCGGGCTCGGCAAGGTGGACGAGTACACGCTCCACCACTCCTTCCCGCGCGACTGGTACAACACGTCGCCCGGCCTCTGGCTCAACTCCGTCACGCGCCGCGGCTTCGCCCCCGGCGACGGCACCGGCACCCTGCTGACCTCGGCAGGCGTGAGTTTCGGCCCCTACGTGGTGTCCCAGGACGACCCGCTCGGCAGCTACCTGAAGGATCAGCAACTCCCCAACCTCGTCCCCAGGTCCAGGAACGAGCCCCGCCCCGGATTCACCCGCCCGCGGATCGGCACGGTGTCGACCGAGCATGGCGGCGACATCGAGGTCGTCTACCAGGGCGGCTGCAGAACCGAGCCGTCGGTGGCTCCCGAGGGCAACCGCGGAACCTGCTACCCGGTGCGCTGGTCCCCGGACGGCGACGTGGACAAGCCCGCGCTCGCCTGGTTCAACAAGTACGTGGTCGCCTCGGTCACCGAGACCGACAAGGTGACCGGGGTCTCCGACCGCGTGACCACCCGCTACACCTACTCCGATGCCGCCTGGGGCATGGACGACGACGAGTTCTCCAAGCCGTCCCTGCGCACCTACAGCGTGTGGCGGGGCTTCCAGCGGGTGGCCACGGTCAAGGGCGCCAAGAACAGCGCGACCGTGGGTGTCCCGCAGACGCAGTCGTACTCGGTCAACAGGTACTTCAGGGGCGCGGGCGGTGCCGTCAAGGATTCCACCGGTGCCGTCACGCTCGTCGGCGACGACCGGACCCAGTACGCCGGCATGGTGGCGGAGACCATCACCTACGACGGCGGAGGCGGCCGCGTCGTCAGGCGCACCGTCAACTTCCCGTGGTCGCAGGAGACCGCCTCACGCACTCGCGGCGGGGGGTTGGACCCTCTGACGGCCTACCGCTCGGGCATCAGGCGTACGGACGACATACAGACGGTCGACTCCAGCTGGCAGGCCGTCCGCACCGAGACGACGGTCGAGCCCGACCACGGGCTCCCCGTCCAGGTGGAGACCGCGGTCGTCAAACCCGACGGCACAGGGGAGAAACTCAGTGACCACTCCTGCGCCAAGGCCGCATACGTCAACAACGAGGCCGCCAACCTCATCGGTCTGACCAAGCAGGTCCGCAAGACGGCCACCTCCTGCGCGGACTACGACTCCGCGGATCCGGCGACCCAGCTCCTGACCGCCACGCGAACCAGCTACGACGACGGCGCCTGGGGCGACACCCCTGTCCGGGGCCTGGCCACCAGTGTCGCCACGACCAACGGTGCCGGTACCGCGTACTCGGTGGTCACCGGCACGACCTACGACCCGCTGGGCCGGGTCCGCAAGGTGACCGACGCCCGCAAGAAGCCCACGGAGACCCAGTACACCCCGGGTGACACGGGTGGCCCGGTCACCTCGATCAAGACCATCAACGCCGCGGGGCACGCCACCGTCACCACGATGGACCCCGGCCGCGGGCTCCCGCTCACCGTGACGGATCCCAACGGTCGCGTGACCCGCAGCGAGTACGACGGCCTCGGCCGCCTGGTCAAGGGCTGGTCGCCCGCGCGTTCCTCGGGGAACCAGACCCCGGACGTGGTGATCGGGTACCAGATGGCGACCGCCACCTCGACCGTGACCAAGCCGACCGCGGTGACCGTCCAGAGCATCAAGGACGACGGTACCTACGCCCGGCAGGTCACGATCTACGACGGCCTCATGCGGCCGGTCCAGACCCAGAACGAGGCCCATGGCCCCGGTCGCGTCATCGCCGACACCCGCTACGACGACCACGGCCTCGTCCGTGAGCAGACCGGCTCCTACCTGGCCAAGGGAGAGCCCGAGGCGGCGCAGTTCAAGCGGCAGAGCGACAGCGTCGTGCCCAGTCTGACGCGCACCGTCTACGACGGCCTGGAACGTCCGGTCAAGGCGACCACCGTCCGTCTGGGCCAGGCGGTGTATTCCAACCCGACCACCTACGGGGACGACTGGACGCTCAGCCGTCCGCCCGGTGGCGGCGCCCCGGCGGTCAAGAGCACGACGGACGCTCTCGGGCGTGTCACCCGCATCCAGCACTACACCAATGTCGACCTCAGCGACTGGCGCAGCACCTGGTACTCCTATGACGCCCGGGGCAACCGCACCCAGGTCAAGGACCACGCCGGCAACCTGTGGACGTTCACGTACGACGCGCGAGGCCGCCTTGCCGCCTCCACCGACCCGGACACCGGCGAGACCCGGTTCGGTTACGACGAGCTGGACCGGCAGACCAGCCTGACCGACTCCAAGCTGAAGACGGTCTACACCTCGTACGACGACATCGGCCGCGTGACCGCCGTACGGGAGGGCTCGGAGACCGCCGCGCCGGCCAAGGAGTTCACCTATGACCCGGACGGTGCGCTGGGCCAGCTGGCCTCCTCAGTGCGTCACGACGCCACCGGTGACTACGTCAACCGCATCACGGCCTACGACGTGGGTTACCGGCCGACGGCGCGCGAGGTCGTCATCCCGGCCCACGCCGACACGGCGGGTGTCTCCGGCACCTACCGGTACAGCTACACCTACACCCCCACCGGCAAGCCGCTGACCACCACGATGCCCGCGATCGGGGGGCTCGCCGAGGAGAAGGTCGTCACCCGGTACGACAGCGACGGACTGGCCGAATCCACCTCCGGGCTCAGCTGGTACACCACGGACGTCACCTACTCCCCGTACGGCGAGCCACTGCGCACGGTCAGCGGACCGCAGCCCTACCGGGTATGGACCACCAACTTCGTCGACGAACCCACAGGACGCCTGCAGCGCACGGTGTGGGACCGGGAGACGGCCAACTCGCACCGGATCGCGGATACGTACTACTCGTACGACCGCGCGGGCAACCTCACCTCCAGCGCGCGGAAGCAGACGGACGCGTCCGGCTCCGCATGGGACAACCAGTGCTTCACCTACGACTACTACGGTGAACTCGTCCAGGCCTGGACCTCGAACATCGTGCCCGGTACGGCCGGTACCGGCTGCAAGTCCGTCTCCGGCACCGCATGGGGATACCGGCAGGACGGGCAGACCTCGGCAGGCCCCATCGCCGAAGCGCCCGACTCGGCGACCGATGCCGCTTCCCCGGACGGCGACCTGGCGGCCTCGCTCGGCGCGGCCGCGCCCGCGTCGGGGACCGTCGCCACGGACGCCACGTCCTACTGGCAGTCCTTCACGTACGACGTGGTGGGCAACCGTGCGTCGCTGACCGAGCACAGCGCCGCCAATCCCGCGCAGGACGTGAAGAGCACCTACGCGTACGGCAAGACGGTCACCGGCAACGGCACCAGCGCTCCCTCGCTGACCCAGCCGCACACGCTCACGGGCGTCACCCCGTCGGTGGGTGCCGCGTCGAGCTACACCTTCGACGCCGAAGGAAACAACGAGACCAGGTCGCTGCCCGGTGGCTCCCAGACGCTCAAGTGGAACGCCGAGAACAAGGTGAGCGAGGTCGCGGGCTTCGCGGAGGGCGCCGGGCCGATCGTGGGGATGTCCGGCAAGTGCCTGGACAACGCGGGTGGCTCCACGGCCGACGGCAACCCCGTCCAGCTCTACACGTGCAACAACACCATCGCGCAGCAGTGGAGGCTGACCGGCGACACCCTGCGGGTACAGGGCAAGTGCGCGAGCGTCAACGGCACGGCCAACGGGACGAAGGTGCTGCTCGCCACCTGCAACGGGGGCGAATCCCAGAAGTTCGTCGTCCGCCCCTCGGACAAGAGCCTGTACAACCCGGTGTCCGGCAAGTGCGTCGACGTCCCCGGCTCGAATGACGCCGACAGCACCGACCTGCAGCTCTACACCTGCAACACGTCCGCCGCCCAGCAGTGGACGCCCGCCGACCGTGTCACCTACGTCTACGACGCCGAGGGCACCCGCGTCCTGGAGCACACCGCGGCCGGCAACACCCTCCACCTCGGCGAGACCGACCTCGAGACGGACGTCAACGGCAAGCCCATCCGGGCCACCCGCTCCTACAGCCACCCCGGAGCCCCCACGGTCGTCCGGGTCGCCGGCAAGGGCAGCGCGACGGGCCACAAGCTCAGCGTCCTGCTGAGCGACCCCCTGGGGACGGCTACGGCCTCCGTCGACGAGGCCTCGGGTCAGACCGTCACCAAACGCTCCTTCAAGCCCTTCGGTGAGATCCGCGGGACAAAGCCAAGCACCTGGCCCAACACGCACAGTTACCTCGGTTCGGGGCTCGACGACACCACGACCGCGCTCACCCACCTCGGGGCGCGCGAATACGACCAGTCCACGGGCCGGTTCCTCTCCGCCGACCCGGTGCTGGACATGGGCGACCCCCTCCAGATGAACGGGTACGCCTACAGCCACAACAACCCGACCACGCACAGCGATCCCTCGGGCCTGTACGACCCGGACCTCATGGAGTGGAAGCGCCAGGAGGAGCGGAAGAAGCAGGCGGAGTTCAACTGGCGCAAGATGTGGACCGACCGTCACGACACGGCGGTCATGCTCAGGGCGGTGGCGCTCCGGGTCTGGGACTGGCTGCACAACAAGGGCCAGGGCAGGGTCACCACGAGCAGGACCGACAACTACATCAAGGGCGGTTCCTACAAGAACCCCAAGAAGGAGCCCGGTTACGCCGACCTGATCTACTGGACCGACAAGACCGTCTACGTCTGGGAGATCAAGCACAAGGGCGGCGATGCGGAGGCGCAGGGGCCCGGGCAGCTCGCCAATTACATCAGGCAACTGACCAAGCAGCTCCGCGCCAAGGGCGACACGCGGGACGTCGTCACCGGCTTCAAGTTCCCCGTGTCGCAGACCGGCACAAACCAGGGGAACGTCAAGGAACTGATCACGGTTTCTTCCTCGACGACGGACGCCGGTATCGAGGTGTACACCCACCAGAAGGCGAAGGACCCGAAGGACGACTGGAAACCGATACCCCATCCGGTGCCCGAAAAGGTGAATGAGCCCTCTTACAAGAGGGCCTGGCACGGATTCCAGGACTGGTGGCACGAAAACATCGAGAACCATGACTGGTCGCAAAATCCGCTTACTCCGGAATCCGGTGGCGGCCCGATCTTCGTCCCGCCCCTGGCGCCCGTGTTCTGAGCCTGTGATATATTCCGCGCATGGCTGAGGGATTTCGAGTGAATTCCAGTATCCGGGCGGAACTCGACTTCGCGCTCCCGGAGGGCGGCACCGCCCTCCGGGAGCTGGTCGAGCCTTGGTTCGCCGACGCGGTCCGGGAGTTGGCCGGAAGCGCCATGGATCCGTTCGCCGGTGCGCTGGACCTGACGGGCCGGGAATCCGCGCTCACGACGGCGGGCGCCCCCTACGGCCGCCCCGGAGAATTGTGGGGATCGCTCTGGATCGCGCGAGTTCTGAAAAGCGGCCGCAAGCGTTCCGGACGGGTCTTTTCCCCGAAGAATTGGGAGAAATTCCTGCGGGATGTGGAGTCCGTGCCGCTCGAGGCGGAGCTGAGACTGGCCGTCCTCGGTCCTGACGGCTATCCGGGCAGCACCTGGATCACCATCGGCGCCAGGCGGGACTACGAGGCACCCGAGTGGGTGGCCCTGACGGTGGACAGGTCGAGCGAGGAATTCGAGAAGGCCCAGTCCGCCTGGCACGACCTCATCATCCGGCACGCGGATTCCGGAAGGGGTACGGCGCTTTTCGGCTGCATCGCCGACGACATGGACAGCACCACCGGCCGGAGCTCCCTGGAAGCGGCACTCGGCCTCTTCCAGGACGAGACGTTCCCCGTCCTCGACCGGAATGTGCGGGGCTATTCGTGGATCACCGTGTGCTCGCCCGGTGTCGCGGAGCTGCTCGGCGGCGCGGAAGCAGTCCGTAGGGACGGAACCTTCGCGCAGGTTCGTCGGATGGCCGGAGGGTCACTGTTCCTCAAAGCCACCGAGGACGTCCGTGAGTACGGGGACGACAGGGTCCTGGCCGTGTTCGAGTCCCTGCGCGCCGTACTCCCCGCAGGGACGCCCTCCTCGTTCATCTCGGACAGGAAAGTCCGTCTCGTCTTCCGCGACGCACGGTGAGGCGGACGATCGCCCTCGCAGGGGCCGCGATGCTGCTGGGGTCCCTCATGGGGTGCGGTACGCGACAGGCCGGCGACCCGGGGGCCGGTACGAGCGCGCCCCGGCCGGCCGACGCGAACAGTGTCGCCGCCGACGTGAGTGGTGCGGCGGAATCCGCTGGACTCAAGGCCGCGGCCTCGGCGTCGCCCGAGGACCACGGCTGTGTCGTCGGTCTCATGGCGCAACCGATCGGGAAGGAGCCCGCCCGGACGATCGATGCGGCACTCGACCGGCTCCACGAGAACGGGTGGAGCGGTGAGGAGCGATCGCATCCGGGGGGCATCCCTCAGGTTCGCCTGACGCGCCAGGGCTGGACACTCCTGATCCGGGACTACTCGCAACCCTCCGACGCGGTACGCGACATCACGGGTCTTGTCGCTCTCAAGGCCACCAGGGACGACTGTGGGGCCACTTCGGAGCCGCACCGGTCACCGCGTTCGCCACGGTGACCGGCCCCGGCCCGCGGCCCGGGAGGCGTGTGCGGCCCGAACGGCCCGTCACCGCACCGCGATGAACGCCTCCGCGCTCCGTCCCGGCCGCTCCTTCGGCGGCGCCGCGGGGCGGCCGACGGCGACGGCTCCCATCGGGTCCCAGTCCCCCGGCAGGTCCAGCACCTCGCGCACCACGTCGCGGCAGAACATCGTGGAGGACACCCACGCCGACCCCAACTGCTCGCCGGCCAGCGCCACCAGGAAGTTCTCCACGGCCGCGCCCATGGCGACCACGAACATCTCGCGCTCCGCCGCCGACCGTCGCGGGTCCGGGTAGTCGTGCGCCCCGTCCGCGACCAGGCAGGGCACCACCAGGTACGGCGCCTTGCGCAGGACGTCGCCGCGGCGCACCCGCTTGGCGATGGACTCCTCGCTGCGGCCGTCGCGGCGCAGGTCCGCGATCCACGCGTCGCGCATGGCGTCCAGCAGCCGGACCCGTGCCGGTTCCGACTCCAGCAGCACGAAGCGCCACGGCGTCGTGTGGTGCGGTGCCGGAGCGGTGACCGCGAGGGCGACGGCGCGCCGTACGGCCGCCCCGTCGACGGGCTCGTCGGTGAACTCGCGGATCGTGCGCCGCAGGGAGACCGCCTCGCGGACGGCCTCCGAAGTGCCCAGCCGGAACATGTCGTTGGCGGCGACCCGGACGAGGGCGCGGCCGCCCTCGCCGTCCTCCTCCGAGGGCAGCACCAGGCGGTCCAGACCCCGTACGAGGGCGACGGGCGCCCCGGTGGACTTGCCCTTCACCAGGTCACCGGCCGCGGCGAGCTCGTCGGCCAGGGCCGTGACCGTGACCGCCAGTTCGTTGCCGTGGGAGTCGGTGGCGCCCCGCAGGTCGTCCAGCACGCGCAGCCCGGCCGCGCCGATCGCCACGTCGGTCAGGCCCTCGCGCCAGGGCCGCCCGAAGGTGTCGGTGACGACCACGCCGACGTTGACGCCGAGCGCGTCCCGCAGCCCCGCCCGGATGGCGCGGGCGGAGGCGTCCGGGTCATCGGGCAGCAGCAGCACGGTGCCGGGGGCCGTGTTGGAGGCGTCCACGCCGGCCGCGGCCATGACGAAGCCGTGCCGGGTCTCCACGATCCGGGTCGGCCCGCGCCGTGCGACGAGCCGCACCGTCTCGGCGTCGATCGCGGCCTCGCGGTCGGTGGCGCGCACCACGCGCCCCTCCGCCTTGCTGACGATCTTCGAGGTGACGACGAGGACGTCGCCGTCGGCCAGTTCCGGCGTGCTCGCCGCGATGAGCTTGGCCAGGTCGGCGCCGGGCTCGACCTCGGGCATGCCCGTGACGGCCCACACGCGGTAGGAGGCGATCACGCCCGCACCTCCCCGGCCAGCGTCAGCGCCTCGCGGGCCATCGCGGCCGTCGCGTCCAGGTCCGTCATCATCAGCGGGACGGCCCGGCACCGGATGCCGGCGGCCTCGACCTCGTCCACCGCCCCGGCGTCGACGGTGTCGACCAGCCAGCCGTCCAGGAGGCCGGAGCCGTAGTGCGCGGCGACCGCCGCCGCCGTGGACTCCACGCCGACCGCCGCCAGCACCTTGTCCGCCATGCCCCGCACCGGCGCGTTCCCGACGATGGGGGAGAGGCCCACCACCGGTACGCCCGCCTCGGCGATGGCCTCGCGGATGCCGGGGACGGCCAGGATCGTCCCGACCGACACCACGGGGTTGGACGGCGGGAAGAGGATGACGTCCGCCTCGCCGATCGCCTCCAGCACGCCGGGCGCGGGCTTGGCGCCCTCCGCGCCGACCGGCAGCACCGCGTACGCCGGGACGGAGGCCCGCAGCCGCACCCAGTACTCCTGGAAGTGGACCGCCTTGCGCCCGCCACCGGGGCCCGCGTCCGGGTCGTCGACGACGACGTGCGTCTCGATCCGGTCGTCGGTCATCGGGATCAGCCGCACTCCCGGCTTCCAGCGAGCGCACAGCGCCTCGGTGACCGCGCTGAGCGGATAGCCCGCGCCGATCATCTGGGTGCGCACGATGTGGGTCGCGAAGTCGCGGTCGCCGAGGCCGAACCACTCGGGCCCGACGCCGTAGGCGGCCAGTTCCTCCTTGACCGTGAACGTCTCGTCGGCGCGGCCCCAGCCCTGTGCCTCGTGGATCCCGCCACCGAGGGTGTACATGACGGTGTCGAGGTCGGGGCAGACCTTGAGGCCGAACAGGTGGATGTCGTCGCCGGTGTTGCCGATGACGGTGATGTCCGCCTCCGGCGCCGCCGCCTTCAGGCCGCGCAGGAAACGGGCTCCCCCGATGCCGCCGGCCAGTACCACGATTCGCATGCGGACAGTCTGTCAGCCCGCCGCGTCAGCTTGCGAACGTCCCCTCGGTCGCGGGCTCCCCGGAGGTGCAGGCGTACGGGGTCATCTCCGTGAGGCCCGGGAAGTAGACGTGCAGGCTGACCGCGCCGTCCAGCGAGTCGTTGACCACCTCGTGGACGTAGCCGGGGGCGAACACCCGCTGATGCCCCGGCAGGAGTGAACGGCGGGTCCCGCCGTTGCCGCCGAGGGCGTGCTCGGTCAGTTCGCCCTCGAGGACGGTCAGCACGCCCGAGGAGCGGCCGTGGTCGTGCAGCCCGCTGCCCTGCCCCGGCACCCAGCTGAGCAGCCAGACCTCGTAGCCGGGTCCGGTCTCCAGGCGGTCGTACCAGCGCGTGGTGGCGTCGTAGCGGACGCGCGGCGCCCAGCGGCCGCGGTCGGCCGCGATCCTGCGGGCCAGCCCGGCGAATTCCGCGACGGTGGCGGGGTGGGCGGGAGCGGGCGGGAGGAGGTGGGGGATGGCGAGGGGGTCGCCGGCGATCGAGACGTCGCTGTTCATGGGTGCGGGAGTTCCTACGGGAAGTGAGGAGCGTCAGGCATGCGCATGAGGCTGTGCGGGCTGGGAAGAGTCCTTCAGCGGCAACAGCTGGAACAGCGACAGTGAGCTTCCACGGCGCGACGGAACTCGCCGAGGCGGCGGGTCCGGGCAGGCGCGTGGGTCACTGACATGCGCCCTAGCACACCGGGTCCTCGGCGGCCTGTCAACTTGATGTCGGGTTTGTCGTAAATCTTTCACCTGATCCGGCTATTCGACATGGCGAAAGGTTTGTGCGCCGAAGAGCCAGGAAAAGTGCCGACGCAACCACACGGCTACGCAGGAACGTCTCCTCGTGAAACGTCGTTGTGTTTTCGTGATCGCATCGTGATCGCCGCCCCCAGGGGCGTCGACCGTGGTTGACGATGCGGGCGTTTGGGCTGATTTGAACACTTTCTGTCAGGCCTTGGTTCCGCAGGGTGAATAACGGGCCCAATAGCAGATCTCGGCTTGACTGGCCCGTATCGGCACACTTGTAATTTCACTCGTGTCGTTCGACCGTCGCAGGTAACGGCAACATCACGGGGACGCGAAAACAGACGAGGGGCGCGCATGACCGAGCTGTTCCAGCTGTTGCTGGCCGAAGAGGCCGACGAAGAGCTCGGGTGGCAGGAGCGCGCGCTGTGCGCGCAGACCGATCCCGAGTCCTTCTTCCCCGAGAAGGGCGGCTCCACCCGCGAGGCCAAGAAGGTCTGCCTCGCCTGCGAGGTCCGTTCCGACTGCCTCGACTACGCCCTCGCCAACGACGAGCGCTTCGGCATCTGGGGCGGCCTGTCCGAGCGCGAGCGCCGGCGACTGAAGAAGGGCGTCGTCTAGAGCCCTCCCCGGGCTCCCGCCCGGCACATCGGGGTTCGTACGTATATGTGCCCCGGACCCGGAAGGGCCGGCTCCCGCAACCGTTAGTGTGGGGGCCCGTCCGAGACGCCCAAGGCGTCGTCCGAAGTCCAGCGAACCGGGGCCCGAACCTCGATGTCCGTGAACAGTTCAGCCGGGACTCAATACGCCGCCCAGGCACCGGAGTTCCCGCGCCACGTCGTCACCGCCGTGCTCGTCGCCCACGACGGTGCCCGCTGGCTGCCCAACGCGCTCTCGGGTCTGGTCTCCCAGGACCGCCCGGTCCAGGACGTCATCGCCGCCGACACCGGCAGCGCCGACGACTCCGCCCGCCTGCTCGCCGAGAGCCTCGGCGACCACCGCGTCCTGCACCTCGCCCGGCGCAGTGGCTTCGGCGCCGCCGTCGACGAGTGCGTGCGCGCCGCCGAGCCCCTGACCGTGGAGCAACTGCCCTACCTGGGGCGGCCCAGCAGCTGGGACCCGGTCTCCCGCACCTGGAACGACGACGCCTACGACGAGCCCGAGGAGCCGCACGGCGAACCCGTGCAGTGGCTGTGGCTCCTGCACGACGACTGCGAGCCCGCCCCGGACGCCCTCCTCAACCTCCTGAGGGTCGCCGACGCCTCGCCGTCCGCCGCGATCATCGGCCCCAAGCTGCGCAGCTGGTACGACCGGCGCCAGCTGCTGGAGGTCGGCGTCTCCATCGCCCGCAGCGGCCGCCGCTGGACCGGCCTGGAGCGCCGCGAGCAGGACCAGGGCCAGCACGACCAGGTCCGCCAGGTGCTCTCGGTCTCCAGCGCGGGCATGCTGGTGCGCCGCGACGTGTGGGAGGACCTCGGCGGGTTCGACCGCCGGCTGCCGCTCATGCGCGACGACGTCGACTTCTGCTGGCGCGCCCAGTCCGCCGGCCACACCGTCCTCGTCGCCCCCGACGCCGTCCTGCGGCACGCCGAGGCGGCCTCCCGCGAGCGCCGTCCCGTCGACTGCGCCGGCCGCTCCGTCGTCAACCCGCACCGCGTCGACAAGGCGGGCGCCGTCTACACGCTGCTGGCCAACACCCGTGGCGCCCTCCTCCCGTACGTCTTCGCGCGCATCGTGCTCGGCACGGTGCTGCGCACCCTCGCCTACCTCGTCGGCAAGGTCCCCGGACAGGCCGTCGACGAGATCACCGGCCTGCTGTCGGTCCTGCTGCGCCCCGGCCGCCTCCTCGGCGCCCGCCACCGGCGTTCCCGGCCCGCCGTCCCGGCCTCCGAACTGCGGACGCTCTTCCCGCCGCCCGGCGCGACCGTACGGGCCACCGTCGAGCAGGTCGTCAGCAACGTCTCCGGCCGCGCGGCCGCCGACGCCTCCTCCGCCGGACGCCACGGCGGGCTGGACTCCGGGCCCAGCGGCGGCGACGACGACGGCGAGTACCTGGAGGTCGAGCAGTTCGCGCTGCTGAAGCGCGTCGCGCGGCAACCCGCCCCGATGCTCTTCGCCGTCCTGCTGCTCTTCTCCCTCATCGCCTGCCGCGCGCTCCTCGGCGGCGGCGCCCTGTCCGGCGGCGCACTGCTGCCCGCCCCCGCCGACGCCTCCGACCTGTGGGGCTCCTACCTCGGCGCCTGGCACGCCCTGGGCGCCGGCAGCACCGAGACCGCGCCGCCCTACCTGGCGATCGTGGCCACCCTGGCGAGCGCCCTGCTCGGCAGCACCGGCCTCGCCCTGACCGTGCTCCTCGTCGCCTCGGTACCGCTCGCGGGCCTCAGCGCCTACTTCGTGTCGCGGCCCCTGGTCGAGTCCCGGCTGCTGCGCGCCTGGGGCGCCGTCGCGTACGCCTTCCTGCCCGCCGCCACCGGCGCCCTCGCCGGCGGCCGGCTCGGCACCGCCGTCCTGGCCATCCTGCTGCCGCTCATGGCCCGCGCCGCCGTCTCCGCGGCGGGCCTGCGGATGTCCGCCGACGCCGTCGAGCGGGGGCTGCGGCCCGGCTGGCGCGCCGCCTGGGCCGTCGCGCTGCTGCTGACGATCACCACCGCGTTCACCCCCATCACCTGGCTCGTCACCCTGGTGCTCGCCGGCGTCGCCATCGCCACGCGCGTCGTGCGCGGGCAGGGCCGGCTCCTCGTCCCGCTGGCCATGCGCGCCGTGGCCGTCCTCGGCGCCCCCGTGGTGGTGCTCGCGCCCTGGTCGATCGGGCTGCTCACGCACCCCAAGCGCTTCCTGGACGAGGCCGGTCTGCCGTTCGGCGCCAAGTCCGCCACCGCCACCGACCTCCTCCTGATCAACCCCGGCGGCCCCGGCGCCGCCGGCGGCTACCTGCTCGCGGGCATCGTCCTGGCCGCGCTGGCCGCACTGGTGCGCGGCGAGCGCCGCTCGGCCATCGTCACCGCCTGGGCGGGCGCCCTGACCGGCCTGGTCTTGGCTGTCCTCGCCAACAGCACCTCCTGGGCCGGCCCCGCCACGCTGGTGTACGGCCTCGCCCTGCTCGCCGCCGCCGCGGTGGGCGCGGAGGGTGCCAAGGAACGGCTCGCCGCCTCCGGCTTCGGCTGGCGCCAGCCCGTCGCCGCGCTCGTCGCGCTGGCCGCCGTGCTCGCCCCGCTGTCCGCCGCCGTCGGCTGGATGGCCGGCGGCGCCGACGGCCCGCTGGAGCGCCGCGACCCGACCCAGGTGCCCGCCTTCGTCGCCGAGGAGAGCACCACCCGCGACCAGGCCCGCACCCTTGTCCTTTCGGGCACGCCCGCCCACGTCTCGTACGCCCTGGTCCGGGGCGCCGGCGCCCGCCTCGGCGACGCCGAGATCGCCGCCGCGGCCGGCAGCGACGCCCGGCTCGCCAAGATCGTCGGAAATCTCGTGGCCGGCTCCGGCGCCGACCAGGCCAGCCAGCTCGGCGGCTACGCCGTGCGCTACGTCCTCGTCCAGAGCGGCGCCCCGCGCGAGATGAGCCGCACCCTCGACAGCACCCCGGGCCTGTCCCGGCTCAGCCAGGCCGACGGCAGCGCCCTGTGGCGGGTGGACGACGACGTCGCCCGCATCACGATCGTCGAGCCCTCCGGCAGCGGCGACGACAGCGGCTCCGGCGACGCCGACGGCTCCGGTGAGGACGCCGACGCCCCCGCCGCCGTCGTCACCGTCGCCTCCGGCAAGGTGGAGGCCCACACCACCGTCCCGGCCGGCGCCGACGGCCGCGTCCTGCGCATCGCCGACCGCGCCGCCCCCGGCTGGACCGCCACCCTCGACGGCAAGGAGCTCACCGCCACCACCGTCGACGGCTGGGCCCAGGGCTTCCGGCTCCCCAGCAGCGGCGGCCGGCTCGACCTCGTCTACGACGACCCGTTCACGCACACCGTGTGGGTGTGGGTCCAGGGCTTCCTCGGCCTGGTGCTCGTGGTCATGGCCCTGCCGGGCCGGCGCCGCGAGGTCGACGACGACCTGCCCGACGCGGAGGCCGCGCCCGTGGCCGCAGCCGCGGCCGCCGGCATCCCGGCACAGGGCGGCGGCGACGGCCGTCGCGCCCGCCGGCTGCGCGCCGCCGCCGAGGCCGAGGGGGAGGCGGACGACGCCCCCGCGGAGCCCGAGGCCGCCGGGCCCGCGCACCAGGAGCAGGCCGAGTACGCGCAGTACGCCGAGTACGACCCCTACGCCGCCGGCCCCCAGCAGGACGACCCGTACGGCCAGGAGCAGTGGGCCGCGGAGTACACCAGCACCTACGGCTACGAGCAGCCCGCCCAGCCGCAGGAGCAGGTCTACGACCCGTACGGCTACGGCCAGGAGTCCCAGCAGCCCGGCTACGACCGGCAGGGCTACGAGCAGCAGTCCCAGCAGCCGCAGGGGTACGAGGAGCAGCCCCGGCAGCAGGGCTACGACGCTTCGTACGCCCCCTACGGCACCTACGACACGGACGCTTACGACACGGACGGCTACCGCCGCGACGGGAGCAACCAGCAGTGAACCGCAGCACCCTCTCCCTGATCGGCGTGACCGCCGCCCTGGCCGCGGTCGCCGGCGTCGCCACCGTCTCCGGCGCGGGTACCCCGGACGCGGCGCCCGCCGTGAGCGCGGCGCGGCTGCCCGTCGAGCGGTCCACGCTGGCCTGCCCGGCCCCGTCGGACTCGGACTTCGCCACGACCACGTACACCGCCTTCACGCCCAAGGGCGACTCCGCCGGCTCGGGTGGCGCCGCCGCCCTGCTGGCCGCCGCCGACCAGGACGGCAAGGCCGCGGCCAAGCGCAAGCCGGTCGCACCGCTGAAGGAGGCCGGCCAGCCGGTCACCGCGGTCACCGAGGCCTCCGACGCCCCCGCGCTCATCGGAACCGCCGACGGGGCGCTCGCCCCCGGCTGGACCGTGCAGCAGACCACGGTCGTCGACGCGGGCCCGGCCCGGGCGGTGCTGGGCGCCTCCTGTGCCGTGCCGGACAGCGAGTTCTGGTTCCCCGGGGTCAGCACCGGCGCGGGCCGGCAGGACTACGTCCACCTGACCAACCCGGACGACACCTCCGCCGTCATCGACCTCGCGCTCTACGGCGACAAGGGCGAGGTCAAGACCAGCACGACCGACGGCATCACGGTGCCGCCGGGCGCGACCGTACCCGTCCTGCTCTCCACGCTCACCACGGAGAAGTCCGACGCCCTCACCCTGCACGTCAGTGCCCGCAGCGGCCGGGTCGGCGCCACCGTGGAGGCCGAGGACGCCAAGGCCGGCGGCGACTGGCTGCCCGCCTCCACCGACCCCGCCGCCGAGGCCGTCATGCCCGGCATCCCCGGCGACGCCTCCGATGTGCGCCTAGTGGTCTTCGCGACCGGCGACAGCGACGCCGACCTCAAGCTGCGGCTCGCCTCCTCGGGCGGCGAGATCACCCCCGCCGGGCACGAGACCGTGCACGTCAAGAGCGGCATGACCACCGCCGTCGACCTCGGCGACGTCACCAAGGGCGAGGCCGGCTCGCTGATCCTCAGCCCCACCGACCCCTCCGACGAGGCACCCGTGGTCGCCGCCCTGCGGATCACCCGCGGCAAGGGCGCCGACCAGGAGACCGCCTTCCTGCCTGCCACCGCCCCCATCGGCGACCGCGCCAGCGCCGCCGACAACCGCACCAAGGGCTCGACGCTCGCCCTGACCGCGCCGGAGGGCGACGCCACCGTGCGGGTCGTCACCTCCGCCTCGACCAAGGGCGGCGAACCCGTCACCAAGAACGTCCCGGTCAAGCGCGGCACGACGGTCGTCCTGTCACCGCCCGCCCCCTCCACGGGGAAGGGCTCCTTCGCCGTCACGGTGGAACCCGCCTCGGGCGGCCCCGTCTACGCCTCCCGGATGCTCGCCCTGCCGGAGGGCGGCGTCCCGATGTTCACCATCCAGACCATGCCGGACGACCGGGGTCTGGTCGCCGTGCCGAAGTCGGAAGAGGACCTGTCCATCCTCAACCGCTGACGATCCGCGACCGGCACGGGCCCGCGGGCCCGTGCCGGTACCGGGATCAGCCCTCCCCGTACCGGGGGTCGACGTTCTCCGGTGACAGCCCGAGCAGTTCGGCCACCTGCTCCACGACCACGTCGTGCACCAGCAGGGCCCGTTCCTCGCGGCTCTTGGCCCGGATCTCCACCGGCCGCCGGTACACCACGATGCGGTGCGGGTTGCCCTTCTGCCCGCCGAGGAGCCGCCCCAGCGGCACCCCGTCGTCGAACCGGCCGTCGACCGCGGCGCCGTCGGCACCGTCCGCCGGCCAGGGCACCTCCTGTACCGCGAACTCCACCTCCGCCAGCTGCGGCCAGCGCCGCTCGAGCCGGTCCGCCGCGTCGCGCACCAGGTCGTCGAAGGCGTCGGCGCGGGTGCGTGCCAGGGGCACCTGCGGGGGCGCGATGGGGCCGCGCATGCCGCGGCCGTGTCGGTCGCGGTGGCGCTGGCGCGGTGCGGGCGAAGGGGTGTCCATCACCTCTGAGAGTAGCCGTCGGGAGCCCCGGTTATGCGGCTCCGTGACCGCTGCCACCACCACGGGGGACGAGGACTGGACATCCCCGTCGATGTCGCAGAATGTACGGTCGTTCGCCCCTGGCGCCCACGTGATTCCCCTGCCCTGACCGCTTCACCGATCGCAATTGGCATCATTTGCAGCGTTTGGTGATCGGTGTCCTCGGAGGGGCACCCGCACATTTCCGGCCCTTTGCAGGTCAGGTGTGTTGACCCCAGGTCGGACCTTCCCGGCCAACCCGGACGACACGACGGGGTGAGCTCCTGGGGAGTCGTCGCGGCCCGCTCAAGAGTGCGGTACCGTCCAACGTCGTGAGCCTTGTACGTCGCTGTTCGCGCACCGCGTGTGGCCGTCCCGCCGTCGCGACGCTGACGTACGTCTACGCGGACTCCACCGCCGTCCTCGGACCGCTCGCCACCTACGCCGAGCCCCACTGTTACGACCTGTGCTCGGAGCACTCCGAGCGCCTCACCGCCCCCCGCGGCTGGGAAGTCGTACGGCTCGCCACGGACACCGGCCCCACCCGCCCCAGCGGTGACGACCTCGAAGCGCTCGCCAACGCCGTGCGCGAGGCCGCCCGCCCCCAGGAGCGCGAGGGCAACGGCACCAACGGCCGCGGCGGCGACCCCATGGAGATCGCCCGGCGCGGGCACCTGCGCGTCCTGCGCTCGCCCGACTCCTGAACCGGCACCCCGCCATACCCCGCCCCGGGTCCGCACGTGCACCCGGGCTCCTCGTCGGCGCGTTCGGATCCGCCCGGTAGGTTGGCTCTTGCCACGATCCATCCACCGGCAACCGGATTCCAGAGCGGAGCACATGCGGTGACCGACCTCTCCCAGCTCGTGAAGGCGTACGACGTCCGCGGAGTCGTCCCCGACCAATGGGGCGAGCCGCTCGCCGAACTCTTCGGCGCGGCCTTCGTCACCGTGACCGGTGCCGACGCGATCGTGACGGGCCACGACATGCGGCCCTCCTCGCCCGGCCTGTCCCGGGCCTTCGCCCGCGGCGCGGCCTCGCGCGGCGCCAAGGTCACCGAGATCGGCCTCTGCTCCACCGACCAGCTGTACTTCGCCAGCGGCAAGCTCGACCTGCCCGGCGCGATGTTCACCGCCAGCCACAACCCGGCGCAGTACAACGGCATCAAGATGTGCCGCGCCGGCGCCGCCCCCGTCGGACAGAACACCGGCCTCGCCGAGATCCGCGAACTGGTCGAGCAGTGGTCCGAGACCGGCCTCCCGGCGAGCGACGCCACCCCCGGCGAGGTCACCCAGCGGGACATGCTCGCCGACTACGCCGCCCACCTGCGCACCCTGGTCGACCTGAGCTCCATCCGGCACCTCAAGGTCGTCGTCGACGCCGGCAACGGCATGGGCGGGCACACCGTCCCCACCGTCTTCGACGGGCTGCCCCTCGACCTCGTCCCGATGTACTTCGAGCTCGACGGCACCTTCCCCAACCACGAGGCCAACCCCCTCGACCCCAAGAACATCGTCGACCTGCAGGAGAAGGTGCGCGAGACCGGCGCCGACATCGGCATCGCCTTCGATGGCGACGCCGACCGCTGCTTCGTCGTCGACGAGCGCGGCGAGCCCGTCTCCCCGTCCGCGATCACCGCCCTGGTCGCCGCCCGCGAACTGGCCAAGCACCCCGGCTCCACCGTCATCCACAACCTGATCACCTCGTGGACCGTGCCCGAGGTCGTCAAGGAGCACGGCGGGACGCCCGTCCGCACCCGCGTCGGCCACTCCTTCATCAAGCAGGAGATGGCCCGTACCGGCGCCGTCTTCGGCGGCGAGCACTCCGCGCACTACTACTTCCGCGACTTCTGGAACGCCGACACCGGCATGCTCGCCGCGCTCCACGTCCTCGCCGCCCTCGGCGGCCAGGACGGCACGCTGTCCGCGCTCGTCGCCGAGTACGACCGCTACGCCGCCTCCGGCGAGATCAACACCGCCGTCGACGACCAGGCCGGCCGCACCGCCGCCGTCCGCGCGGCCTACGCCGACCGCCCGGGTACCGGCCTCGACGAGCTCGACGGCCTCACGGTCACCGGCGACGGCTGGTGGTTCAACCTGCGCCCCTCCAACACCGAGCCGCTGCTGCGCCTCAACGTGGAGGCGCGCGACACCGAGCTCATGGCCGGCGTCCGCGACGAGGTCCTCGCCATCGTCCGCGCCTGACGGCCGCCCCGCCGGAGGAGGCACCGCACCGCACCGCCTCCTCCGGCGGGGGACCGGGGCCCCGACACGGTCACGCGGCCCCGGCCGCCCGGCGATAGGCTGAATCGGCCGGTCCGGACGCGTACGCCCGCACACGGCGGACGCCCGGGAACCACGACCACGACACGACCACACGGGAGAAGCCACCCATGCCGCTCGTCGAAGCCAGCCTCCTGGAGATCCTCGCCTGCCCCGCCTGCCACGCGCCGCTGCGCGAGGACGTCGAGGCCACCGAGCTCACCTGCACCTCCGCCGACTGCGGCCTGGCCTACCCCGTGCGCGACGACATCCCCGTCCTCCTCGTCGACGAGGCCCGCCGCCCCGCCTGACGCGACCCGGCTGCCCGGCACCACACACCCGCCCGGCAGCCCGCGCCGTACGCACCACCGGCGCCGGCACGGGCACCCGCACCGCACGGCGCCCCGCGACACCCGACACAACCGGACCGGACCGGAGGTCACCCCCGATGCTGGACGAGACGCTGCTCGACGACCCCGACGCCCTCGCCCGCGCCGACACCCGCGGCCTCCTCCTCGGCGTTGCCGCCGCAGGCGCCCGCGTCCGCACCGCCGCCCGCCTCGCCCAGGAGGCAGGCGTCGGCGAACTCAAGCCCGACGGCCGCCCCCGCAGCGTCCTGGTCGCCGGCCCCGGCGCGGTCGCCGTCGCCGCCGTCGCCGAACTGCTGGCCGCCCTCGGCAACGGCAGCGGGCCCGTACTGCCCCTGCACCCCACCGGCCCCGCCCCGTACGACCTGCGGTGGGCCCTTCCCGGCTGGGCCGGCCCGCTGGACCTGCTGCTCATCGCCAGCCCCGCAGGCACCGAGGCGGGCCTGGCCGACCTCATCGAGCAGGCCTACCGCCGCGGCTGCACCGCCGCCGCCGTCGTCCCCGCCGGCTCACCCATCGCCGAGGCGATCCAGCAGGTGCGGGGCATGGTCCTGCCGTACGCCCCCGCGCCCGACCCGGCGTCCGTCGCGGGGGTCCTCGGCGAGGCCGCCGAGCCCGCCGAGGACCTCGGCGCCTTCTGGGCGCTGCTCACCCCGCTGCTCGCCCTCGGTGACCGCATCGGCCTGCTCGCCGCCCCGCCCGACGCCATCGAGCGCGTCGCCGACCGCCTCGACGAGGTCGCCGCCCGCTGCGGCCCCGCCACCGCCACCTACAGCAACCCCGCCAAGGCACTCGCCTCCGAACTCGCCGAATCCCTGCCGGTGATGTGGAGCGAGGGACCGGTCGCCTCCGTCGCCGCCCGGCGCTTCGCCGCGGCCATCGCCGCCCGCGCCGGACGCCCCGCCCTGCACGGCGAACTCCCCGAGGCACTCGACACCCACGGCGCGCTGCTCGCCGGCTCCCTGGCCGGCGCCCTCGACCCCGAGGACTTCTTCCGCGACCGCGTCGACGAGCCCGAGGACCTGCGCCTGCGCGTCGTGCTCCTGCACCGCCCCGGCAACGCCGCATCGAGCTCCGCCCCGCTCGCCCGCGAGCTCGCCACCACCCACGACACCCCGCTGAGCGAGCTCGCCCCCGCCGAGGGAGGCGACCTGGAATCCGCCGTCGAACTCCTCGCCGTCACGGATTTCGCCTCCGTTTACCTCGCCATCACATCCACCGGGAGATCATGACCGCATGGACCGCCTGACCAACACCATCCGCCCGTACGCCTGGGGTTCCACCAGCGCGATCCCCGAACTGCTCGGCACCACCCCCACGGGCGAGCCGCAGGCCGAACTGTGGATGGGCGCCCACCCCGGCGCCCCCTCCCGCATCGACCGCGGCAACGGTCCGGTCCCGCTCGACCAGGTCATCGCCGCCGACCCGGACGGTGAACTCGGCGCCCCCGCCGTCGAACGCTTCGGTCCCCGGCTGCCGTTCCTGCTCAAGCTCCTCGCCGCCGGCTCCCCCCTCTCCCTGCAGGTGCACCCCGACCTCGCCCAGGCCGCTGCCGGCTTCGCCGACGAGGAGGCCCGCGGCGTCCCCGTCGACGCCCCGCACCGCAACTACAAGGACGCCAACCACAAGCCGGAGATGATCGTCGCGCTCACCCCCTTCGAGGGACTGTGCGGCTTCCGCCACCCCGAGGAGACCGCGGCCCTCCTCTCCGGCCTCGGCGTCGACTCCCTCAAGCCGTACGTCGACCTGCTGCGCGCCCACCCCGAGGAGGCCGCCCTCCGCGAGGTCCTCACCGCCGTGCTCGGAGCCGAACGCGACGCCATGGCCGGCACCGTGGACGAAGCCGCCGAAGCCGCCGGCCGGCTCGCCACCGAGGGCGGACCGAACGCCGACGCCTACGCCGCCTACGCAGCCATCGCCCACGCCTACCCCGGCGACCCCGGCGTCATCGCCGCCATGCTGCTCAACCACGTCCGGCTCCAGCCCGGCGAGGCGCTCTTCCTCGGCGCCGGCATACCGCACGCCTACCTCAGCGGCCTCGGCGTCGAGATCATGGCCAACTCCGACAACGTCCTGCGCTGCGGCCTCACCCCCAAGCACGTCGACATCCCCGAACTGCTGCGCATCGTCCGCTTCCACGCGGGTGACGCCGGTGTCCTGCGCCCCGAGGCGTCCCCCGACGGCGAGGAGCTCTACGGCACCCCCATCGACGAGTTCCGGCTCTCCCGGTACTCGCTCGCCGCCGGCGCCGCCCCCCGCACCCCCCACGACCGCACCGCCCAGATCCTGCTCTGCACCGAGGGCACCGCCACGCTGCGCACACCCGCCGACCCGGCGGCCCCGGAACTCACCCTCGACCGCGGCCAGTCCGCCTACGTTCCCGCAGGCGAACAGGTCGAACTCACCGGCGAGGGGACCGTCTTCCGGGCCACCGTGGTGGCCTGACGCACCACGCGAAGCACGGCCCTGCAAGAATGTCCCGCCGTAACGCCGTAAAGACCGGGCAAAGACCAGGGCCGACGGAAGGGACCACCAGCACCTATGAGCGCGTCAGGCGGAACCAAGGCGATCGTCGCCGCATTGGGCGCCAACCTCGCCATCGCGGTGAGCAAGTTCGTGGCGTTCGCCTTCAGCGGCTCCTCGTCCATGCTCGCCGAAGGCGTGCACTCGGTGGCCGACTCGGGCAACCAGGCGCTGCTCCTGCTCGGCGGCAAGAAGGCCCAGAAGAAGGCCACCGAGGAACACCCCTTCGGCTACGGCCGTGAGCGGTACATCTACGGCTTCCTCGTCTCCATCGTGCTGTTCACCATCGGTGGCGTCTTCGCCCTCTACGAGGGCTACGAGAAGGTCCAGCACCCGCACGAGATCGAGCACTGGTACTGGCCCATCGGCGTCCTGGTCTTCGCGATCGTCGCCGAGGGCTTCTCCTTCCGCACCGCCATCAAGGAATCCAACGTGGTGCGCGGCAAGCAGACCTGGAGCCAGTTCATCCGCACCGCCAAGGCCCCCGAGCTCCCCGTCGTCCTCCTCGAGGACTTCGGCGCGCTCGTCGGCCTCGTGCTCGCCCTCGGCGGCGTCGGCCTGTCCCTGCTCACCGGCGACGGCATCTGGGACGGCATCGGCACCCTCTGCATCGGCGTCCTCCTCGTCGCCATCGCGCTCGTCCTCGCCTCCGAGACCAAGTCGCTGCTCCTCGGCGAGGCCGCCGGACCCGAGGTCGTCGCCCGCATCCGCGCGGCCATCGTCGACGGCGACACCGTCACCCGCCTGATCCACATGCGCACGCTCCACCTCGGCCCCGACGAGCTCCTCGTCGCCGCCAAGATCGCCGTCGAGCACGACGACACCGCCACCGAGGTCGCCCGCGCCATCGACGCCGCCGAGGCGCGCATCCGCGAGGCCGAGCCCATCGCCCGCGTCATCTACCTCGAACCGGACATCTACCGCGAGCAGTCGGCCGCCCCCACCGCCCCCACGGCGGACTGACCCCCTCCACACGACCTCCACGCACCTTCCGGACGCGCCCGGCCACTCGGTGTAGATTCGTCCCTAGCCAGACGTCGCTGCTGATGGCGGTCGGGCGGTCCGGAGACGGACCGGCCGAGGGAGAGAGGGCCTCCGACGGGCTGAGCTGCGGTCGAGGGAGACGTATGTCCGCATGCCTCCCCCCGCCCCGCAGCGGAAAGCCGATGTCCGTTCTGGAAGCACCCCACGAGGAGACTGCATGTCCCCCGTCACCAACGACTTCAAGGTCGCCGACCTCTCCCTGGCCGCCTTCGGCCGCAAGGAGATCACCCTCGCCGAGCACGAGATGCCCGGCCTGATGGCCATCCGCGAGGAGTTCGCCGCCTCCCAGCCGCTGGCCGGCGCCCGCATCACCGGCTCCCTGCACATGACCGTGCAGACCGCGGTCCTCATCGAGACCCTCGCCGCCCTCGGCGCCCAGGTCCGCTGGGCCTCCTGCAACATCTTCTCCACGCAGGACCACGCCGCCGCGGCCATCGCCGTCGGCCCGAACGGCACCCCCGAGAACCCGCAGGGCATCCCCGTCTTCGCCTGGAAGGGCGAGACCCTCGCCGAGTACTGGTGGTGCACCGAGCAGGCCCTCACCTGGCCCGACTCGCCCACCGGCGGCCCGAACATGATCCTCGACGACGGCGGCGACGCCACCCTGCTGGTCCACAAGG
Source organism: Streptomyces sp. NPDC006207 (assembly GCF_040613835.1). NCBI lineage: Bacteria > Bacillati > Actinomycetota > Actinomycetes > Kitasatosporales > Streptomycetaceae > Streptomyces > Streptomyces sp. NPDC006207. The sequence continues at coordinate 4,540 of NZ_JBEXSX010000035.1, read as the reverse complement.
GCGTCGAGTTCGAGAAGGCCGGCCAGGCCCCCGACCCCTCCACCGCCGACAGCGAGGAGTACGAGCAGATCCTGCTGCTCCTCAACCGCACCCTCGGCGAGAACCCCCAGAAGTGGACCCAGCTCTCCTCCGAGATCCGCGGCGTCACCGAGGAGACCACCACCGGCGTCCACCGCCTGTACGAGATGCAGCGCGACGGCACCCTGCTGTTCCCGGCGATCAACGTCAACGACGCCGTCACCAAGTCGAAGTTCGACAACAAGTACGGCTGCCGCCACTCCCTCATCGACGGCATCAACCGCGCAACCGACGTCCTCATCGGCGGCAAGGTCGCCGTCGTCTGCGGCTACGGCGACGTCGGCAAGGGCTGCGCCGAGTCGCTGCGCGGCCAGGGCGCTCGCGTCATCATCACCGAGATCGACCCCATCAACGCCCTCCAGGCCGCGATGGACGGCTACCAGGTCACCACGCTCGAGGACGTCGTCGAGACCGCCGACATCTTCGTCACCACCACCGGCAACCGCGACATCATCCTCGCCGAGCACATGCAGCGCATGAAGCACCAGGCGATCGTCGGCAACATCGGCCACTTCGACAACGAGATCGACATGGCCGGCCTCGCCAAGATCCCCGGCATCGTCAAGGACGAGGTCAAGCCCCAGGTCCACACCTGGACCTTCTCCGACGGCAAGGTCCTGATCGTGCTGTCCGAGGGCCGCCTGCTCAACCTGGGCAACGCCACCGGCCACCCCTCGTTCGTGATGTCCAACTCCTTCTCGGACCAGACCCTGGCCCAGATCGAGCTGTTCACCAAGCCCGAGGAGTACCCGATCGGCGTCTACGTCCTGCCCAAGCACCTCGACGAGAAGGTCGCCCGGCTCCACCTCGACGCCCTCGGCGTCAAGCTCACCACCCTGCGCCCCGAGCAGGCCGCCTACATCGGCGTCCCGGTCGAGGGCCCCTACAAGCCGGACCACTACCGCTACTGACGCCGCCCGGGCCGCCCGCACGACAGCGCGCCACCGGCCCCGACGGCACCACAGGAGCCACCCCGCAGGCCCCCGCCCCCGGCGGGGGCCTGCCCCGTCGGGCCCCCGCCCGCTTTGTAAGGTCGAACCATGCCCCGCGGCCGCTACTCGTTCCACGACACCCACGACCACACCCCCCTCGGCGAAGAACACTTCCACTGCGCCACCGGCCCCGCCGGCTGGCGCTACACCGCACAGAACACCCACCCCGACGGCGGCCACGCCGGCTCCGTCGACCTCACCATCGACGAACTCGGCCGCCCCATCCGCCTGGAACTGCACGCCGCGAGCTGGCAGGTCCGCGGCGCCGCCCTCGACGGCCTCACCTGGGTCCGTACCGACCCCTCCGGCGAACACGCTCAGGAGGGCAATGTCCCCGCCCACGCCTTCACCGGCGCGTCACCCGCGTTCTACGTCGCCACCGCGCGCCTGCTCCGCCTGCGGCCCGGCTCCCCGGCCACCCGCGTACGCCTCGTCGCATTCCAACCCCCCGTGCTCGCACCCCGCACCCTCGACCAGTCGTGGGCCCTGATCACGAGCGAAGCACACACCACCGACAACGACCCCCTGCTCGTGGACAAATACCAGGTCAACGACCTGGAGACCGGTGAACAGCACACCGTCCACATCGCCGGCGACGTCGTCCTCTCCGCCCCGGGCATCGAACTCGAGGACCTCGAGTCACCCCCGTCCCGGTTCCCGACGGACTGACCCCGCCGACGCAGCGGCGACCCCTCACGCCGGAGGCGCGAAGCCCGTCGACGAGGACGAGGAGGAGGGCGACGTCGAGGACGAAGGCACCGGCGCCTGAGGGGCCTGCCCCCCGCGCCCCGGCGGCACCGCGTCCCCCCGTACTCCGCCGTCCGTACCGGGCGCCACCCAGCCCACCGCAGGCGGCACCGGCGCCCAGCCCTTCCCCGGCTCTTCGACCCCGAAGCCCCCCGGCTCGGCGACCCCGTCGGCCGGAGCACCGACCGGAGCGCCGAAGACCCGGCGCGCGTCCCGCGCCTGCCGCTCCGCCACCACAGCCGCCAGGAACCCCGCCGGCGGCGTCCCCTCCGGCACCGTGGCCCCCGTGCACGCCACGACGTCCCCCGCGAGCCGTTCCGCCATCGACCAGCCCACCCGCGGATCCAGCTGATGCATCCGCGACAGGTACTGCCGCACTGCCAGCCACAGCCCCTCCGGCACCGCCGACAGGTCGACCCCCGCCAACTGCCCCGCCAGCCACGGCGGCGCGGGTGGCATCGGCCGCGGCGACCGCGGCACCGGAATCCGTTCCCGCACCACCAGCGTCCCCGCGAAGACGTCCCCGATCCGCCGACCGCGCGCCGACACCAGCGAGGCGATGCAGGCGATCACCCCGAGGAACATCTGGATCTCGACCACCCCGACCGCCCCGCGCACCAGCGCGTGCCGGAACCGGATCGGCCCCCCGTCGTCCCGCACCACCCGCAACCCGCAGGCCAGCTTCCCCAGCGACCGCCCCCGGGTCAGCGTCTCCACCGCGATCGGCACCCCGAACAGCACCAGCACCAGCGAGGTCACGTACACCGCCGCCACCGCCGCCCCGTCCATCGACGCCGTCGCCACCATCAGCACGATCGACACGACCAGGTAACCGCCGATGTACACGACGCCGTCCAGCGCCGCCGCCAGCGCCCGGCTCGGCAGCTTCGCCGGGTGCAAACCCAGTTCGACCGCCTCACCCGTCACCAGCCGGCCGGCACCGCCCGCCGCGCTCGCCTCACCCATGCGGGAACCCTCCTCCTGCCCACCCCGGACCCGGAGCGACCAGTCTGCCCCGTCTGCCAAGCTGGGACCTCCCCGGCCAGCCAGGAGCAGCGCCCATGGACCTCGACGTCTTCGCAGCCGCCCACCGCCACGAGTGGGACCGGCTCGACACGCTGCTGCGCCGGCGTCGGCGCCTGTCCGGGGAGGAAGCCGACGAACTCGTCACCCTCTACCAACGCGCCGCCACCCACCTGTCCCTCGTCCAGTCCAGCGCCCCCGACCCCGCACTCGTCGGACGGCTCACCACGCTCGTCGCCCGCGCGCGCAGCGCCGTCACCGGCGCCCGCACCCCCGGCTGGCGCGACGCGGTTCTCTTCTTCACCCGCGCCTTCCCCGCCGCGATATACCGCTCGCGCCACTGGTGGGTCCCCACCGCGCTCGTCTCCACCGCGGTCGCCGCCCTCATCGGCTGGTGGGTCGCCACCCACCCCGAGGTCCAGTCCGCCATCGCCGCCCCCGACGAACTGCGCGCCCTGACCCGCCCCGGCGGCGAGTACGAGGCGTACTACTCCAGCCACCCCGCCGCCTCCTTCGCGGCCCAGGTCTGGACGAACAACGCCATGGCAGCCGGCTACTGCCTGGTCCTCGGCGTCTTCCTCGGGCTCCCCGTCCTCTACGTACTGTTCGAGAACATGCTCAACCTGGGTCTCGGGCTCGGCCTCATGGGCTCCGCGGGCCGCCTCGACACCTTCCTCGGACTGCTCCTCCCGCACGGCCTCCTCGAGCTGACCGCCGTCTTCGTCGCCGCCGGCACAGGACTCCGCCTCGGCTGGACCGTCGTCGACCCCGGCCCGCGCCCCCGCCGTACGGCCCTCGCCGAAGAAGGCCGGGCCGCGATCGGCATGGCCATCGGCCTCGCCGCGGTCCTCTTCGTCTCCGGCGCCCTCGAAGCCTTCGTCACCCCCTCCGGCCTGCCCACCTGGGCCCGCATCGGCATCGGCGTCACCGCCGAGCTGCTCTTCCTCGTCTACGTCTTCGTCATCGGGCGCCGCGCGGCCCTCGCCGGCGAGACGGGCGACCTGGAACGGGCGGACCGCAGCGACGTCCTGCCCACCGCGGCGTGACCCGGACGGCCGGCGCCGACGATGTGCATCCGGCGTTGCTGACCTGCTAGTCTCCTCTTCGCCCCAAGACACCTGTTGACACGGGTGGCACGGGGAGGTAGATTTGAGCAGTTGCCTCGAACTGGACATGTTCGAGGGTCAGCGGCTAGGATCTAGCCCGCTTCGAAAGACTATCGATCGCATCGCACCTCTCAGAAAGAACTTTCTGAGTGGTCTTTTGTGTCGCTATTCATAGAGGCAAAACCTCGGCGGTAATCGGACGCGAAAGAGTCTGATAAAGTCGGAGACGTCGAAAGGCGAAAGCCGGAAGACAAACCCCGCTCCAATAGGGGGCCGGAAACGAAGAGCGGAAACGCGAAACGATCTGGTAAGGTTGGAGACAACGAAGGGAAAGCCCGGAGGGGCCGGTGAAACGGTCTCGAAGGAAGCTTCCGTTCCTTGAGAACTCAACAGCGTGCCAAAAGTCAACGCCAGATATGTTGATACCCCGTCCATCTCGGACGAGGTTCCTTTGTAGAAAACACAGCGAGGACGCTGGGCACGTCGGGATTATTCCTCCCGATGGTGCCGCTCTCGTGAAGACATTCACGGAGAGTTTGATCCTGGCTCAGGACGAACGCTGGCGGCGTGCTTAACACATGCAAGTCGAACGGT
>NZ_JBEXSX010000034.1:0-95306 GCF_040613835.1 Streptomyces sp. NPDC006207 | reverse complement strand
GGGGGGGCCCCACCCCGCGCACGGCGGGGGCCCCCACGGGCCCGCGGGCGCCCCCCCCCCCCCCCCCGGCGCCGCCCCCCCCGCGCCCCCCCCCCGGGGGCCCCCCCCCCCCCCCCGGCACCGCCGCGGATCAGCCGACGCACGCCTTCTTGTCGGCGTGCGACTGCGGGATGTCGTCCGGGACCGCGTCCGGGTCGGCGAGCGGTTTCCCGGCGCCCAGGTAGTCACCGCCGAGGGTGAGGGTCATGTCCGCGCGGGGTCCGGCGTCGGCCGTCGCGGGGTGCAGGGCGCCGGACGGCAGGCCCATCATCGCGGCCAGGGCCCGGGCCTGGTCCGCCTGGTCGGGACCGTAGGCCAGGGTCGTGCGGTCCTGCTTCCCCCCGGGCGCGTTGCCGCCGTTGGTGGAGTGGGAGACGCCCTCGGTGTTCTGCAGCCACTCCAGGGTGTCCTGCGCCGCGCCCTGGGGGCCGCCGGCGTTGTAGACGACGACGCGGACCTGCGACGGGTCCGCCTTGGCGCCGCGGAGTTTGGAGTCGGCGGCCGCGGGCTTCTTCTTCGCGGCGGTCAGCGAGACGTCGTTCTTGATCGCCTTGAAGAGCGCGGGCGCCTTCGTGTCGTCCACGACGACCGTCGCGTGGAAACCCACCTCGGCCGGGTTGTCGACGACCGGGAGCGTGGTGAAGGTGATGTGTTCGGGGTCGACCCGGTTGAGGTCCTTGGCGAGGTCGGTGAGCTTCCCGACGCCGCCGATGCCGGTGTCCACCGTGAGCGACTTGGTGGCGGCGTTCGCCAGCTGGAAGAGCTTGCCGGGGTCGGTGAGGGTGTCACCGGACTTCATCTGACGGATCATCGACGCCAGGAACTGCTTCTGCAGGTCGATGCGGTCCAGGTCGCTGCCGTTCTTCAGCGAGTGCCGGGTCCTGACGAAGGCCAGGGCCTGCTCGCCCTGGACCTTGTGCGGTCCCGCGGACAGGTTCAGGTGCGAACCCTCCCCCTCGTCGGTCGTGTCGTGGATGGGGTGGGTGAGACAGACCGGCACCCCGCCGACCGCGGTGGACAGGGTCTTCACGGCCTCGAAGTTGACCAGCACGAAGTGGTCGATCGGCAGGCCGGTGATCTTCGTGACGGTCCGCATGGTGCAGCCCGGGTCGCGGCCGTCCTGGCCCAGGCTCTGGTTGAAGCGCGGGTTGGTCCCGGCCTTGGGGGTGCCGGGGATGGTCTTGGTGGAGCCGTCCTTCTGCTTGGTCGGGCAGTCCGGGATGCCGGTGACCATGTCGCGCGGGATGCTCATCGCGGTCGCGTTCGACCGGTCCTTCGCCACGTGGAAGAGGATCGTGGTGTCCGCGTGGCCGACGCTGCCGGCGTCCCCGTACTTCGCGCCCAGGCCTTCGCGGCTGTCGGTGCCGATGACCAGGATGTTCACCGCGTCCTTGCTGGTCGCTTGCTTGCTGCCCGCCGTGCCGACGTCCACGGTGGCGATGTTGCCGTCGAGATGCCGGTACAGGAGGTAGGCCCCCGCGCTGCCCGCGAGCACCAGGAAACCGAGCGTGCCCGCGGTCCACATCAGCACCTTGCGCTTCGTGGACCGCTTGGCCTTGCGGGACGTCGCGGTCCCCGCGCGGCGGCCGCCGCGCGGTGCCGGGACGGGCCGCTGCTCCTCGCGGCGTGCCCGCCGCCCGCCCTGCCGGGGCACCGTGGGCGCCGGTGGGGCGTCGGAATCCAGCCGCAGCCGGTAGGAACCGGTCTCCGGGTCGAGGACCCACTGGTCCGCGGGGTCGATGTCGCTGCCGTCGTGCCTGTCCACGGTCGTACGGGGCCTCCGTCCACACCCCGGCCGGCCCGGGGCATCCGTTCAGACATACGAATGCCGCACATGGTTGCCCCCGGGGCGGTCAACTCCCGCTGCGGGACGGGGGACCAAGGCACTTCCGTGGGGGTTGAACCCGTGCCGCCGCCGGGCCGTACCAGTGGCGGCGGTCCCGACACCCGCGCCTGGCCCGCCGTGCCGTCACCGCACTTCACAGGGAAGGACCTTCGGGGTGTCGCTCTTCACGCGCTCTCACCGGCCGGGCACGACGGACGACGGACCGGCGGTGGAGGGCGACCCGCCGGACGACGGACCACCCGCGGACGGGGGCGGCGCCCCCGGCGGCGGCACCCCCGCGCGCACCGGATGGCGGGAGCGACGTCCCGCGGCGGCCCGGGCGCTGCGCGCGGGGACGACGGCGCTGGCCGCGGTGGTCGTCCTGGCCGCGCTCGTCCTGCCGGACCGGCTCTCCTCCATGGGGCCGGGACACTTCGTCCGGCTGCCCGTGGAGGGGCTGCTCGGGGCGGTGCTTCTGATCGCCCTGCCGCGGCGCGCCCGAAGACCGGTGGCCGTGCTCATCGGCCTGGGCCTGGGCCTGCTGCTCCTGCTGAAGTTCCTCGACATGGGCTTCTACGAGGTGTTCGCCCGGCGCTTCGACCCGGTCTTCGACTGGAGCCTGCTCGCCGACGGCGAGGGGTACCTGACGGCCACCTCCGGCCGGGCGTACGCCGTCGCAGCGGCGGTCGGGGTGGCGTTCCTCGTCCTCCTGGTACCGGCCCTGACGATCCTGTCGGCGGTCCGGCTGGGCCGGCTCGTGGACCGCGACGGCCGGGGGGCGGCCCGGGCCGCCCTCGTGCTCGGCACCGTCTGGGTGCTCTGCGCGGCGCTGGGGCTGGAGACGGGCGACGCGCCGGTCGCCTCGCGGGAGTCGTCGGCCTTCGTCCGGGAACGCGCGGACGACGTCCGGGCCTCGCTGCGGGACCGCGAGGAGTTCGCCGAGGCGGCGGCGCACGACGCCTTCGCCGGCACCCCCAGTGACCGGATGCTGACCGCGCTCCGCGGCAAGGACGTCATCTTCGCCTTCGTCGAGAGCTACGGCCGCAGCGCCGTCGAGGACCCCAGGATCGCGCCCGGGGTCGACGCGGCGCTGGCGGACGGGACCCGCAGGCTGCAGGCCGCCGGGTTCTCCTCCCGGAGCGGCTGGCTGACCTCACCCACGTACGGCGGAGGGAGCTGGTTCGCCCACTCCACCTTCCTGTCCGGCCTGTGGGTGCCCCACCAGCAGCGCTACCGCTCGGTCGTCACGAGCGACCGGCTGACGCTGACGGACGCCTTCAAGCGCACCGGCGCCTGGCGCACGGTCGGCATCATGCCGGGGGTCACGGCCTCCTGGCCGGAGGGGGCGTTCTACGGCCTGGACCACGTCTACGACTCCCGGGACCTCGGCTACCAGGGCCCGAAGTTCAGCTGGGCGCCGGTACCCGACCAGTACAGCCTGTCGGCCTTCCAGCGGCTGGAGCACGGCGAGCCGCACGACAAGCCGCTGATGACGGAGATCATCCTGGTGTCGAGCCACCGCCCCTGGGCGCCCATCCCCGAGATGATCGACTGGGACCGGGTGGGCGACGGCTCGGTCTACGACGGGATCAGCGAGCAGGGCAAGGACCCGGCCGAGGTGTGGAAGGACCGCTCCAGCATCCGCACCGAGTACGGCAACTCCATCCAGTACTCCGTGAACAGCCTGGTCCAGTACGTGGCGAAGTACGGCACCAAGGACACCGTGCTCGTCTTCCTCGGCGACCACCAGCCCTCCCCCGTCGTCACCGGCAGCGACGCGACCAGCGACGTTCCCGTCGCGATCGTCGCGTACGACAAGGCGGTGCTGGACCGGACGGACGGCTGGGGCTGGTCCGACGGGCTGCAGCCCGCGCACGACGCCCCGGTCTGGCGGATGGACACCTTCCGCGACCGCTTCCTCACCGCGTACGGGTCCCGGCCCTCCCCCTGACCGCCCTCCCGTACGCACCCGGCGCCGTCCACAGCCTGTGGACGGCGCCGGCGCGCGCTCAGCCGCGCCGGGACCGCTCGGCGAGCCAGTCCAGCGCGGCGGCGGCGGAGCCGAGCACCGAGATGTGCCCCTCGCCGGGCCGCAGCCACAGCGCCGCGTCCGGGCACCGCCGGGACAGCCACACGCCGTGCCCGGCGGGCACCATGCGGTCCGCCTCGCCGTGCAGGACCAGGACGGGCGCGGCGGCCCGCGCCGGGTCGAAGCCCCACGGCGCCACATAGGCGAGGTCGTCGTCGACCATGCCGCCCTGGTCGCTCTCGATCCCCTTGCCCGCGACGTCACCCAGCCATCCCCACGCACCCGCCAGCGCGGCGTGGTCCCCGGGGGTGAACAGCTCGGGGTCGAAGTCGCCGGAGGCCAGCTGCGCCTCGAGCGCCGCCCGCCCCCGGACCGCCGCGCCGAGTTCCGCCGCGCCGGACGGCCCCATCCCGGCGAACCAGTCGAGCCCCTCCGCACCGAACGGCGCCAGGCCGGACCCGCTGACCACCGCCAGGACGCGGTCCGGCAGCAGGGCCGCGCAGGCCAGCGCGTGCGGGCCGCCGCCGGAGTGGCCCATGACCGCGAAGCGGCCGATGCCCAGGGCGTCGGCGACGGCCGCCGCGTCACCGGCGGCCGAGGCGACGTCCCGGCCCGGGCGGGGCGTCGAACCTCCGTATCCCGGGCGGTCGTAGCCCACCCACCGGATGCCGTGCCCGGCGGCCGCCGCGAAGAGCGGCTCGGGGGGCGTGCCGATGTTGGGCGTGCCGTGATGCCACAGGACGGCCAGCTCCGCGCCGTCCTCCCGGCCGCCCGGTCCGACCGGCCCGGTGTCGTACACGTGCAGCGTCCGCCCGTCGGCGAGTGCGATATCCGTCTCCGTCACCATCCGGCCGAGTCTAGGGGCGGGCACCGACACGGCCCCGGGATCGGCGGGCCAACGCCCGCCCCGGGAGCGGAAACCCACTGTCCCGGCGCACGGCCCGCTGCTACCGTCCCCCGGTGTTCTCCCTCCTCGAACCCGCCCTGTTCACCCGGCTGCGCGACGCGCGGCGGGTCCTCGTCGCCGGGGCCGGCGGCGGCTTCGACGTCTACGCCGGGCTGCCGATCGCGCTCGCGCTGCGCGAGGCGGGCAAGGAGGTGCACCTGGCCAACCTCTCCTTCGCGGACCTGTACGGCCTGGACCCAGGCGTCTGGCTGGACCACGACGTCGCCGCCGTGCGCCCCTCGACGGCCGCGCGCGGCGACTACTTCCCCGAACGGACCCTCGCCCGCTGGCTGGAGTCGCAGGGCCTGCCCTCGACCGTGTACGCGCTGTGCCGCGCGGGCGTCGAACCGCTGCGCGCCGCGTACCGGGCGCTGATCGGCCACCTCGGCGGGGTCGACGCGATCGTGCTGGTGGACGGCGGCACCGACATCCTCATGCGCGGCGACGAGAGCGGACTCGGCACACCGGAGGAGGACATGGCCAGCCTCGCCGCGGTGGGCGGGCTCACCGGCGTCCCGCAGCGGCTGGTGGCCTGCCTCGGCTTCGGCGTCGACGCGTACCACGGGGTGAACCACTCCCTGGTGCTGGAGAACCTGGCGGCCCTGGAGCGGGACGGGGCGTACCTCGGCGCGTTCTCACTGCCCCGCGACAGCCGTGAGGGGCGGCTCTACCTCGCGGCGGTCGCGCACGCCCAGGAGGCGACCCCGGACCACCCGAGCATCGTCCACGGTTCGGTCGCGGCCGCGGTGCGCGGCGACTTCGGGAACGTGCGGTTCACCGAGCGCACCCGGCACAGCGAACTGTTCGTCAACCCGCTGATGGCGGTCTACTTCTGCGTGGACGCGGTCGGCCTGGCCGCCCGCAACCTCTACCTCGACCGGCTGGAGGGGACGCAGCTCACCCGGCAGATCAGCTCGGTCGTCGAGGAGTTCCGCGACGAACTGCCGCGCCAACGGCCGCCGCGGACCTTCCCGCACTGACCGTCCCCGCCTCGCCGGTGGCGGTCAGCCGCGCACGTCCGCCGCGAGGGCGTCCAGGGACACCTGCCACAGCAGCGCGGCCGCGTCCGGGTCCAGCGCGTGGTCGGCGACTCCGCCGGACGTCCCGGGGATGTGGCGGTGCGCCTCGGCGCAGTCCTCGAAGTAACGCCCCCCGACGCACTCCAGCCGGGGCGCGGTGGCGACGAACACGACGGTGGCGGCCCCCTGTTGCGGGGTCTTGAAGGTGTGACCGCCGGACGCGGCGGCGGCGTCCAGGGCCTCGCGGGTGAGGTGCCGCGACAGGTTGGTGCCCAGGACCGCCCCCGGGTGGACGGCGTTGACGGTCACACCGTCCGCGGCCCAGCGCCGGCTGGCCTCCACCGCGAAGAGGACGTTGGCCGTCTTGGACTGGGCGTAGGCGAGGCCGGCGTCGTACGGGCGGACCCGGAAGTGGAGGTCGTCGAAGTGCACGGGGCTGCGCAGGTGGGCGACCGAACTGAGGGAGACCACGCGGGCGCGGCCCGCCGCGGCCAGGGCAGGGCGCAGGCGGATGGTGAGCGCGAAGTGCCCGAGGTGGTTGGTCGCGAACTGCAGCTCCCAGCCCTCGGGCGTGCGCGTCTGCGGGGTCATCATCACCCCGGCGTTGTTGACGAGGACGTCCAGGGGGCCGTGCCAGGCGGCGGCGAAGGCCGCCACCGAGCGCTGGTCCGCGAGGTCGAGGGGGGCGACCAGGACCCGCCCGCCGCCGCCCGCGACCGCCGCGGCCGCCCGTTCGCCGGCGGCGGTGTCCCGTACCGCGAGGGTGACCTCGGCACCGGCGCCGGCCAGGGCACGGGCGGTCTCCAGGCCGATGCCGGAGGCCGCGCCGGTGACGACGGCGCGGCGGCCGGTGAGGTCGATGCCGCCGGCGACCTCGGCGGCGGTGGACTGTGCGGTGAAGCCGGAGCCGGTCATGGCGCTGCCTTCCTCTCGGCGGTGCGGTGGTGCCACCCCTTCCAGGCAACCACCGCGGGCCGTCCCCGGCGCCCCCGGACGCGGGTCAGTGCAGCGCGCTCTTCTCCTGCCACCGGTCCCAGTCCACGTTCCAGTCGCCGAAGCCGTTGTTCGGCGCGACCGTGCCCTTGGCCTCCGACCCCGTGATCTCGAAGGGGTCGCCGACCCGGACCTGGGAGTACAGCCAGTCCGCGTCGGCGTCGCTCATCCCGACGCAGCCGTGGCTGCGGTTGGCCCGGCCGAAGAACGCGGCGTTCCAGGGGGCGGCGTGCGCGTACATCCCGGACCAGGTCAGCCGGATCGAGTCCTCGACCGTCTCGTCGTAGGCGTCGCCGAGGCCGACGGTCTCGGAGTTCATCCGGACCGTGCCCTCCTTCGCCAGCACCACCGCCGTACCGCGCCACGAACCGGTGTCCGGGCCGGGGGTACCGCCGGAGACCGGGACCGTGCGGACCGTCCGGCCGTCGCGCTGCAGGGTGAGCCGCTTGCGGTCGAGGTCGACCTTGACCACCTGCCGGGCGCCGACGGTGAAGGAGGCCCGGTAGTCGCGGACGAACCAGCCGCCGCCCGGTCCGGAGTCGGTGCCGTCCAGGCGGGCATCCAGGGTGACCTCGGTGCCCGGCCGCCAGTACTGCCTGGGCCGCCAGTCCACGCGGTCCCGGCCGGAGTAGTCCTTCAGCCAGCCCCAGGAGCCCTCGGTGCCGTCGGAGGTGGTCACCTTGAGCTGCTTCTCCACGGCGGCCTTGTCGGTCACCGGGTTGTCGAAGACGAGGGAGACCGGCTGGGCCACGCCGACCGTGGTGCCGTCGCCGGGCCGCCAGTCCACCTTGTTGACCTTTCCCGCGGCGGCCGTGGTGAAGCTGGACTCGCTGGTGCCGGCGGTCCCGCCCGGGGTGCGGGTCACAGCCTCGACGGTGTACGAGGCGCCGGGCACGACGTTGCGGTCCGAGGTCCAGGTGCGGCGGTCCGCGGACAGGGTGCCGGTCACGCCCTTGCCGTGCGGCCCGGCGACGGTGACCGTCGTGAGGGTGCCGCCCTCGGCGGTGACCCGGACGGGCTCGCCGGCCCGGACCCGCCCCCCGTGCGGGGTGACGGTGACGGTCGCCGCCCGCTCCTTCGGCGGCCCCGCGTCGCCGGCCGCGTGCGTCACCGCCGGGGCACTGCCCGAACAGGCGGTCAGCACGGCGGACAGCAGGGCGGCCGCGACGGCGGCGGTGCGCAGGCGGGGCCGGCGTATCGGGCCCACACGTTTCCGGGACAACGGAGACCTCCGGGAAGGACGGGGAGAGCACGGCCGGGAAACGGCCGGACCCCGGGGACTCTAGGCCGCGGAAAGCGCTGGTGGAGCGCCTGGGAGTCGTATGACGGCAGCTGGTGAGAAACGGTCATGGTCCGGTCACATTCGCCGCTCGGGGCGGTCACGAAGGGCTGTGAGCCTTCCTGTGTTACCACCCGACCACACCTCAGGGAGGCGCAGTGTCGGCACTGCTCGTGACGGCGGGCTGCGGCCCCCGGCAGGCCTGGCTCGGACCGGTCAGCGCGGAGACGTACCGCTCGTTCCTGGCGTCCCGGACCGGGTCGGCGCTCGGTCCGAGCTTCCTCCAGCACCCGTCGTGGGCACTGGTGAAGCCGGGGTGGCGGCCCCGGTTCCTCGGCTGGGGCGCCGGGGACGGCGCCGGGCGCGGCGAACTGCGCGGGGGCGCGCTGGTGCTGCTGCGGCAGTTCCCCGGGACGCGGAAGTCCTTCGCCTACCTGCCCGAGGGGCCGGTCGCCGACTGGGCCGACCCGGACGTCGACGCCTGGCTGACGCCGCTCCTGCGCCACTTGCGCGGACTCGGGGCCTTCGCCGTGCGCATCGGCCCCTCGCCCGCCCACCGCCGCTGGGACGCCGCCGCGCTGAAGGGCGCGACCGGCCTCGGCCGCCGCTTGTCCGACGTCCTGGCGTGCGAGGTCGACCCGCTCGGCACGGTCGTGGCCGAGCGGCTGCGGGCCCGCGGCTGGCGGCGCTGCGGCGGCGACGGCCCGGACGGCGGCGGGGACGCGGACGCCCAGCCCCGCCACGTCTTCCGGGTCCCGCTGGCCGGCCGCAGCGCCGACGACCTGTGGTCGGGACTCAACCAGGAGTGGCGCCGCAACATACGGCGGGCGGGGAGGTCGGGCGTCGAGGTGACCGTGGGCGGCGCGGCGGACCTCCCCGAGTTCTTCCGGCTGCTGCGGATCACCGAGGAGCGCGACGGCTTCCGGCTGGGCCGCTCGCTGGAGTACTACCAGCGCCAGTACGCGGCCCTCAACGCCGAGCAGCCGGGCCGGATGAAGCTCTACCTCGCCCGCCACCAGGGCGAGGTGCTCGCCGCCCACACCCTGATCACCGTGGGCCGGCGGGTCTGGTACCAGACCGGGGCCTCGGCGGACCACCGCCGCGAGGTCCGCCCCTCCAACGCCCTGCAGTGGCGGATGCTGCGGGACGCCCACGAACAGGGCGCACTGGAGTACGACATGCGCGGGGTACCCTCCACACTCGACCCGGAGGACCGGGCGTTCGGCCTCACCCGATGGAAGCTCGGCACCGGCGGGCAGGTCGTCGAGACCCTGGGGGAATGGGAGACGGCCTTGGACGGCACCGCCAACCACACGCTCTACCGGGCGTTCCAGGCCTACATGGCGCGCCGGTGAGCGCCCCCGCGGCGGCCCGCCCGGCCGGTGCCCCCGCCGCCGGCTCGGTCCTGCGCAGCGGCGCCGTCATGGCGGCGGGTTCGGTGGTCTCGCGGGCGACCGGCTTCGTACGGTCCGCGACCGTCGCCGCGGCGCTCGGCGTCGGCCTGGCCGCCGACGGCTACTCCGTCGGCAACTCGGTGCCCACGATCGTTTACATGCTGCTGCTGGGCGGCGCCCTCAACGCGGTGTTCGTGCCCGAACTGGTCAGGGCCGCCAAGGAACACGAGGACGGCGGGGCCGCCTACACCGACCGGCTGCTGACCGTGTGCACCGTCGCACTCCTGCTGATCACGACGGCGGCCGTGCTCGCCGCGCCCGCGATCGTGGCCGCGTACACCGGCTACACCGGGGCGCAGGCGGCGACCACGGTGGCCTTCGCGCGCTCCTGCCTGCCGCAGATCCTCTTCCTCGGCCTGTTCACGCTGCTCGGCCAAGTGCTCAACGCCCGGGGCCGGTTCGGCGCGATGATGTGGACGCCCGTCCTCAACAACCTCGTCGTCATCGCCGTCTTCGGCCTCTACCTGGTCACCGCCGGCACCGGCGGCGGGCTGACCGCCGGTGAGACCGCGCTGCTCGGCTGGGGCACCACGGCCGGCATCGCGGTGCAGGCGCTGGCGCTGGTGCCCTCGCTGCGGGCGGCACGCTTCCGCTGGCGGCCGCGGTTCGACTGGCGGGGCAGCGGGCTGGCCCGGCCGCTGCGTTCCGCCGGGTGGCTGGTGCTGCTGGTGCTCACCAACCAGGTCGCCTACTGGGTGGTGACCCGGCTCGCCACGTCCGCGGGACAGCGCGCCGCGGCCCTCGGCATCGACGGCGGCGCCGGCTTCACCGCGTACAACAACGCCTACCTGCTGTGGGCCGTGCCGCACGGCATCGTGACGGTCTCGCTGGTCACCGCCCTGCTGCCGCGGATGAGCGCGGCGGCGGCCGACGGCGACCCGGCGCGGGTGCGCCGCGACGTCGCGTACGCGCTGCGCAGCAGCTCCGCGATGGTGGTGCCCGCCGCGTGCGCGCTGCTGGCGCTCGCGGGACCGGCGATGGCCCTGGTCTTCGAGCACGGCAGGACCGACGCCGCCGACGTCGCGGTCATGGCGAACGCGCTGGTGGCCTTCGCCCCCGGCCTCGTCGCCTTCTCCGGGCAGTACGTGCTGTCGCGCACCTTCTACGCGCTCGGCGACACCCGTACCCCCTTCCTGCTCAACCTGGTGATCTCCGGGCTCAACGCGGGGCTGTCCGTCACCGCCTACCTGCTGCTGCCCGCGCGCTGGGCGGTCACCGGCATGGCGGCGGCGTACTCGGTGGCGCTCTTCGCGGGATGGGCGGTCACCGCGTCCGTGCTGGACCGCAGGCTGGCGGCGCCGGAGGGCGGCCCAGGGCCATGGCGGTCGCCGACCGCGGGCTCGCTGGCCCGGCTGCTGCTCGTCGCGGTGCCCGCCGCCGCCCTGGGCCGGCTCGCGACCGGCCTCGCCGCGCCACCGGGGCCGCTCGCCGCCGTGGCGGCCGGCGCGGCCGCCGTCGTGCTGGTCTTCGCGGCCGCGGCCCGCCCGCTGCGGCTGACCGAGGTCGAGGCCGCCCGGCGGACCCTGCTCGGCAAACTGCGGCGCGGTGCACGATGAGTTGCGATACTCCGGTCATGCCACGCGTTCTTCTGATCGAAGACGACCCCTCCGTGCGCGAAGGTGTCGAACTGGGCCTGCGCCGTCGCGGTCACGAGGTACGGACGGCCGCGACCGGCGAGGCCGGGCTCGCCGCCGTCGGCGAGTTCCAGCCCGATCTGCTGCTGCTGGACCTGATGCTGCCCGGCATGAACGGCGTCCAGGTCTGCCGCCAGGTGCGCGAGACGAGCCAGTTGCCGATCATCATGCTCACCGCCCGCGGCGACGACTTCGACGTCGTCGTCGGGCTGGAGGCCGGGGCCGACGACTACATCGTCAAACCCGCCCGCACCGAGGTGATCGAGGCCCGCATCCGCGCCGTGCTGCGCCGCATCGAGGAGCCGGGGGGCCGCCCGGCCGTCGAGTTCCACGGCGACCTCGCCGTCGACCGGGCCGGACTCGGCGTCGCCAAGTCCGGGCAGCGGCTGGCGCTCGCGCCCTCCGAGCTGAAGCTGCTGCTGTTCCTGACCGCCGCGCCCGAACAGGTCTTCAGCCGGCAGCAGTTGCTGGAGCACGTGTGGGAGCACAGCTACCACGCGGACGCCCGGCTGGTCGACGCCTGCGTCCGGCGGCTGCGCAACAAGATCGAGGACGTGCCCGGCGACCCCCGCTACATACAGACACTGCGCGGCTTCGGCTACCGCTTCGGGCCGCTGTGAGCCGCCGGTGATCCGCTGGAGGGCCCGGATCGGGCTGCGCACCCGGCTGGTGCTGGCCTTCCTGCTCGTCGCGGCCGTCAGCGCGGGCACCACCGCCGCCCTCACGTACCGCGAGGCGCGCAACGCCATCCTCGAACAGGCCCAGGACACCGCCGTCTCCTCCTTCCGCGAGCAGGCGGGCACCGTCGGCACCACCCTCCCGATGGACCGCCTGGCCCTCCAGGAGGTGCTGCGCGACATTGCCCGCAAGGGCAAGCCGCACACCTGGGTGGTGTTCGCCGAGTACGGCTCGATGCGGGTCTCCTCCGGCACCAGCCCCGTCTCCACCGTCATCACGCCCGAGCTGCGCCGCGCCGCGCTGGCCAGTCCCCGCGGCGTCTTCCAGCGGGTCGACAAGGACGGCACCCCCTGGCTGACGATGGCCGTGCCGACCGTCTTCAAGACCGGGCTGTCCGCCCGCGCTAGCGGGCTCGTGCTCTACGCCGTGATGCCGCTGACCACGGAGGAGGACGACATCCGGGCGATGCTCACCGCCGCCCGCGACGGATCCCTGCCCGCGCTGCTCATCGCCCTCGTCCCCGCCCTGCTCGCCGCCCGCAGCGTGCTCCGCCCGGTCCGCGACCTGCGCACGGCGGCGCAGCGCATGGGCCGCGGCGAGCTCGACACCCGCATCCCCGTCAAGGGCAGCGACGAACTCGCCGACCTCGCGTACACCTTCAACGACTCGGCGCTGCAACTGGAGCGGACGGTGGACGAGTTGCGCCGCGCCGAGGCCCGGGCCCGCCGTTTCGCCTCCGACGTCTCGCACGAACTGCGCACCCCGCTGGCCGGGATGCTCGCCGTCACCGAGGTGCTCGACGAGGACGCCGACCGGCTCGCGCCGGACACCGCCGCCGCCGTCCGCCTCATCAGCGCCGAGACCGGCAAGCTCGCCGTCCTGGTCGAGGAGCTGATCGAGATCTCCCGCTTCGACGCGAAGGCCGCCGAGCTCAACGCCGACGAGGTCGACGTCGCCGAGACCATCCGCAAGACCCTGGCGACCCGGCACTGGACGGATCCCGCGCAGGTCGCCACCGAACTGCCCACGGGCATCCGGGCCCGGCTCGACCCGCGGCGCTTCGACGTCGTGGTCGCCAACCTCGTCGGGAACGCGCTGCGCCACGGCGGCGCCCCCGTCCAGGTGCGGCTGCACACCGAGGCACCCGACGGCGGGCAGGCGCGGTTCGCCGTCGAGGTCTCCGACAGCGGTCCCGGCATCGCCCCGGACGTCCTGCCGCACATCTTCGACCGCTTCTACAAGGCCGACGCGGCCCGCACCCGCTCCTCGGGCAGCGGACTGGGCCTGGCCATCACCCTGGAGAACGTCCGCCTGCACGGCGGCACGGTCCGCGCCGCCAACGGCCCGCACGGCGGCGCCGTCCTCACCGTGCGGATGCCGCTGGGCACTCCCCGTACGGCCGCGGAGGCGGCACCGTGAGACGCCGGCCCGTCCCGGTCCTCCTCCTCACCGCGGCGGCCCTGCTGGCCGGCTGCGGGGTCCCGGGGTCCGGGGTCGTCGAGGCGGGCGGCCCGGCCACCGTCGACGCCTTCCCCGGGACACCGGACCGGCTGACGCTCTTCTTCCTGTCCCCCGAGGGACGCCTGACGCCCGTCCTGCGCGCGACCGAGGACGACGCGCAGGCCCCGCCGGTAGCGGCCGCGAAGGTCCTCACGGCGCTGCTGGACGGCCCCGCCCCCGAGGAGCGCGCGGCGGGACTCGGCACCGGGCTGCCCGCCTCCGCCGGGCCGGTGGACGTCACGTCGTCCCGGGGCACCGTCCGGGTCACGCTTCCGTTCCCCGTGCGGCGCCTGAAGGACGGCGCCGTGCGCCAGGTGGTCTGCACCGCCGCCTACGCCGAGGGCCACGAGGGCACCGCCGAGGTCGTCCTCGCCGGCGGCGACGGCGCCCTCCCGCCCGTACGCTGCGGCGGCGTCGTGCCCGGCGCGGCCTCGCGCTGAACCCGGACGGCGCCGACCTGCGGGCACGCCCCAGGAGCGGTAGAAGTGGAGGAGGGCCCAGGCAGCCGCCTCCCGGAGGGGGCCGGGAGAGGACGGGCGAGAACGGCGACGGATGGCGATGCGAGATTCCAGCCTCGACGACGACTTCGACGGCGGCCTCCGTCCCCGGCCCGAACCGGCCGTACCCGCCACGGCCGTCGTGGACGCCCACGGCATCGTCACCGGCTGGAGCAGCGAGGCCGAGCGGCTGCTCGGGTACGGACACGACGAGGTCGTGGGGCAGCCCGCGGCCCGGCTGCTCGGCTCGGACGCCGCCCGGTCCACCGAGTGGTTCCTCGCGATGCCCTTCGGCTGGGGCGGCAGATCGGTGCTGCGCCGCCGGGACGGGCGCCACCTGGACGTTTCCGTGCGGGTCTACCCGTCGCTGGACGGCCGCGGCCGGCCGCAGCGGCTCGTCGTGGTCTCCCCGGTGGACCGGCGGCACTGGGGAGTGGGGGACAGCGTGGTCGAGGAGGCCTTCGACCAGTCCACCCTGCCCATGGCGATCTTCGACAACGAGCTGCGGACCCTGCGCACCAGCAAGGGCATGCAGCGCGAGACCGGACGCACCGAGGAGCAGATGCGGGGCAGACGCCCCTCGGAGTTCCTGCCCGGCAGCGCGGGCGAGGCCGTCGAGGAGGGCGTGCGGCACGTCCTGGCCACCGGTGCGTCCCACGACCTGCACCTGCGCATCCGCTCACGGACGGCACCGGCGCCACGCACCTGGTCGGTCACGCTCTCCCCGCTCGCCGATCCACTGCGGCGCACCCCCCGCGTCCAGCTCACCGCCGTCGACACCACCGAGCAGTACCTGGCGCGGGAGCGGCTCGCCCTGCTCAACGAGGTCAGCACCCGGATCGGCAGCACGCTGGACGTGGGCCGCACCGCCCAGGAGATGGCCGACGTCGTGGTGGGCAACCTCGCCGACTTCGCGACCGTCGACCTGCTCGACCCGCTGTTCCACGGGGTGGAGCCGAAGGCCGGCGACCCCGGCGTCGCCCTCCGCCGCGCCGCCCAGCAGTCCGTCCTGCCCGGCATGCCCGAGTCGGTGACCGCGACCGGGGAACTGGACCACTACCCTGTGGACTCCCCGCCCGCCCGCTCCCTCGTCACCGGCCGCGCCTCGCTGCACGGCACCGTGGACCGGGCCATCGACGTCTGGGCCGCGGGCGATCCGGGGCGCGCCCGGATGCTGCGGCGGCACGGGATCCACTCGGTGATGGTCATCCCGCTGCGGGCCCGCGGCATCACGCTCGGTGTCGCCGTGCTCGCCCGGCACCGCAGACCCGACCCCTTCGACGAGGACGACCTGCAGGTCGCCGAGGAGATCGGCGCCCGGGCGGCGGTCGCCGTCGACAACGCCCGCCGCTACACCCGCGAACGCACCACCGCCCTGGCCCTCCAACGCAGCCTGCTGCCGCAGCGGCTCGGCCGGCAGGAGGCGGTGGAGGTCGCCTCGCGCTACCTGCCCGCGGGCAGCGGCGCGGGCGTGGGCGGCGACTGGTTCGACGTGATCCCGCTGTCCGGGGCCCGGGTCGCGCTGGTCGCGGGTGACGTGGTCGGCCACGGGCTGCGCGCCTCCGCCACCATGGGACGGCTGCGGACGGCCGTGCGGACCCTCGCCGACGTCGACCTGCCGCCCGACGAACTGCTCGTGCACCTCGACGACCTGGTCGCCCACCTCGCCGGGGAGGAGGTCACCGAGGGCGACGGCGAGAACCTCGTCACCGACCTCGTCGCCACCTGCCTGTACCTGGTCTACGACCCGGTCTCACGGATGTGCACCGCCGCCAGCGCGGGCCACCCCCCGCCGGTGCTCACCGCGCCGGACGGCGGCGCGCACTTCCTCGACCTGCCGCCCGGACCCCCGCTCGGGCTGGGCGGGCTGCCCTTCGAGACCGTCGAGTGCGCACTCGACCCGGACAGCCTCCTCGTGCTCTACACCAACGGCCTCATCGCCACCGCCGACCGGGACGTCGACACGGGCATGGCCGGGCTCCGCCACGCGCTCACCCGGCCCGCCCGCTCCCTGGAGTCCGTCTGCGAGAGCCTGGTGGCCCTCGTCCCCGAACCCCCGGACGACGACGTCGCCCTGGTCGTCGCCCGCACCAAGGTGCTGGACGCCTCCCAGGTCGTCAGCTGGGAGGTGCCCGCCGAGCCCGCTGCGGTGGCCGGCGTCCGCGCCGAGGTCACCCGCCGACTGGCCGAGTGGGGGATGGAGGACATCACGTACACCGCGGAGCTGGTGGTCAGCGAACTCGTCACCAACGCCATCCGGTACGGAACCCCGCCCATCGGGCTGCGCGTCATCCACAACTCCACGCTCATCGTCGAGGTCTCCGACGGCAGCGGCACCGCGCCGCACCTGCGCCGGGCCCGGGTCTTCGACGAGGGCGGCCGCGGACTGCTGCTGGTGGCGCAGGTCACCGAACGCTGGGGGACGCGTCACACCCAGGAGGGCAAGACGATCTGGGCGGAGGTCGCCCTGGCCGACGCCTGAGGACGGCCGGACGCCCGGGGACGGCGGAGGCCCGGGGACGGCGGACGAGGAGACGAGGAAGGGAAGGGTGCACCATGTGCCGGTGGCTCGCCTACTCGGGCACGCCCATGCTGCTCGACAACATCCTCTACAAACCGCGGCACTCGCTGATCGACCAGAGCCTGCACTCCCGGATGGGGGTCGAGACGACCAACGGGGACGGCTTCGGCATCGGCTGGTACGCCACGGACCTGGAGACCCCGGCGGTCATCCGGGACATCGGGCCCGCGTGGAACAACCGCAACCTGCGGGAGATCTCACGCCACGTCACCTCGCCGCTGTTCTTCGCCCACGTACGGGCCTCCACCGGCACCGCGATCCAGCAGACCAACTGCCACCCCTTCCGGCACGGCCGCTGGCTGTGGATGCACAACGGCGCGATCACCGACTTCCACCGGCTGCGCCGCGACCTCTCGCTCGCCGTCGACCCGGCGCTGTTCTCCTCCATCGAGGGCTCGACGGACTCCGAGGTGATGTTCTTCCTCGCGCTCACCTTCGGTCTCGACCAGGACGTGCCCGGCGCCGTGTCGCGGATGGCCGGGCTGGTGGAGCGGACCGGTCATGAGCACGGGGTCGAGTTCCCCGTCCAGATGACGCTGGCGGTCAGCGACGGGGAGAGCCTGTGGGCCTTCCGCTACTCCAGCGAGCACGCGTCGCGGTCGCTGTTCTACAGCAGCAAGGTGGACACGCTGCGGGAGCTCCACCCGGACCTGTGGTTCCTGCAGGGCGTGTCGGCGCAGACCCGGCTCGTGGTGTCCGAGCCCCTGGGCGACGTACCGGACGCGTGGCACGAGGTCCCCGAGAGCACCTTCGGGGTGGTGCGGCCCGGCCAGGACGAGCTGATGCCCTTCGCGCCCGCGGCACCCGACGGCGTCGCCGCGTGACGTACGTCACAGGAACCCACGGCGGACGGACGGACAGCCGACAGAAGTGACCACTCATGTACGGACCCGGGTACGGGACGGGGACCCCGCCGCCTTCGCGGAACTGTTCGACGCGTACGCCCGTACCGTCTACAACCACGCCTTCCGGCTGACCGCCGACTGGTCGGTCGCCGAGGACGTGATGTCGGCCACCTTCCTGGAGGCCTGGCGGCTGCGTGGGCGCGTCGACCCCGAAGGGGATTCGCTGCGGCCGTGGCTGCTGGGCGTCGCCACGAACATCGCGCGCAACCACTGCCGCAGCAACCGCCGTTACCGGGCCGTGGTCGCCGCCGGCGCCCAGGCCGGGACCGCCGCGCTCGAAGTGCCCGACCACGCCGACCTCGTGGCCGGCCGGGTCGACGACCGGCGCCGCATCTCCGCCGTCCTCACCGCCCTCGCCCGGCTGCGCCGTCCCGAGCGCGAGGTGCTGACGCTGTGCCTGTGGGAGGGCCTGGAGTACGCCGAGGCCGCCGAGGCCCTCGGCATCCCGGTCGGCACCGTGCGGTCCCGGCTGTCCCGGGCCCGCACGAGACTGCGCAAGCTCGCCGACGCGGAGATGGAACCCGCCGCCCGCCGCCGACAGACAGAAGGGGACCGCGCGAACGCGGTCCGGCCCGCACAGGAAGGAATCCGATGAACGCCCATCCCTCGGAATGGGAGGAGACCGCCCGTCTCCTGCCGCGCGTGGAGCGGGACCTGCCGGCGGACCGTCACCAGTTGCACAAGGAGCGTCTGATGAACCGGATCCACGAGGACCTCGGCACGGGCACCGAGCCGTCCACCGCCACGACCGCCGACACCGCCACCGCCGCCCGTCCGGCCGCGCGCCGCAACCCCTTCCTGCGCCGCATGGTCCTCGTCCCGCTGACCGCCGGCGTGCTGGCCGGGGCCCTGGCGACCGGCCTGTTCGTGTTCGGCGGTGCGGAGGGCAGCGGCGCGGGCGGCGGCTCCGGCACCTCCGCCGCGGGCCCCGCCCTGACCACCCGCCTCGGCGCCGCGGACCCCGAGGGCGCCGCCCGCCTGCTGGACACCGTCTCGCTGGCCGCCGCCGAGTCGCCCGCCGCGCCGGTGGGGGACGGCCAGTACGTCTACATCGAGTCGAAGTCGGCCGGCACCGTCGTGCGGCACGTGCACGGCACGACCAGCCTGGCCGGCACCCCGCTGCACCGGCGCCAGGTCTGGGAGTCCCGCGACGGCCGGGACGGCTGGCTGATCGAGCCCGGCACCACCGGCCCGGAGGGCATCACCCTGGCGGGCACCGACGAGCAGGGCAACGTGCCCGAGCCGACCCTGAACGCGCCGAGCTACGACTACCTCACCACCCTGCCCACCGACCCCGACGTGCTCCTGGCCAAGATCTACAAGGAGACGAAGGGCATGGGCAACGGCCCCGACCAGGAGGCCTTCACCACCATCGGCGACCTGCTGGGCGAGAGCTACCCGCCGGCCGGGCTGACCACCGCGCTCTACAAGGCCGCCGCCAAGATCCCCGGCGTGGTCGCCGTGGACGACGCCGTGGACGCCACCGGGCGGCACGGGGTCGCGGTGGCCCGGCTGGACGAGACCAGCGGCCAGCGCACCGAGTGGATCTTCGACCCGAAGACCCACGTCTTCCTCGGCGAGCGCACCGTCCAGGCCGAGCGGGACCCGGACGCGGTCATGCCGCGCGGCACGGTCGTCTTCACCACCGCGGTGCTGACCCGCTCCGCCGTCGACGGCATCAAGCAGCTCCCCGGCGCCGCGGGCTGAGTCCGGGTCAGTGGGGCGGGGGCGGGGGAAGGGTCGCCACGTCCGGCGCGGCCGCGGGCCACACCAGCAGGACCGGGCAGGGCGCGTGGTCCACGACGAAGCGCGCCGCCGGGCCCAGGCTCCGCGGCCCGAGCCGTACGAGGTCGCCGTCACGGGCCATCACCAGCAGATCGGTCCCGGCCGCGGCGGCGACCACCTCCCGCTCCACCCGCCCCGACCGCTCCTCCCGGCGGCACGGACGGCCCAGGCGCCGGGCGGCGGCGTCCAGCAGCCGTCCCGCGGAGTCGGCGCCGAGGCCCTCCAGCCGGGTGCCCGGATCGTTCTCCGGGTGCCCGCGGCCCAGCAGCCCGGCGTAGGCGGCATGCGCCAGACCGGGGACGTCGGGGCCGCTGACGTGCAGCAGGACGACGTCGGCGGCCTCCGGCGCGTGGACGCGGACGGCGTCGACGCAGGCGGGCCAGGTTCCTTCGGCGATCCAGGCGGTCACGATCACGGACATCAGCCTCCGAGGACGTGCAGCGAACCCCACAGTGCCACCACCGCAAGGCCCAGCGCCGCAGGCACGGTGAGCAGGCCGAGGACGGTGAACTCCTTCAGGTCCACGTCGTGTTCGTGCTGGTGCACGATACGCCGCCACAGCAGGGTCGCCAGGGATCCCGCATAGGTCAGGTTGGGGCCGATGTTCACCCCGAGCAGGACGGCGAGGACCGCGCCGGGCCCGGCGGGCGCGGTCAGCGGCAGCAGGACCAGCACGGCGGGCAGGTTGTTGATCACGTTGGCCAGGACGGCGGCCAGCGCCGCGACGCCGAGCAGGGCCGCCAGCCCGGTGCCCCCGGGCACGATCCGGCCCAGCGCGCCGGCGAGCCCGTTGTCGACCACCGCCCGCACCACCACGCCCAGCGCCAGCACGAACGCCAGGAACGGCACCCCGACCGCCCCCGCCACGGCGCGCACCGTCATCCGCCGCCGCGCCACCGCCCGTACGGCCAGCACCAGCGCACCGGCCGCGGCCGCCCACGCCGGATCGATGCCGAGCGCCGGGGTGATCACGAACCCCGCCAGTGTGCAGACCACCGTGACCAGCGCGAACACCGGCAACGGAGGCACCTCGGCGCCGTCCGGGACCGCGACGGCGGCCGCCAGGTCGGCGCGGAACCAGCGGCGGAAGACGCCGTACTCCACGGCGATCGCCACCAGCCACGGCAGCACCATCAGCCCGGCGAAGCGGGTGAAGCTCAGCCCGCTGGCCGCGAACGCCAGCAGGTTCGTCAGGTTCGAGACCGGCAGCAGCAGCGAGGCGGTGTTGGACAGGTGGGTGCACGCGTACACGTGCGGCTTCGGCCGTACCCCCAGCCGGGCGGCGGTCGCGAACACC
Source organism: Streptomyces sp. NPDC006207 (assembly GCF_040613835.1). Lineage (NCBI taxonomy): Bacteria > Bacillati > Actinomycetota > Actinomycetes > Kitasatosporales > Streptomycetaceae > Streptomyces > Streptomyces sp. NPDC006207. Next base: position 74,845 of record NZ_JBEXSX010000034.1, on the reverse strand, counting down.
ACCGGGGTCAGCAGCACCACGGTGGCGTCCAGGCTCAGCGCCGCCGTCACCGCCGACGCCAGCGCGAACACCGCCCTGAGCAACCGCCGCGGCCGCCCCGCGGCCACCCGGGCCATCCACGCCCCGCCGGCCCGGAACAGCCCCTCCTCGTCGCAGAGCCTCGCCAGCACCAGCACCGCCGCCAGGAACCCGATCACCGGCCCCAGCCGCGCCGCCTCCTCCCGCGCGTGCTCCAGCGGGATCGCCCCGCTCCCCACGGCCACCGCCGCGGCCGGGACGGCGATCACCGCCTCCGGAAGACCGAACGGCCGGATCACCGCCCCGACGAGCACGAGGAGCAGCAGCGCGACGGACAGCGCCTCCGCGATCGTGGTGTTCAGGGTTCCGTTCCTCCCGGGTGGGACCGTGATGGCCCCTCATGGAACCACGCCCCACCCGGGACACCGCTCACCCCTCCTGCTGCGTGCCGCCCACGATCTCGGCCAGTGCCGCGGCGACGTGGCGCTCGGTGGTGGCCTTGTCGAGGCCGAGGGAGGTCAGCGGGCCGTCGCCCGCCTCGAGTTCGAGGAGGGCGAGCAGGAGGTGCTCGGTGCCGATGTAGTTGTGGCCCAGGCGGAGGGCCTCGCGGAAGGTGAGTTCGAGGACCTTGCGGGAGGCGAGGTCGTACGGGACGAGCTCGGGGACCTCGTCCACGGCCGGGGGGAGGGCCGCGGTGAGGGTGGTGCGGGCGGCGTCGGGGGTGACGCCCTGGGCCGCCATGGCGAGTGCGGCGAGGGCCTGGGGCTCGCTCAGCAGCCCGAGGGCGAGGTGTTCGGGGCGGACCTCGGGGTTGTGTGCGGTCTTGGCCTCGGTGTGGGCGGCCATGACGACCTTGCGGGCGCGCGGGGTGAAGCGCGAGAAGCCCTGCGAGGGGTCCAGGTCGGGGAAGCCGAGGTCCTTGGGGACGAAGCGCTTCTGGGCGGCCTGCTTGGTCACGCCCATGCTCGTGCCGATGTCGGTCCAGGAGGCGCCGGACCGCCGGGCCTGGTCGACGAAGTGCCCGATGAGGTGGTCGGCGACCTCCCCCAGGTGCTCGGCGGCGATGACGGCGTCCGAGAGCTGGTCGAGGGCGTCGGGATGGGTCTTCTTGATGGCTTCGATCAGATCGTCGAGCCGGATCTGCTGCGTCATGCGTCAACGATAGGTTGACGATGGTTCATCGTCAACCGAAAGTTGACGATCGTCGGCATTAACCGGTGGTGCCCTCCCCGCCGCGTGCGCCAGCCTGGGCACATGTCCCAGAACACCTCGGTCCTGCGGGAGTTGTACGCGTCCCTCGACCGGCGCAAGCGCCCCGAGGACATCGCCCATCTCGCCCTCCGGCTGCTCGACGGCGACGGCCGACGGCCCGCTCGCCGTACCCGGCGTGCGCTGGAGAAGGCGGCGAGCGGCTCGCTGAACACGTTGTGGCACGGCTACACCTCGATGCTGGAGGACTTCGCCCGGCCCGTCGGGGCCCAGCGCCAGCTGGCCCGTGCCGCGGAGCTGTTCCCGGGGCTGCCGGAGCCGGCCGGGGCGTCCGGGGACGATCCGGCGCAGGTGGAGACGGCGATCCGGGCGGCCGGCGAACGGATCGCCAAGCGGTTCGGGGCGAACGACTTCCTCACCGACCGCCTCGACCGGGCCGGGCGCGCGGACGCGGGGCTCGGGGAGATGTCGAAGCGGCTGTACAACAAGCGGTTCCGGCTGCTGCGCCGTATGGAGGCCAAGCTGGCGCGCATCCTGGTCGAGCAGCGCAAGCGGGAGGTGACGCTGGTCGGCAGGAGCGGACTCGCCTCCCGGCTGGCCTACGAGGAGTTCGCGGCCGACACCCCGACCGCGGCCTTCGTGGCCTACCTCACCGCCCGCGCCAACCTGCGCAGCGAGTTCACGGTCTCGGGCCAGCAGCCCCCGTACGACGAGGTGGCGGACGCCCTGTTCGAGGAGCTGCGCCGACGGCCGCACCGCACCAACTGGTACGCCGTCGCGCACGTCCACCCCACCGCAGAGGTGCTCGGCCACCTCGACGACGGGCAGCGGGGACGGCTGCTCGGGATCTGGTACCGCTTCCTGCTGGACGTGGCCGAGCTGCTCGAGGCCGCATGGCGGCGGCAGCCCCTGGACCGGACGACGATGGTCGTGCGCCGCGGCGACGACTCGACCACCTGGAACCAGACCGCCCGGGCCTGGACCAAGGCCCGGGCCCACTGGTTCTCGCTCCTGCGGGCCATGGCCGCCGAGGAGGTCGCCGACCGGTTCTGCCCCGGCAAGGTCCTGCTCCTGGTCGCCGCCGACGTGGCCGCCTGGCACCGGCAGACCGGTGGGGGACTGCACCCGGACACCGGCGTGTGGGCCGAACTGCCGCTGCCCTGGCAGGTGCTGCGCGGCGAGGCGGTGTGCCCGCGGTCGCTGGTGGAGGAGGTGTGCCGGCGGCACGGCGTCGATCCCGTCGCGGGCGGCTGGACGCAACCGCGGCCGGCGGCCGCCCCGGTGCCCTTCCGGCCCACGCCGGAGCTCGTGCACGGGGTAGAGGTCGGCGACCCGGTACTGGCCGGCGTGCTGCGGTCGGCGGGCTTCTTCTCCGGACGTCCGCTCCGCCCGGCGGCGGCGGACCTCGACGCCCAATTGCATTGACGCCCGGCCGCCGTGGCGGCCAGGATCGGGGCACCGACGGGGAAGCTCAGCGGTGGAGCGGCCGGCTCTTAACCGGTTGGACGCAGGTTCGAGCCCTGCCCTCGTCGGGGGCCGTACGGGCACCGGGAAGCTCAGCGGTGGAGCGCCCGGCTCGGGACCGGGTGGACGCAGGTTCGAGCCCTGCCCCGGTGCCCGTACGGCTCGCGAGCCCAGGAACGTCAGCGCACCGTGAGGACCAGCTTCCCGGTCGTACGTCCCGTCTCCAGGGCGGCGTGGGCCTTCGCGGCCTCGGACAGGGGGAAGGTGTCGGCGACCGTGACGCGCAGGGCACCCTCCTCGACCAGGCGGGCGATCGCGGTCATGCCGGCGTGGTCGGCCTCGACGATCATGCCGGTGGCGCGCACGCCCAGGCGGTCGGCCTCCGCGAGGAGTTCGGGCAGGCCGATCGGGAGGATGGTGACGAGCAGCCCGCCCTCGCGCAGGGTGCGCAGGGAGCGGAGGGACTCGGCACCGCCGAGGGGGTCGAGGACGACGTCCACGTCGCGGACGGCCTCGGCGTAGTCGGCCGTGCGGTAGTCGATCAGTTCGTCGGCGCCGAGGCCGCGCAGGAAGTCGTGCTTGGCGGCGCTCGCCGTGCCGATGACGTACGCGCCGCGGGACTTGGCGATCTGTACGGCGACGTGGCCGACGCCTCCCGCGGCGGCGTGGACGAGCACGCGCTGCCCGGGGCGGACGGCGGCGACGTCGACGAGGGCCTGCCAGGCGGTGAGCGCGACCAGCGGGACCGCGGCGGCCTCCACGTGGCTCATGCCGGACGGCTTCCGGGCGAAGGCGCGGGCGGGCCCGGTGACGTACTCGGCGTGGGAGCCCACACCGTGCGGGTAGGGGAGCATGCCGAAGACCTCGTCGCCGGGCTGGAAGAGGGCCACTCCCAGCCCGGTCTCCTCGACGACGCCGGAGACGTCCCAGCCGAGGACGGGCGGCGGGCCGCCGAGGAAGAGCCCGGTCTGCCGGTGCTTGGTGTCGGTCGGGTTGAGCCCGGCGGCGTGGACGCGGACGAGCAACTGCCCGACGCCGGGGGTGGGGCGCTCCAGCTCCGCCTCCCGCAGTACCTCGGGTCCGCCGAGGACGTCCTGGGTGATCGCGCACATGGTGCGGGGTGTTTCGGTCATGGACCCCAGCCTGCCGACCGCGCGGGCCCGGGGAAATGGCCTGATTGCCATCCTCCGATAAGATCGTGCCATGCATCGTGTGGTCGTCCTCGCTCTTGACGGCGTCTACCCCTTCGAGCTGGGCATCCCCAACCGCGTCTTCGGCTCCGCCGGGGGCCGCTACGAGGTGCTGACCTGCACCGTCGACGGGCGCCCCGTGCGCACGGACTCCGACTTCTCGGTCGCCGTCGAGAACGGCCCCGAGGTGCTGGCCACCGCCGACACCGTCGTGATCCCGCCGTACGACCAGTCGCGGATCACCGCCGAGCTCCCCGCCCCGGTCGCGGCCGCGCTCGGCACGATCCGGCCGGGCACCCGCATCGTCTCCATCTGCACGGCGGCCTTCGCGCTCGCCGCCGCGGGTCTCCTCGACGGCCGCCCCGCCACCACCCACTGGGCGCTGGCCGAACGCTTCCGGCGGATGTTCCCCGGTGTGGCGCTCGACGCGGACGTGCTCTTCGTCGACGACGGCGACGTCCTCACCTCCGCCGGGGCCGCGTCCGGCGTGGACGTCTGCCTGCACCTGGTGCGCGAGGACCACGGCAGCGCGGTGGCCAACTTCGTGGCCCGCTGCTGCGTGGTGCCGCCCTGGCGGGACGGCGGCCAGGCGCAGTACATCGACCAGCCCGTGCCGGAGACCGCGGACGCCGGCACCGCGGCGACGCGGCAGTGGGCGCTGGAGCACCTCGACCTGCCGCTCACCCTGAACGACCTCGCGGACCACGCGCGGATGAGCCTGCGGACCTTCGCCCGGCGCTTCCGGGACGAGGTCGGCACGAGCCCGGGCAAGTGGCTCATCCAGCAGCGGGTCGCCCGGGCCCGGCACCTGCTGGAGTCCAGCGACCTCCCGGTCGACCGCATCGCCGGCGAGGTGGGCTTCGCCACCGCGACGTCCCTGCGGCAGCACCTCCACGCCGCCATCGGCGTCTCCCCCCTGGCCTACCGGCGCACCTTCCGGGCTGCCGCCACCCTCTGACGCACCCGACCCCGGGGAGGCCCCGATGGCTGTGGAGCTGATCTACGAGACGCACGCCACGACCACCGACAACGAGGCGGGCATCGCCACCGGCCGGCTGCCCGGCCGGCTGTCGGAGCGCGGCCGCCGGCAGGCGAGGGAGCTGGGCGAACGCCGCCGCGGCCAGGACATCGCGGCGGTGTACACCTCCGACCTGCACCGTGCCGTGGAGACCGCGGCCCTCGCCTTCCCCGACGGGCGGCCGCCGGTCCACCAGGACCCCCGGCTGCGCGAGTGCGACTACGGCGCGCTGAACGGACGCCCGGTCCGGCTCGTCGCGGCCCAGCGCCTGCGGCGCGTCGACGAGCCATTCCCCGGCGGCGGTCAGAGCTACCGGCAGGTGCTCGCCGCCACCGACGCGCTCCTGCACGACCTGGCCCGGCGGTGGGACGGCCGGCGCGTCCTGCTGATCGCCCACTCCGCCAACCGCTGGGTCCTGGCCTGCCTGCTGGGCGGGATCCCCCTGACGGAGAGCGTCCTGGCGCCCTTCGTCTGGCAGCCGGGCTGGACGTACACCCTCCCCGGCGACTGGCCGGGGCCGGACCGGGACCCGGCCGGAACTAGGGAGCGGTGAAGAGGGTGGGGAAGCGGGGGGCTAGCCAGGGGCGGCGGCCCCAGGCGGCGATCTTGCCGCGGGCCATGGCGGCGGTGGCGCCCCGGCGACCGAGCGCGATCAGGAAGAAGGTGACCGGCTCGGTGGTGATGGTGCAGTCGGGTCGGCGCGGCGGCTCGTCCGCGAGCTCGGCCGCACCGTCGGTGAAGGTCACGGCGAAGCGTGTGATCCCCGGGACGCGCAGCGCGTAGCAGGCGGAGAATCCGGCCGCCGCCCGCGCGTCGACGACCCGGGGCATGGCCGCCTTGAGGAAGGGCATGCAGCGGGCGACGCGCTCGCGGTCGATCATGTGGGGACGGCGCAGGGCGACCGCGATGTCGTAACCGTGGCCGAGCATGTGGGTGAGCAGGTACGAGCCGAGCGTGGCCAGGTCCATGGGGCCGAGTGGGGTGACCACCGGCATGCCGGGCGCGCGGGTCGCGGCCGCGTCGGTGAACGCGCGGGCGTGCCGCACGATCCCGTCGGCCAGGATCGCGCCGTCGCGTTCGGGGAAGGCGTCGAGGGACGCGGCGTTCGCGGCGGCGAGGCTGCCGGGGGTGCCGTCGCCGTACGGCTGCTCACGGCCCTCCGCCAGGGCGGCCATGAGTTCGCCTGCGAGCATCAGGTGCGCCGCGGCCTCCCCGACCGTCCACTCGGCACCGGGGATCGGCACCGAGGTGTCCTGGCACCCGCGGAGCAGGGCGGCTATGTCCTCGGCGGCGGCGTGCAGGGCCTCGGCCTCGGCCGGGCGGTCAGGGGCGACGGTCATGGTCGGACAGCGTGGACCAGCACGGTTCGTCTGTCCAGGTCCGGGGAGGAAAAGCCGGGGCGGAACCGTGCCCGGAAAAGCGCGTGGAATCCGGGAACGCGAAAAGGGGGAAGCCCCCGGGCAGCCATTGCTGCCGGGGGCGTCCCCAGGGATGCGTCGCGCGGAAAGCGTCGCGCGCGGGCGATCAGTACGCCGAGTTGACGTTGTCGATCGTGCCGTAGACGTGGGCCGCGTAGTTGCAGGCGGCGGTGATGTTGGCGACCGGGTCGTAGATGTTCCACGAGGTACCGGGGACGTGGTAGGCCTTGAAGGTCGGGTCGATCACCTGCATCAGACCCTTCGAGGGAATTCCCTTGGCCGCGTTCGAGTCCCAGCCGTTGATGGCGCTCGGGTTGCCGGAGGACTCACGCATCAGGTTCTTGTAGATCCCGTTGTACGTGCCCGGGATGCCGTTGGCACGCATCACCTTCAGGGACTCGTTGATCCACGTGTTGACGGAGCCCGACTGCGCCATGGGGGCGGCGGAGGCGGTGGGGGCCATGGCCACGCCACCGGCGACGACGGCGACGCCGGCAGCGGCGCAGCCGAGGGAGATCTTCTTGGCCTTGGCGACGCGGTTGAGCTTCGACATAGCGGAGATCTGCATTCGAGTAATTCCTCTTCCGTGGGGTACGCCATGAATTGTTGGCCGACTTAAATCCCGGGGTCAATGCACCCCTATTACTAACGGGATTAGTTGTGGGACCAGGGACGAAAGTCCCGCCGCTCAGGCGTGGGAAGGGGATTCCGGGACGGCTTCTACTAAGGAGCCGCGAAAGTGGCGCACGTCATATCGGCCACGTCACACGCAGACCCAGACAAATCGCCCATTGGGTGACGCAGGCCATGTGGCCTGCGTCACCCAATAAGGCGTTGATTCACACGGAGGAACCGCGGTTTCACCCACGGCGAGGATTTCGGGCGGGCACGGGGTCCGGCCGACGGGCGCGGGTCCCGGCGGGCTACACCACGGGGGCCGAGGCGATCACGACCGTCGCGTACAGCTCCTCAGACACGGCCACCCGCGCCTCCAGCCCGGCCTGGGCGACCGCGGCGACGGCGTCCGGGGCCTGCTCCTCACCGGTCTCGAAGAGGAGGCGGCCGCCCGGCGCGAGCCACGCGGGCGCCGCGGCCGCGACCCGGCGGAGGACGTCGAGGCCGTCGGCCCCGCCGTCGAGGGCGACGCGGGGCTCGTGGTCACGGGCCTCCGGGGGGAGGAGGGCGACGGCTTCGCTGGGGACGTAGGGCACGTTCGCGACCAGGACGTCGACGCGGCCGCGCAGCTCCGCGGGAAGGGGGGTGTAGAGGTCGCCCTCGTGGACGTGGACGCGGCCGTCCGCCGCGGCGAGGTTGCGGCGGGCGCAGGCGACCGCCGCCGGGTCGATGTCGACCGCGTGCAGCACGGGCCGGTCGAGCGTGGCGGCCAGGACGGCGCCCACCGCGCCGGAGCCGCAGCACAGGTCGACGACGACGGCGCCGGGCCGGCCCAGGGCGCGCCCGAGCGCGACGGCCTCGCGGGCGAGGAACTCCGTACGGCGGCGCGGGACGAAGACCCCCGGGCCGACGGCGATCCGCAGGCCGCAGAACTCGGCCCAGCCCAGCACGTGTTCGAGCGGGAGCCCGGCCACCCGGCGCTCCACCAGGGTGGCGAGCTCGTCGGGTGTCCGGGCGGCGGAGACGAGCAGCCGGGCCTCGTCCTCGGCGAACACGCAGCCGGCCGCCCGGAGCACGGACACGACCGGCGCGAGCGACGCGGGGGGCGGAAGGGCGGAAGAGGAGGAGCCGGCGGGAGACGAGCCGGAAGGAGCGCGTGAAGCGGAGGACATGGGGGCCTTTCGGGGCGCCGCGGGGCGCTCTCGACGGCCTAGGTCGTCCGGACCGCGGGGCCGCAGGGGGAGAGCACCCAACCTGACATGGCGGTAATGGGTCTCACCTCCTCGGTACGTCCGCTGCTGGGGACGGCAACGTTACCCGAGCCCCCGGCACCGCGCCCACCCCCAGGGCCGCCACGGCGGCGCGCGGGTCGTCGGCGTGGAAGCGCAGGACGCGGGCCTGCGCGGGCACCCCGAGGGGGCGCAGGAACGTGACGGGCTCGGTCAGTTCGACGGTCACCGTGGTCTGGCCGCCGACGACCAGGTCGACGGTGCCGTCCCCGGCGAGCGTGACGAGCCGTCCGTCGGGGAAGCGCCGGTCGACACGGGCCGCGGCGATGCGCCCGGCGGGTACACGGACGTCGACGAGAGCGCCGTACCGCAGCCGCAGCGAGCCGTCCGCCCCCACGACGTGCGGGCGCACCACGCAGGCCGCGTGCAGGGCCAGGACGAAGAAGCAGCCCCAGACGTCGAGGACGAGGGTGACGGCGTGCACCGCTGGCCAGGGGATGACCAGCGCGAGCACCACCGTCTCGACGACGGAGACGAAGAGGAAGCCGTACATCGTCGCCGTCTGCGCCCCGGTGTACGGGACGGCCACGGCGCCCTCGCCCACCCCGTGCGGACGGCGCGCGATCCAGCGCACCAGGCTCACGGACAGGGCGAGTTCATGGCGCATCAGGCGCCGCGCGGGCACCGGGACGGTGTCCCGCACGGCGGTCCACGCGGCCCGGCGGCGCGACAGGCCCCGCCGCCGGGCGTCCCGGTGCGCCCGCACCACCTTCGGCAACCGCCACAGCAGCACGGCGGTCATGCACAGTTCCGCGCCCCAGAGCACCGGCTCCGGCACCGGCACGCCCGCCACCAGGCACGCGGCGAGCACCGCCTCGGCCACCACCAGGGTGCCCAGCGCCCACGCCCCCCGGCGGCTCACCGGGCACGCTCGCGCAGCAGCCGGATCGCCTGCCGTACGGCCTCGGCCTGGGCGGGCGCGTGGTCGTCGAAGAACGCGGCGGCGAAGCCGCCCTCCGCACCGCCCTCCACCGTGCCGTCCTCACCGGCGGCGTCGATCGAGGCGGCGACCTCGTCCGGGACGGAGTCGGCGATCGCCCGGGCCACCTCCGCGACCCGGGGGTCGTCCACGGCCGCCCCGGCCAGTTCGTCCATCCGCGCGTACACCTCGTAGGCGCGGCGCATCGCGCCCGGATCGGAGCCCATGGAGCGCAGCAGGCCGGTGAGCCAGCCCCGGGCCTCGGGGGTGGCCGCCGTGTCCAGCAGCGCGAGCAACTCGCGCTCCTTCACGGCCATCGCGGGCTCGGGCCCGGCCAGCTCCGCCGAGGTCCGGGCCATCTCGGCGAAGAGCACGGCCAGTTCCGGGGAGACCGGTGCCTCCGCGGGCAGTCCGCCGCCGGCCTCGGCCTGCGCGAGGAGTTCGGCGAGGCGGACCCGCCGCGACCGGATGGCCTCCTCCTGCCGGGCGAGGTCCGCGTCGAGCTCCGCCAGCACCTCGTGCAGCTCCTTGCCCGCGTCGTCCGCGAGCACGTCCCTGACCTCGTCGAGGCCGAGGCCGAGCTCCGTCAGGCGCCGGATGCGGGTGAGCTCGACGGCGTCGCGCAGACCGTAGTCGCGGTAGCCGTTGACCCGGCGCGCGGGCTCGGGCAGCAGCCCGATGCGGTGGTAGTGCCGCACGGTGCGGGTGGTGACCCCGGCGAGGGCGGCGAGTTCTCCGATGCGCATGAGCCCAGTAGAGACCTTGACGCTGCGACAAGGTCAAGGACCGGACGGCGCGGGCCGGGCATACAGGGAAAACCCTGGGGAAATCCGGCCCCGGACCTTTGGCCCCCACGGGGCTCGGCATCAGCGCCTCGACCGGCCTGATCTCCGGCACCCCCACGGCCGCGGGCACCTGCCAGACCACGGTGACCGCCACCGACGGCACCGGCGCCTCCGGCTCCGCCTCCTTCGGCTGGACCGTCTCCCCCGCGGGCGGCGGCACCTGCACCGCGGCCCAGCTGCTCGGCAACCCGGGCTTCGAGTCCGGCAGCACCTCGTGGACGGCGTCCAGCGGCGTCATCACCAGCGACTTCGGTGAGGCCGCCCACGGCGGCACGTACAAGGCCTGGCTGGACGGCTACGGCTCCACCCACACCGACACGCTCTCCCAGACGGTGAGCGTGCCGAGCGGCTGCCGTGCCACGCTGACCTTGTGGCTGCACGTCGACTCCGCCGAGACGACCACCACCACCGCCTACGACAAGCTGACCCTGACCGCCGGCTCCACCACCCTGGCGACCTGGTCCAACCTCGACAAGGGCACCGGGTGCACCCAGAAGTCCTTCGACCTGTCCTCCTTCGCCGGCTCCACCGTGACCCTGAAGTTCACCGGCACCGAGGACTCCTCCCTGCAGACCGGCTTCGTGGTCGACGACACCGCCCCCGCGGGAAGGGTCCCGGCCGCCGGCAGGCGGCCGGGACCCTTTTGCGCCTGGAACACGTCAAAGAGGAAAGGAGGCCATCCATGCGTCACACGACAGCCGCGGTCCTCGCGGCGACCGCACTCCTGCTGACCGGCTGCGGCACGCAGTCCGGCGGCCCCGCGGACGGCGGCCGGAGCAGCGCCCCGGGCGCCACCGGCAGCCACGGTTCCGGGGCGGGCTCGGGAGGGGCCTGCGCGGCCGGGGCCGCGCTCACCGCCGCGGACACCGGCCGCACCGTCTGCGTCACCGCGGGCGGCACCGTCCGCGTCACCCTCGACGGCACGCCGGACCGCCCGTGGTCCCCCGTCACCGGCGAGGGCGGCGCCCTCGCCCCCACCAACGCGGGCATCGGCGCCCCCCGCGGCGACACCATCGCCGCCTACCGCGCCACCGCCCCCGGCACGGCGCGGCTCACCGCCACCCAGCCGCTGTGCGCCACACCCACCGCCCCGGACCAGGTGGCCTGCCTGGGACTGCGGGAGTGGACCGTCACCGTGCGGGTCGCCGACCGGTGAACACGCCTTCCCGGCAAGGAGGTTGTACGGAGCCGGGCATCGAATCGGCCACGGTATCCCCACCGCCGGGCGAAGCGCCGGTTACGGATCGGCGCGGGCCGACAATGCGGTGGCCCGCTGTCAGAGGCATGACGTAGCGTTCCCTCTTGCCGCCGACGAAGGCGCGCCGGGCCCGCCACGGGGTCCGCGCCCCGCGGCGCACCCACGTCTCGCCGGAAGACCTCCGGCCACCCACGCCTGCCTGGGGGGAACCAGCTTGCGCACCCGCCACCTCGCGGGCGGGACGGCTCTGTCCGTCCTGCTCGCCACCGCGTCCCTGCTCGGGGTCACGGCGACGCCGGCCGCCGCCGACGGCCCCACCGCCGTCGCGACCGCCGGGGACACCGCCAACGTCGCCGAGGCCGCGACCACCCTCACCGTCAACGCCCCCGCCACGGCGGTGCCCGGCGCGGAGGTCACGGTCACCGGCATCCTCGGCTCCACCGAGCCGTTCGCGGCCGGGACCGAGGTCACCGTCACCCGCACCGACCCGACCGACACGACCGGCACCGCGCTCGGGAACGCGGCCATCGCCGAAGACGGCACCTTCCAGATCAAGGACACCCCGGCCGTACAGGGCAACAACACCTACACGGTCAGCTACGCGGGCGACGCCACCCACGCCGCCGCCAGCGCGACGGCCACCGTCACCGTCGCCCGGGCCTCGACCACCCTCAACGTGTCCGCCCCGGCGACGGCCCTGCCCGGCGCGGAGGTCACGATCAGCGGCTCCCTCGGCTCGACCGAGGACTACGCGCCGGGTACCGCGGTCACCATCACCCGCACCGACAGCCACGGCGGGACCGGCACCCCGCTGGGTACCGCGACGATCGGCGAGTACAACGTCTTCCAGCTCAAGGACACCCCCGCCGTCCAGGGCAACAACACCTACACGGTCAGCTACGCGGGCGACGCCACCCACGCCGCCGCCACCGCCAAGAGGACCGTCAACGTCACCCGGGCCGCCACCACGCTCACCGTGAACGCCCCCGCCACCGCCAAGCGGACCACGAAGATCACGGTCAGCGGCAAGCTCACGGCCTCCGCGCCCTTCCCGGCCGGTACCAAGGTCACGGTGACGCGGACCGACCTCACCACCCCGAAGGGCAAGTCGCTCGGCACCAAGACGGTGGCGTCCAACGGCACGTTCAGCTTCACGGACACCCCGTACACCGGCGGCACCGTCACCTACTCCGCGCACTTCGCGGGCGACGCCACGCACGTCGCCGCCCTGGGCAAGGACAGCGTCGCGGTCTCCCGGGCGGCCACCTCGGTCAGCATCAAGACCAACCACTCGACCTACTCCTACGGTTCGACCGCCACCGTCACGGGTCACCTCGGCAAGACCGGCAAGAGCCGTGTGCTGTCGATCTACGCCAAGGCGTCGGACGGCACGAAGAAGCTGGTCAAGACCGGCAAGGTCAACTCCTCCGGCGACTTCAAGGTGACGTACAAGGTCACCCGGAACACCACGTTCTGGGCGTCGTTCGGCGGCGACTTCTCCTACGCGCCGAAGTCGGTGTCCCGTTCGATCGGCACGCAGGTCAAGGTCTCCACGTCCGTCTCCCATCACTACAAGACGGGCAAGATCGGCTCGACCACGTACTACTGGTTCCACAAGAACACCGACCCGCTGCTCACGACGTCGATGACCTACCACGCGGGCCGCTCGCAGCGGTTCGAGCTGCAGGTCTACTACCAGGGCCGCTGGTACTCCGCGGGCACCGAGTACTTCCAGCTGGGGACCGACGGCAAGTGCCGCGTGCAGCTGGGGGCCCCGGGCGAGGCCGGGATCCGGGCCCGCATGCGCTCCTCGTACATCAAGGGCAGCTCGGGCGACAGCCTGAACGCCACCACCTACGGCCCGTGGAAGTACCTGTACTTCACCAAGTGACGCCGTCCGGCGGACGCACACGGGTACGACGCACACGGGCGAGGCCGCCCCGGAGGTTTCCGGGGCGGCCTCGCCCGCGTCGCGGGTCAGCCGTGGACGCGGGCGACGGCGCGGACCGGGGCGCCGTCCGCGGCGGCGAGCCGGAGGGGGAAGAGGGCGACGTCGACCGCGCGGCCCTCGGCCAGGGCGGCCAGGACCGGGGCCAGGTTGGTGAGGTTCTCCGCGATGACCCCGCCCGCCCCGCACAGCACGCGGTGGGCGGGGAGGGAGTAGTCCGGGTCCGGGTCGCCTGGATCGGGCGTCGGGTCGACGCTGAGGGCGTCGACGGCCACCGTGCGGATCCCGGCGTCCACCACCGCTCGCGCCGCCTCCGGGGTGAGCCAGGGGTGGGCCGCGTAGTGGCCGGTGCCCCAGTGGGCGGACCAGCCGGTGGCCAGCAGCAGCACCGAGCCCGGGCGGGCCGCCGCCAGCGCGGGGGCCAGCGCCCCGGGCGTGACGGCCGCCCTCGGGGCGAGCCCGCGCACGTCGGCGGCGACGGCCGGTCCCGCGAAGCGGTCCAGCGGCAGCTCGTCCAGGGCGGGCCAGGCGTCGTCCACGTGGAAGGGGGCGTCGACGTGCGTGCCGGACTGGGAGCCCAGGTGCAGCCGCAGCACGTTCACCCCGTCCTCGGCGGCCCGCAGGGCGGGAACGACCTCGACCTCGGGGTCGCCGGGGTACACCGGCATGCCGGTCACCACGGGCACGGACAGGTCCACCCACCCCGGGCCACCGGCCGCCACGCTCATGCCTCCGCTCCGGCCAGGACGGCCCGGTCCGCATCGTCCGCACCGGGCCCGGTGACCGGCGGCACGGGGCTGGGGGTGTCGGCCAAAGCGGGCTCCTGGGGGCGCGCGGGGGTGGGTGGGCGCAGGGGATCATCCCAGGTCCAGGGCTGGATGTGGACGGTGGTCCCGGCGCGCGGGCCGCCGGCCGGGAATGGACGGATCATCCACCACGCCCGCGCCGGGGGCGAAGGCTCAGGCCTCGCCGGCCTCGAGCAGGTTCGCGGCGGCACCGACGATCCTCGGGTCGGGCACGCCCACGACCTCCTCGTCCTTGTCGCCGTAGTCGAAGCGGCCCAGCACGGCGCGCATCGCCTCCACACGGGCCCGCTTCTTGTCGTTGCTCTTCACCACCGTCCAGGGCGCCTGCTCGGTGTCGGTCTCCCGGAACATCGTGACCTTGGCCTCGGTGTAGTCGTCCCACCGGTCCAAGGAGGCCAGGTCCATCGGGCTCAGCTTCCACTGCCGCACCGGGTCGACCTGGCGGATCGTGAAGCGGGTCCGCTGCTCGTCGCGCGACACGGAGAACCAGAACTTCACCAGGTCGATGCCGTCGTCCACGAGCATCCGCTCGAAGGCGGGCGCCTGCCGCATGAACCGCTGGTACTCGTCCTCCGTGCAGAAGCCCATGACCCGCTCCACGCCGGCCCGGTTGTACCAGGACCGGTCGAAGAGCACGATCTCGCCCGCGGTCGGCAGGTGCTCCACGTACCGCTGGAAGTACCACTGCCCGCGCTCGCGCTCGGTCGGCTTCTCCAGCGCCACCACCCGCGCCCCGCGCGGGTTCAGGTGCTCGGTGAACCGCTTGATCGTCCCGCCCTTGCCGGCCGCGTCGCGCCCCTCGAAGACGATCACCAGCCGCCGGCCGGTCTCCTTGATCCAGCTCTGCAGCTTCAGCAGCTCTATCTGCTGGAGCCGCTTGTGCCACTCGTACTCCTTGCGCTCCATGCGGAAGTCGTACGGGTAGTTCTCGCGCCACGTCTCGACCGGGCTGCCGTCCGGCCGGATCAGCACGGGGTCGTCCTGGTCGGTGTAGTCGACCTGCATCCCGGCGAGCAGATCCAGGTCCGCGGGGTGCGGGAGCGTCGTCATGCCGCCTCTCACCTCCGGGTCCGCGGGAACGGGCGTACGCCTTTCCCACCGTAACGCTGCCCCCCGCCACCCCGCCCCACGCCCCGGCGAAACCCGCATGACGTACACCGGTACATCTCCCGTGCCCCGGCGTGCTTCAAGATCACACGATGGGGGTGAAGCGACGCCCCGACCACAACCACGGCCCCGACCTCAGGGTTTATCCGGTCCCACCCACCCGGAAGGACATTCCCGTGGCCACTAAACACATCCTGCGGCTCGCCGCCACCTCCGCGGCGGCCTGCGTGCTCGCCCTGTCGGGCCCCCAGCAGGCCCATGCCACGGCCGTGGGCACCACCCCCGTCTCGACCTTCGAGTACAGCGTCGGCGGTGCCACCGTGAAGATCCCCACCGGCTGCACGTTCACCCACATCGTGCGTGGCAGCGGCCGCCGGATCACCTACCAGAACGCGGGGGTCGACTGTGCCTTCGCAGCCGCCCTCACACGCGGCTTCTGCAACTGGCGCATCGACTTCACGTATGCCGACACCAACAACCGGACGTACCGGACGTCCCCCGGGAAGACGCACGCCGAGTGCAAGATCGACCCCATGCGCAACAACGCCCCTCAGACCCTGCCGCTCTTCGGCAAGGCCTGCGCCCACCTGGTCGTCAACGGCACCCGGCGCGTCTCACAGTGCCACTACGTCACGCAGTGAGCAGGCCGGCCATGAGCGATGAGAACCAGCCGCAGCAACTGCGCAGGGCAGGGATCGCGGCCTTCGCCGCGACGAGTGTCGCCACGCTCGCGTTCTTCGCCTTCTTCCCCGGTCTGCCCCATGTCGTCGACTGGGGGGCGGTCCTCGTCGCGCTCGTCCTCGGCGCGGGCGCACGGCACGGTGTCCGGTCGTGGGTGCGCGGACGGGGTGGCCGGGCGGGCGGGTGAGCCGGGGGCGGGGGCGGGGGGTCAGCGGCGGCAGCGTTCCAGGCCTTCGGGGCTGTAGCAGGGGAGGTGGCCGTGGGACTTGACGACGTCCTGGCCGGCGCCGCGGATCATGTAGGTGAGGAAGCTCGCGGCGAGCGAGCCCGTGGCGGGGCGGTCGTAGGTGTAGGCGTACTCGATCTCCGTGAAGGGGTAGCTGCTGTCGCCTATGGCGGCCGGGGTGGGGGTGCGGCCGTTGATGCTCAGGGTGTGCAGGCCCTGGGAGGCCGTGGCGGCGCGCAGTTCGCCGTAGCCGATGGCGCCGGGGAGGCGGGCGACGGTCTTGAGGACCTGTTCCGTGCTGTCCAGCTCGCAGCGGATGGCCTTGTCGTCGGGGGAGTTGCGGGTGCGGCAGTCGCGCGAGGTGAAGGCGGGCTCGCCGTGGCCGCCGAGGATGTGGCGGCGGAACAGGTCGCGGGTGCCGGAGTCCGCGTTGCGGCTGACGAGGAGGACGGTCAGGTCGGGGCCGCCCAGTTGCCTCCAGTTGACGACGGACCCGCTGTATATGCGCCGTATCTGCTCGACGGTCAGGTCCCGGACCGGGACGTCGTCGTTGACGACCAGCGCGAAGGCGGAGACGGCGACGCGGTTCTCCTCCAGGCGCGGCTCGCCGTCCGGCTTGGGGCCGTCGGAGAGGGCGACGACGCCGGAGGCCCGGGTGTCGGCGAGTTCGCGGACGCCCTCGTTGCTGCCGTGCGCGTCGACCGTGATCCTCGCGTCGGGGCAGTCCCCGGCGTAGCGGCGGGCGAGTTCGTCCACGACCGGGGCGAAGGCGGTGGAGCCGGTGACGGTGAGCCGTCCGGCGGCGCAGCCGATGGGCGGCGGCGGGTCCTCGCGGACGACGATGATGCCGGCCAGGACGGTCACGTGGAGGGTGAGCAGGATGGTGATCCACCGGGCGGCCCGGCTGAACAGCGGCGGCTTGGCGTCCACCGGCATGGCCTTGTTGGGGACCACCACGCCGTCGCGGACGCCGCCGGTGACCCGGACGCCGCCGCCGACGTGGCCGCCGCTGAGCAGCACGAGCAGCTTGAAGTGCTGGCCCCGGTTGAGGGGGACCCGTGGCAGGTGGATCACGTTGCCCTGGTGCCGTACGCCGCCGGTGTCCCCCGCGGGGGCGAAGTGGTCCATCAGCGGCCCGGCATCGGCCTCGGTGACGGCCACGCCGCGTACCGTGCGGCCGGCGAAGACGACGGTGAGCGCCCGGTCCGGGTCGCGGTTGGTGTAGTCGGTGTCGGTGACGGCCTCGCCGCCGTCGTTCTCGACCCGGATCAGGACCAGCGTGGCGTCCGACATGTCGGGGAGGTCGTTGAAGAGCCCGAGCCGTACGCTGCGGCCGCCGCCCCCGCCGTCGGGGTCGTCGCTGCCGATGGGGGTGTCCATCTGGACGCGGTAGCCGATGCGCCGCCGGCGCGGGACGCGGCGCTCGTACCAGACCACGCCGACGGAGACCACCAGACCGAGCAGCGCGGTCAGCACCGCCACCACGTTGTCGGCGCTCAGCCAGTCTCCCACCTCTCGCCCCGCTCCCCGGTGATCTCTCCTGCAGTGCGGTCACCGTACGGCGCCGCCGGGGCCCCGGCGGCGCCTTCCCCGTCCCGCCGTCGGATGTTCGCCGGGCGTTTCCCGGTCAGGCGCGGCGGACCCGGCGGACGCTCCAGTCGAAGCCTCCGCGGCACACCACGGCGCCCGTCGCGTCCCTGATCTCCGCGACCGTCGCCAGCCGTGCCCGGTCGCCGTCCCCGGACAGCACGCCCCGCAGCGTGTGCCGCGCGGACTCGTCCAGCGCGCAGGAGGCCACCAGCCGGCCGCGTGCCGGAGCGAGGAACTCCACCGTCGCCGCGGCCCCGAGCGGCACCACGCCGTCGAACTCCCCCGGGCCCTCGACCGCGGCGATCACCGCGGCCAGACCCGCCGCGTCGAGCAGGGCGATCAGCCCGCTGGAGTGCAGGCTGCCGATCACGTTGGTCAGCCCGTGCGGGGTGTCCAACGCCACCTCGGCGGCGCAGTCCTCGGCCCGCAGCACCTGGATCCCCGCGGTCCGATGGGCCGGTACCGGTTCCAGCAGGGAACGTGCCAGCGCGGTGGCGTCCATGCGCCCAGGCTCGCGCTCCCGGCCGACGTCCGCGTTACGGGGGGCCGTCGCCCCGCCCAAGACCGGGGGGAGACATGCCCGCGCCGCCCCGGGCACTTTCCGTTGCACAGGCGAAAGATTGCACCGTACCAACAGCCACCGCCCGCGCTCAGGGAAATCGCGCAGGAGTACCACCGCCCCGCGACGGGCCCTACCGTCCGGAAGCGCGTACGGATCCCGACCCACCCAGGAGGCGCGATGAAGGCCAACCGGTTCACGGCGGGGACCGCCCTGGTCGCCGGAGCGCTGGTGTGCACGATCGCCGCGCTCGTGTACCCGGCGATGTCCGGGGCGAACGTCGCGGCGTCCTCCCCCGAGGCGCAGGCGGTGACCACCCCGTACGGGCCGCTGACCCCCCTCGACCGGGAATTCGTCGTCAAGGTGCGGCTCGCCGGGCTGTGGGAGTTCCCCGCCGGGCAGATGGCGGAGCAGAAGGGCACCACCCAGGCGGTCAAGACCGCCGGGCGGCACCTCATCGACGGGCACACGGCACTGGACAGCGCCGACCGCACGGTGGCCGCGCAGCTCGGCATACCGCTGCCCAACCAGCCCACGCCGCAGCAGATGGGCTTCCTCGGCACCCTGTCCTCCGCCTCCGGGGGCGACTTCGACAGCAAGCTCGCCAACATCCTGCGGCTGACCCACGGCCAGATCTTCAACACGATCGCCAAGGTCCGCTCCACGACCATGAACAGCCTCGTACGGCAGCTGGCCGACCAGGCCAACGACACCGTGCTGGACCACATCACCGTCATGGAGCGGACCGGGCTGGTGGACTTCCCGACGATCGTCGCGCAGACCACCGCCAGTCCGACCACGGACCCCAAGGACCTGATCGCGCCGACACCCGTCCCGGGCGAGCCGACGCTCATCGTCAACCCCTCGGCCGCGCCGCCCCCGGCCTCGGCGGCGCCGACCGTCGGGTGACGCCCGCGGCGCCCTACTCCCCGCCCTCCAGGTCGCCCTCGGTCTCCAGGAAGGCCTGCCGCAACTGCTCGACGACCTCCGGGTCCGGCTCGGCCCACATGCCGCGCGACTCCGCCTCCAGCAGCCGCTCCGCCATGCCGTGCAGCGCCCAGGGGTTGGCCTCCTGGAGGAAGGCGCGGTTCTCCGGGTCCAGGACGTAGGTGCGGGCGAGCTTGTCGTACATCCAGTCGGCGACGACACCGGTCGTGGCGTCGTAGCCGAAGAGGTAGTCGACGGTGGCGGCCAGTTCGAAGGCGCCCTTGTAGCCGTGCCGCCGCATCGCCTCGATCCAGCGGGGGTTGACGACCCGGGCGCGGAAGACCCGGGAGGTCTCCTCGGCCAGGGAGCGGGTGCGCACCGTCTCCGGGCGGGTGGAGTCGCCGATGTACGCCTCGGGGGAACGGCCGGTCAGCGCGCGGACGGTGGCGACCATGCCGCCGTGGTACTGGTAGTAGTCGTCGGAGTCGGCGATGTCGTGCTCGCGGGTGTCGGTGTTCTTCGCGGCCACCGCGATCCGCCGGTAGGCGGTCTCCATCTCCTCGCGGGCCGGGCGCCCGTCGAGGCCGCGCCCGTAGGCGTAGCCGCCCCAGACCGTGTAGACCTCGGCGAGGTCGGCGTCGCTGCGCCAGTCGCGGCTGTCGATCAGCTGCAGCAGACCCGCCCCGTACGTCCCCGGCCGGGAGCCGAAGATGCGGGTGGTGGCGCGCCGTTCGTCGCCGTGCGCGGCGAGGTCGGCGCGGGTGTGGGCGCGCACGAAGTTGACCTCGTCCGGCTCGTCCAGGCCCGCGGCCAGCCGTACCGCGTCGTCCAGCAGGCCCACGACGTGCGGGAACGCGTCCCGGAAGAAGCCGCTGATGCGCAGGGTGACGTCGACGCGCGGGCGGCCCAGCTCCTGCGCGGGAACGGCCTCGACGCCGGTGACCCGGCGGGACGCGTCGTCCCACACCGGCCGCACGCCGAGCAGCGCCAGCGCCTCGGCGACGTCGTCGCCCGCGGTGCGCATCGCGCTGGTGCCCCACAGCGACAGGCCCACCGACTCCGGCCAGGTGCCGCCGTTGTCCTCGCGGTAGCGGGCGAGGAGGGAGTCCGCGAGGGCCTGGCCGGTCTCCCAGGCGAGCCTGCTGGGCACGGCCTTGGGGTCGACGGAGTAGAAGTTGCGGCCGGTCGGCAGCACGTTGACCAGGCCGCGCAGCGGCGAGCCGGACGGGCCGGCGGGCACGAAACCGCCGTTCAGGGCGTGCACGACGGCATCGGTCTCGTCCGTCGTACGGGCCAGCCGCGGCACGACCTGCCGGGCGGCGAACTCCAGCACGCGGGCCACGTCCTCTGGCAGGCCCTTGGCGGTCTCGGCGACGGCTTCCGGCGCCCAGTCCGCGTCCTCCATGGCCTGCACCAGCGCGCGGGCCTGCTCCTCGGCCGCGTCCGCGGTCACGCGGGTGGCCGCGGACTCGTCGAGGCCCAGGGCCTCGCGCAGCCCCGGCAGCGCGGTGGTGCCACCCCAGATCTGCCGGGCACGCAGGATCGCCAGCACCAGGTTGACACGCGCGGCGGCGGTGGGGGCCTGGCCCAGCACGTGCAGGCCGTCGCGGATCTGGGCGTCCTTGATCTCGCAGAGCCAGCCGTCGACGTGCAGCAGGAAGTCGTCGAACTCCGCGTCGTGCGGCCGGTCCTCCAGGCCCAGGTCGTGGTCGAGCTTCGCGGCCTGGATCAGCGTCCAGATCTGGGCGCGCACGGCGGGCAGCTTGGCCGGGTCCATGGAGGCGATCGCGGCGTGCTCGTCGAGCAGTTGCTCCAGGCGCGCGATGTCGCCGTAGGAGTCCGCGCGGGCCATCGGCGGGACCAGGTGGTCGACGAGGGTGGCGTGGGCGCGGCGCTTGGCCTGGGTGCCCTCGCCGGGGTCGTTGACGAGGAACGGGTAGATCAGCGGGAGGTCGCCGAGGGCGGCGTCGGGGCCGCAGGCGGCGGACAGGGCCGCGTTCTTGCCGGGCAGCCACTCCAGGTTGCCGTGCTTGCCCAGGTGGATCATCGCGTCGGCGCCGAAGCCGCCGTCGGCCTGCGCGGTGGCGATCCAGCGGTACGCGGCGAGGTAGTGGTGGGAGGGCGGCAGGTCCGGGTCGTGGTAGATGGCGATCGGGTTCTCGCCGAAGCCGCGCGGCGGCTGGATGAGGATCAGCAGGTTGCCGCGGCGCAGCGCGGCCAGCACGATGTCGCCCTCGGGATCGGCGCTGGTGTCGACGAACATCGAGCCGGGCGGCGGGCCCCAGTGCTCCGTCACCGCGTCCCGCAGCTCCTGCGGCAGCGCGGCAAACCAGCGGCGGTAGTCGGCGGCCGGAATGCGCACCGGGTTGGCGGCCAGCTGCTCCTCGGTCAGCCACTCCTGGTCGTGGCCGCCCGCGTCGATCAGGGCCCGGATCAGCTCGTCGCCGTCACCGGAGACCAGGCCCGGGATCTCGTGCCCGGGCCCGAAGTCCCAGCCCTCCGCGCGCAGCCGGCGCAGCAGCGCGACCGCGCTGGCGGGGGTGTCGAGGCCCACCGCGTTGCCGATCCGGGAGTGCTTGGTCGGGTACGCGGACAGCACGAGCGCCAGACGGCGCTCCGCGACCGGGATGTGCCGCAGCCGCGCGTGGCGGACGGCGATGCCCGCGACGCGGGCGGCGCGCTCGGCGTCGGCGGCGTAGATGGGCAGGCCGTCCTCGTCGACCTCCTTGAAGGAGAACGGGACGGTGATCAGCCGGCCGTCGAACTCGGGGACGGCGACCTGCGTCGCGGCGTCCATCGGGGACAGGCCCTCGTCGCTGCCCTCCCACGTCCCACGGGAGGAGGTCAGGCAGAGCGCCTGCAGCACCGGCACGTCCAGCGAGGCGAGCGCCCCCGCGTCCCAGGCCTCCTCGTCGCCGCCCGCCGAGGCGTCGGCCGGGCGGGTGCCGCCGGCCGCCAGCACGGTGGTGACGACGGCGTCCACACCGCGCAGGGCGTCGAGCAGCTCGGGTTCGGGCGCGCGCAACGAGGCCACGTACAGCGGGAGCGCCCGGGCGCCGGCCTGCTCGATCGCGGTGCACAGGACCTCCACGAACGCGGTGTTGCCGCTCATGTGGTGGGCCCGGTAGTAGAGGACGGCGACCAGCGGGCCGTCGGTGACGGTCGCGGCGCGCTCCAGCCTGCCCCAGGAGGAGGCGGAGGCGGGGGGTTCGAAGCCGTGCCCGGTGAGCAGCACCGTGTCGGACAGGAAGCGGGCCAGCTGCTCCAGGTTGGCCGGGCCGCCGTGCGCGAGGTACGCGTGGGCCTCGGCCGCGATGCCGACGGGCACGGTGGACAGCTCCATCAGCTGTGCGTCCGGGGCCTGTTCACCGGTGAGCACGACCACCGGCCGGGGCCCAGCGAGCAGCGCGTCCAGGCCCTCCTCCCAGGCGCGGCGTCCGCCGAGGAGCCGTACGACGACCAGGTCGGCGCCGTCGAGGAGGCCGGGCAGGTCCTCCGGCCCCAGCCGGGCGGGGTTGGCGAAGCGGAACGGGACGGCACCGCCGGCGGCGTTCGCGGCGCGGGCGCTGAGCAGGTCGGTGTCGGAGGTCGACAGCAGCAGGATCACGTCAGGCGTGCCTTCCTCGGGGTCCGCGCCCCGGGCCGGTGGAGGACGGCGGGAGTTCCTGGCTCCCGAGGCCCGGCGCTCCTGCGCCGACCCCCGGTGACAGTGGCGGGACCGCACCGGAATCGCACCGGTTTCCTCCGCTGATGCCGTCGATGGCGTGGGCGCGGCTGGGTGACCTGCCCGCGCAGCATAGTAAGCGCTGGGCCGCTCGCACGGGCCCCGCGGCCCGTAGGTCCCCGAGTACCCCGCGGGTATGCTCGCGGCCATGCCGTCGCCCTCCGATCCCCCCGTGAGCGGCGCCTTCGCCGCAGCGACGGCGGGGCGCGGACGCGACGACGCCTGCCCCGGCGCACTGCGGCTGCACGCCGCCGACGACGGTGCGCTGGCCCGGATCCGCATCCCCGGCGGGCTGCTGACGGTACGTCAGTCCGAGGCCCTGGCGGCCGCCGCGGACCGCCTCGGCGACGGCCGCATCGACCTCACCTCCCGCGGGAACCTGCAGGTGCGCGGGCTGCGCGATCCCGGCGCGGGGACGGAATTGGCGGCGCTGCTCGGCGCGGTGGGACTGCTGCCCTCGTGGGCCCACGAACGGGCCCGCAACGTCGTCGCCTCGCCGCTCGCCGGGCTCGACGGCCGCGGCCACGGCGACCTGCGGGGCTGGATACGCGAGTTGGACGCCCTGCTGTGCGCCTCACCGGCCGCCGCGGGACTCTCCGGCCGCTTCCTGTTCGCCCTCGACGACGGCCGCGGTGACACCGCAGCGCTCGGCGCCGATGTGACATTGATCGCGCGGTCCGGCACCGCCACGGCCGAACTCCGCATCGCCGGGCGGCCCGTCGCGGAGGTACCGGCCGACGACGCGCCGCGCTGGGCGGTACGCACCGCGGAGACCTTCCTCACCCTCGCCGCCGAACGCGGCGCCCGTGCCTGGCGCGTCACCGACATCGACCCGGACGGCACCGCCCTCGCCGTGCTGCTGCACGCGGCGGGCGCCCCTCCCGCAGGCCCCTCGGACGCCACCGCGGGCGGCCCTCCCCGGCTCGGTCCCGTCCCGCACCCGGGCGGAACCACCTGCGCGCTGTCCGTGGGCGTACGCCTGGGCCGCCTCACCACCGGGGCCTGGCGGCTCCTCGCGGAGACGGCACGTTCCGGCGAAGGCGAGCTGCGGATCACGCCCTGGCGCGGCGCCGTCCTGCCGGGACTCCCGGCTGACGCGGCCCCCGAGGCGCTGGAACGCCTGGCCGCCGCCGGGTTCCTGACGGGCGAGGACTCCCCGTGGCGCGGGGTGACCGCCTGCGCCGGGCGGCCCGGGTGCGCCAAGTCGCTGGCGGACGTACGCGCCGACGCCGGGGCCGCGCTGCGCGACGCCGCCCCCGAACCGGGGCACCGCCTGCTGCCCGTGCACTTCTCCGGCTGTGAACGCCGCTGCGGCCACCCGGACGGCTCGTGGGTCGACGCGGTCGCCGGCGCAGACGGCCGCTACCGCGTCGCCGTGGCCGGCGCCGCCTCCGCCGAACCCGCCGACGTCACCGCGGACCTGCCCGCCGCCCTGCACACCGCCCGCCGCGCCAGCACCAGCACCCCACCACCCCCGAGGACGACGTGACCGCGTACGAGAAGGACGGACCGGAGATCTACCGTCAGTCCTTTGCCATCATCCGCGCCGAGGCGGAACTCGACGGCCTGCCACCGGACGTGGCGCAGGTCGCCGTCCGCATGATCCACGCCTGCGGCATGACCGACCTCGTACGGGACCTGGCCTACAGCCCCTCGGTGGTCGCGGACGCGCGCGCCGCGCTGCGCGCCGGGGCACCGATCCTCTGCGACGTGCAGATGGTCGCCAGCGGCGTGACCCGCAAGCGGCTGCCCGCGGACAACGAGGTGGTCTGCACCCTCTCCGACCCCGCCGTCCCGGCGCTCGCCGCCGAACTCGGCACCACGCGCAGCGCCGCCGCGATGGAACTGTGGCGGGACCGGCTGGAGGGCGCCGTCGTCGCCGTCGGCAACGCCCCGACCTCCCTGTTCCGCCTGCTGGAGATGATCGAGGCGGGCGCCCCGCGCCCCGCGGCGGTCATCGGCGTGCCCGTCGGTTTCGTCGGCGCCGCCGAGTCCAAGGACGCCCTGGCCGCGCACCCCTCGCGCCTGGAGCACCTGGTGGTGCGGGGCCGGCGCGGCGGCAGCGCCCTGGCGGCGGCCGCCCTCAACGCCATTGCGACCGAAAGCGAAATCCTATGACCACCGGCCGTCTCTACGGAGTGGGCCTCGGCCCCGGCGACCCCTCCCTGATGACCGTGCGGGCCGTGGAGGTCATCCGCTCCGCCGACGTCATCGCGTACCACTGCGCCCGGCACGGCCGCAGCATCGCCCGCTCCATCGCCGCGGCGCACATCCGCCCCGAGCAGATCGAGGAGCGGCTGATGTACCCCATCACGACGGAGACCACCGACCACCCCGGCGGCTACCGCGGCGCGCTGGACGACTTCTACGCCGAGTCGGCCGAGCTGCTCGCCGCGCACCTGGACGCCGGGCGCACCGTCGCCGTGCTCGCGGAGGGCGACCCGCTCTTCTACGGCTCGTACATGCACATGCACAAGCGGCTCGCCGACCGCTACCCGGCCGAGGTGATCCCCGGCGTCACCTCCGTCAGCGCCGCCGCCGCACGCATCGGGCGGCCCCTGGTGGAGGGCGAGGAGGTCCTGACGATCCTGCCCGGCACGCTGCCGGAGGAGGAGCTGGCGGCCCGGCTGGCGACCGCCGACGCGGCGGCCGTGATGAAGCTCGGCCGCACGTTCCCCGCCGTGCGCCGGGCCCTGGGGACCGCCGGGCGGCTGGCGGACGCGCACTACGTCGAGCGGGCCACGATGGACGCCGAGCGCCTGGAGATGCTGGCCGACGTCGACCCGGAGTCGGTGCCCTACTTCGCCGTCGCCGTGCTGCCCAGCCGCGTCGACGAACGGCCCGCCCCCGACCCGTCCCCGGCGGACGGCGAGGTCGTGGTCGTCGGCCTCGGCCCTGCCGGGCCGATGTGGCTGACGCCGGAGGCGAGGGCCGCGCTCGCCGGGGCGGACGAACTCGTCGGCTACACCACCTACATGGACCGCGTCCCGGTCCGCCCCGGGCAGTCCCGGCACGCCTCCGACAACCGCGTCGAGGCCGAACGCGCCGAGTTCGCCCTCGACCTCGCCCGGCGCGGGCGGAGGGTCGCCGTGGTGTCCTCGGGCGACCCGGGCGTCTTCGCCATGGCCACGGCGGTGCTGGAGGCCGCCTCCGCCGAGCCCTACCTCGGCGTCCGCGTACGGGTCGTGCCGGGCATCACCGCCGCCCAGTCGGCGGCGGCGCTAGCGGGCGCGCCCCTCGGTCACGACTACGCGGTCGTGTCGCTGTCGGACCGGCTCAAGCCCTGGACGGTCGTCGAGGAGCGGCTGCGCGCCGCCACGGCCGCCGACCTCGTGCTCGCCCTGTACAACCCGGCCTCCCACAGCCGCAGGACGCAACTGGAGACCGCGCTGAAGGTGCTCCGCGAGGGCCGTGTGCCGGGGACGCCCGTGGTCGTCGCCCGGGACGTCGGTGGACCCGAGCAGGCCGTACGGGTCACGACGCTGGAGGACCTGGACCCGGCGACCGTCGACATGCGGTGCGTGCTGCTCGTCGGCTCGTCGCAGACGAGGGCGGTGCGGCGCGGCGACGGCACCACGGTGGTGTGGACGCCGCGGCGCTACCCGGCCTGACGCCCGGGACCCCGTTCAGGCCGTGCGCGCGCGGAGCCACTCCAGCGCGCCCGGCACGTCCGGGACGACGGGGACGCCCGCCGGGACCGGCGGGCGCTCCACGACGACCACGGGCAGGCCCAGTTCGCGGGCGGCCGCGAGCTTGGGCGCGGTGGCGGTGCCGCCGCTGTCCTTGGTGACCAGCACGTCGACGCGGTGCCGGCGCATCAGCTCCAGCTCCCCGTCCAGGGTGAACGGGCCGCGGTCCAGCAGCACCTCCATCCGCGGCGGGTGCGGCGGCTCCGGGGCGTCCACCGAACGCACCAGGAACCACAGGTCCGTGACCCCCGCGAAGGCCGCCAGCCCAGTACGGCCCGTGGTGAGGAAGACCCGCCGGCCGAGCTCCGGCAGCACCCGGGCCGCCTCCGCCAGTGAGGCCACCGGGTGCCGGCGGTCGCCGGGACCGGCGACCCACCCGGGGCGCCGCAGCGCGAGCAGGGGAACATGGGTGGCCGAGGCCGCCTCGGCGGCGTTGAAGGACATCGTCCCGGCGAAAGGATGGGTGGCGTCGATGACCACGTCGACCGCGTGCGCGCGCAGCCACGCCGCGAGCCCCGCCGGGCCGCCGAAGCCGCCGGTGCGCACCTCGCCCGGCGGCAGCCGCGGCCGCTCCACCCGCCCCGCGAGCGAGCTGGTGACCCGCCACGCCGCCGGTTCGGCGGCCAGCGCCTCCGCGAGGCGGCGTCCCTCCGTGGTGCCGCCCAGGACGAGGACGTGCTGCTGTCTGCCGGTCACCCCCGCACCCTACGGTGCGCCGTGAGCGGCGGCCGGAGCGCCCAGCTGGAGCGGACCGGGCTGCGGCACGGCTGGACCACCGGCGCCTGCGCGACGGCGGCCGCCACGGCCGCGTACACCGCCCTGCTGGACGGCGAGTTCCCCGACCCGGTGACGATCACCCTGCCGAAGGGGCAGCGCCCCGCCTTCGCCCTGGCGGTGGAGGAGCGCGGCCCCGGCTGGGCCACCGCGGGCGTCGTCAAGGACGCCGGGGACGACCCCGACGTCACCCACGGCGCGCTCGTCCGGGCCACCGTGCGCCACGGCGCCCCCGGCAGCGGGGTCGTCTTCCGTGCCGGCCCCGGCGTCGGCACCGTCACCCGGCCCGGGCTCCCGCTCGCCGTCGGCGAGCCCGCCGTCAACCCCGTCCCGCGCACGATGATGCGCGACCACCTCGCCGAGGTCGCGGCCCGCCACGGCGCCGCCTGTGACGCCGAGATCACCGTCTCCATCGACGACGGCGAGGAGCTGGCGCGCAGCACGTGGAACCCACGGCTCGGCATCCTCGGCGGGCTGTCGGTGCTCGGCACCACGGGCATCGTCGTGCCCTACTCCTGCTCGGCGTGGATCGACAGCATCCGGCGCGGTGTGGACGTGGCACGGGCGGCGGGCCGCACCCACGTCGCGGGCTGCACGGGGTCGACGTCGGAGAAGGTCGCCGTCGCCGTGCACGGGCTGCCCGAGGACGCGCTGCTGGACATGGGGGACTTCGCGGGCGCCGTGCTGAAGTACCTGCGCCGCCACCCGGTGCCGCGGCTCACCATCGCGGGCGGCTTCGCCAAGTTGTCCAAGCTGGCCGCCGGGCACCTCGACCTGCACTCCTCCCGCTCCCAGGTCGACAAGGCCTTCCTCGCGGACCTGGCCCGCCGCGGCGGCGCCGACGAGGCCCTGGCCGAGGCCGTCGCCACCGCCAACACCGGCCTCCAGGCGGTCCAGTCGTGCCTCGCCCACGGCGTCCCCCTCGGCGACCTGGTCGCCGAGGCCGCCCGCCGCACCGCCGTCGGCGTCCTGCGCGAGGCCCCCGTCGGCGTCGACGTCATCTGCGTCGACCGCGCCGGGACGATCGTCGGCCGCGCCGGCTGACCCGCCGCGCGGGCCCGGACCCGTCGCTAGGCTCGGCGCATGAGAGCCGCGGGAACGTTCACCGTCACGGCATTCGTGCCGACCGAGCTCGTGCCGGAGCCGGCCGTGACCACCGGGACCCCGGTCGGGGTCGCCACGATCGGGAAGACCTTCGAGGGCGAGGTCACCGGCCGCTCGTCGACCCTGTTCACCGCCGCATACGACCAGGCGAGCGGCATCGGGACGTACGTGGCGATGGAGTCCTTCGAGGGGACGCTGAACGGCCGTGAGGGCACCTTCAACTTCGCGCACTCGGCGACGACCTCCGGGAGCGACCGCGCCGCCGAGTTCTTCGTCATCGTCCCCACGAGCGGCACCGCCGCACTGACCGGCATCACCGGCACCGGTGGGCTCGCGGTCGATGAGGACGGCACCCACCGGATCTGGTTCGACTACGACCTCGGCCGAGGCCCCGGGCGGGAACCCTAGGAGGATGCGCCGCAGTCCGCCGCGTGCCGGTGGACGCGCTCGGCCGAGTACAGGTGGCTGTCGCGGAACTGCTCCGCGCCCAGCGTGCGGCCGACGATGATGACCGCCGTGCGGACCACACCGGCCGCCTTGACCTGCTCCGCGATGTCGTCGAGCGTCCCGCGCAGCACCAGTTCGTCGGGGCGCGAGGCCATCGCGACGACGGCCGCCGGGCAGTCGGCCCCGTAGTGCGGGGTGAGTTCGGCCACCACGCGGTCGACGTAGCGGGCCGCCAGGTGCAGCACGATCAGCGCGCCGCTGCGGCCCAGCGTCGCCAGGTCCTCCCCCTGCGGCATGGGCGTGGCCTGCTGCGCGATGCGGGTGAGGATGACGGTCTGGCCGACGGTCGGCACCGTCAGCTCCCGCTTCAGGGCCGCGGCGGCCGCCGCGAAGGCGGGGACGCCGGGGACGACGTCGTACGGGACGCCGGCCGCGTCGAGGCGGCGCATCTGCTCGGCGACGGCGCTGAACACGGAGGGGTCGCCGGAATGCAGCCGGGCCACGTCGTGGCCCTCCTCGTGGGCGCGGACCAGCTCCTGCGTGATCTGGTCGAGGGTGAGCTGGGCCGTGTCCACGAGCCGGACGTCCGGCGGGCACTCGGCGAGCAGTTCGCGGGGGACGAGGCTCCCGGCGTAGAGGCACACCTTGCTGGCCGCCAGGATCCGCAGGCCGCGCAGGGTGATCAGGTCGGCGGCGCCGGGTCCGGCGCCGATGAAGTGGACGGTCATGGCTGCACTCCCGCGGGTTTGACGGCGGACCACTGGGTGACGGGCATGGCCTGGCGCCAGCCCGTGAAGCCGCCGACCGGGGCGGCGTGCGCGACGGCGAGCCGGACGAGATCGCCCCCGTGCCGGGCGTACCACCGCGCGAGCAGGGCCTCGGACTCCAGCGTGACGGTGTTGGCGACCAGCCGCCCGCCCGGCCGCAGGGCCGCCCAGCAGGCCTCCAGGAGGCCGGGCGCGGTGAGCCCGCCGCCGACGAAGACGGCGTCGGGGACGGGCAGTCCGTCCAGCGCGGCCGGGGCGGCGCCGGTCACCACCCGCAGCGCCGGGACGCCGAGCGCGGCCGCGTTCCGGGCGATGCGCTCCGCGCGGACGGCGTCACGTTCCACGGTGACCGCGCGGCAGGTGCGGTGCGCCCGCATCCACTCGACGGCGATCGAGCCCGAGCCGCCGCCCACGTCCCAGAGCAGCTCGCCGGGCGCGGGCGCGAGCACGGCCAGGGTCGCGGCCCGTACGTGGCGCTTGGTGAGCTGCCCGTCGTGCTCGTACGCGCTGTCGGGCAGCCCGGGGACCAGGCCAGGACGCGGCGCGGAGGCCGGCTCCGCGGCGCACTCGACCGCGACGACGTTCAGCGGATCGCCGGACGGGTGCGGCCAGTCGCCGGCGGTGCCGTCCAGGATCCGTTCGCGGGGCGAGCCCAGCTGCTCCAGCACCCGCAACCGGCTGGCGCCGTAGCCCCGTTCGCGCAGCAGCCCGGCCACCACGGCCGGGGTGTCCGCGTCCCGGCTCAGCACCAGCACCCGGCGCCCGTCGTACAGCGCGCCCGCCAGCGTGGCCGGTGGCCGCCCCACCAGGCTCACCACGTCGGTGTCCTCCACCGCCCAGCCGAGCCGCGCGCAGGCGTACGACACCGAGGAGGGGTGGGGCAGCACCCGGAGGCGGTCCGCTCCCAGCACCTCGGTGAGGGTCCGGCCGATGCCGTGGAACATGGGGTCACCGCTGGCCAGCACCGCGATCCGCCGCCCCGCCTGCGCCGCGATCAGCCCCGCCACGGCCGGCCGCAGCGGCGACGGCCAGGCGACCCGCTCGGCGGTCACCTCGGGGGGCAGCAGCTCCAGCTGGCGCGGGCCGCCGAGGACGACCCCGGCCCCGGTGAGCGCCTCGCGCGACGCCCCGGGCAAACCGGGCCAGCCGTCGGCGCCGATCCCGACGACGGCCACGGGGGCGGACGCGTCGTCGTCCATCACGGTCACCTCGGAGGTCGGCGGGAACGGTCGGGCACAGCAGCCGCACTCTACGTGAAGTGCCAGGTGGGCCCCGGGCCCGGGGCGTTCCCTGTGGCATACCCTCGGACGCGTGGCAACGGACTCCCTGGCCGTCGGCCAGCGTTCGCTCGGTGACCCCGCCGTCGGCTACCCCCTGTGGCCGCCGCTGACGGAGGGCTGCCCGCGGACCAGCACGGACACCGTCTCCTACCCCGTCGAGGTCGACTACGCCTACGACCGCGTCCCGGACGGCCTGTTCGGCACCCCGGGCACCGCCCCCCGGCACGGCCTGGACCGCTGGGCGCCCCTGCTGCCGCCGCTCGCGGCGCCGGGACTGGGCGAGGGCGGCACCCCACTGATCGACCTGGGCGGCGGCGTCCTGGTCAAGGACGAGTCGCGCAATCCGACCTGGAGCCACAAGGACCGCCTCAACCGCTGCACGGTCAGCGCGGCCCTCGCCTGCGGCGCGCCCGGCGTCGTCGTCGCCTCCTCCGGCAACCACGGTGCCTCCGCCGCCGCGTACGCCGCCCGGGCCGGACTGCGCTGCGTCGTCCTCACCTCCCCGCAGGCGCCCCCGGCGGTCGTCTCCTTCCTGCACGCCTACGGTGCCGAGGTGCTGCCCGTGCCCGTGGAAGCGCGCCGGCCGCTGGTGCGCCGCATCAGCGTGGAGTACGGCCTCCACCCGGTGAGCAACCTGACCCCGACGCACACCGGGCACCCCTTCGGCGCGGAGGGCTACAAGACCGTCGCGTACGAGGTCTTCGGCGACGTCGGCGTCCCCGCGGCGGTGTTCGTTCCCACCGGCTACGGGGAGCTGCTCTTCGGCATCGCCAAGGGCTTCGCCGAACTCCGCCGCCTCGGCCTCACCTCCGCCGTCCCGCGCCTGTTCAGCTGCGAACCCGCCGCGGGCGGCCCGCTCGCCGCCGCCCTCCGCCGGGGACTGCCCGCGGTCACCGTGCCGGTCGCCCCGACGGCCGCCTACTCCATCGCCTGCCAGGTGGGGAGTTACCGCGGGGTCCCGGCGATACGCGACAGCGGCGGCGAGGCCCTGCTCGTCACCGACGCCGAACTGGCCGCGGCGCGCGCCGAGCTGGCCCGCGCGGGCCTGTGGACGGAGCTGTCCGCCGCGGCCGGGCTGGCCGGGCTCCGCCAGTACGGCGCGGACCGCTTCGACGGCCCCGTGGTGTGCGTGTCGACGTCCAGCGGCTTCAAGGACATCGAAGTGGGAACCCTGCGCGTGCCGCCGCCCGCCCCCGACTGGGACACGGTGCTGCGCCGTCTGGGTGAGCCCGGCCCCTAGGATGACCCCGTGCGCGACATCGCGGTCTTCAGCGGCAGTGCCCACCCTCGACTGGCCGCGGAGCTCTGCGCCCATCTGGGCGTGCCGCTCAGCCCGGCGCGCGTCAGCCGCTTCGCCAACGACTGCCTGGAAGTGCAGTTGCAGGCCAACTGCCGTGAACGGGACGTCTTCCTGATCCAGCCGCTGGTCGCCCCGGTCCAGGAGCACCTGGTGGAACTGCTGCTGATGTGCGACGCCGCACGGGGCGCCTCCGCGGGCCGGATCACCGTCGTCATGCCGCACTACGCCTACGCGCGCTCGGACAAGAAGGACGCCCCCCGGATCTCGATCGGGGGGCGTCTCGTCGCCGACCTGCTGGTCGCGGCGGGCGCGAGCCGGGTGCTCACCATGACCCTGCACTCCCCGCAGGTGCACGGCTTCTTCAGCGTCCCCGTCGACCACCTGCACGCGCTGCGCGAGCTGGCCGCCCACTTCCGCGGCGACGATCTGTCGCGCACCACGGTGGTCTCCCCGGACCTGGGCAACGCCAAGGAGGCGGCCGCCTTCGCCCGGATGCTGGGGGTGCAGGTCGCGGCCGGGGCCAAGCAGCGGTTCGCCGGCGACCGGGTCAGCATCGGATCGGTGATCGGCGAGGTCGCCGGCCGGGACGTGATCGTCTTGGACGACGAGATCGCCAAGGGCAGCACGGTCCTGGAACTGCTGGCGCGGTTGCGGGAGCTCGGCGCCCGTTCGGTCCGCGTCGCCTGCACGCACGGCCTGTTCGCGGCGGGCGCCCTCAAGCGCCTGTCGGAGCAGCCCGACGTGCTGGAGATCGTGTGCACCAACACGGTGCCCGTGCCGGAGGAGCAGCACACCGAGAAGCTACGGGTGCTCTCCGTGGCGCCCGCCCTGGCCGAGGCCGTGCGGCGGATCCACGACGGCGAGTCGGTCAGCGCCCTGTTCGACCCGGCCTGATCAGCCGTCCCCGCGCGCCGCGTCGGCGTCCGCCGCGGCGGCCGCGCTCTCCGCGCCGTCGACGATGCGGGAGAAACCGGACGGAGCCGCCGGAGCCGACGGAGCTGGCGGGGCGGTCGGGGCCGAGGAGGAACCGCCGGACGGGCCGCAGGCGGTGAGCAGTCCCGCGCAGGCCGCCGCGGCCACGGCCAGTGCCGCGAGGCGGCGGGTCACGAGGCGGCCCCGTTGTCGTGGGAGGCGCACCAGCTGCGGACCCGCGCGAGGTCGGTGCGGCGCTTCTCCAGGGTCGGCACGAGGGACTTGCGGAAGGTCAGCCGGTCGTTGAGGTAGGTCGCGATCTCGTCGTGCCCGGCGGCCTTGGCGCCTGCGACCCGCTTCTCCAGCCGTTCGACCGAACCGCGCCGGGTGACCGGCCCGTTCAGCCGCTTGAGCGCGCGGTCGATGCGCGCGTCGATCTTCCCGGCGCGCTTGCACAGGCCCTTGGCGCCGTCCCCGGTGGGCGCGGCGGCCGGGGACGGGTTGCCGCTGTCGGCGGTGGCCGGGCCGGCGAGGCCCAGCAGGGTGACGACGGTGGCCAGGGCCACGACGGTGGTGCGGGCTCGCATGAGGTCCTCCCTCGGGTCGGAAGCGCGAAGCGCCTTCACCACGGAAGCTAGGGACCGTCTTTGTGGAAACCTTGTGGCTCCCCGGAGCGTTCCGACAGCCAGTCGCGGCGCGGCAGCGGCAGGGTCGGTTCCGGGTCGCGGACGCCGCTGAGCGGGAGCCGCACCTCGAAACGGGTGCCGGGCGTGCCGTCGGGCCGGTCCAGCACGGCGATCGTCCCCCGGTGCAGCGCGATCTGCTGGGCGACCAGGGTCAGTCCGAGCCCGGAACCGGGGCTGTCGGGACGCCGGTGGAAGCGGGCGAAGACGGCGGCCCGCGCCTCGGGCGGGATGCCGGGGCCGTGGTCGTCGACGGTGAGGACGACGGCCGGGGCGCGCTCGTCGCGGCTGCGCCGCAGCAGCACCTCCACGTCGGGCCGCCCTCCCGGAGCGCGGCCGTGGACGGCGGCGTTGGCCAGCAGGTTGTCCGTCATCGAGCGCAGCCCCTGCTCCCAGCCGTGGACGAGGAGGCCCGGCGCGGCCGTCACCTCGACCCGCGCCTCGGGGTGGCGGCGCCTCAGGCCGGCCGCGGAGGCGTCGACGAGTTCGGCCGCGTCGACCGGGCCGAAGGCGTCCTCCTCGACGAGGTCGCCCTGGGCCAGGGCGCGCAGCATGACCAGCAGGCCCAGCACGCGGGCGTGTTCGGCGCGCAGGTCGTCCACGACCTCCTGGCGTTCGTCGTCCGGCAGGCCGGGGTGGCCGGCGAGGATGTCGAGGTTGGTGCCCATGCTCATCAGCGGGTTCCGCAGCTCGTGGGAGGCGACCGCGGCGAACGAGCGGGCGGTGGCGAGCGCCTCGCCGGTCCTGGCGGCCTGCTCGTCGTAACGGGCGAGCACGGTCTGCAGCGTGTGCGCCAGGTCGTCGACCTCGGTGATCCGGGCCGGGGTGTGGTCCAGGCGGACGGCGCTGACGCGCGGGTCGAGGCCGCTCGCGCGCTGCTGGAGCCGGCGCAGCGGGCGGACGGCGCGGCCCGCCGCGGCCCAGGCCAGCAGCCCGGACACGGGGGCGGCCAGCAACGCCACCGTCACCACCCGGCGGCGCACCTGCTGCAGCTGGGTCTTCGTGGCGGCGTCCGGCGAGAACAGCCACAAGGTGCCCCGGACCCCCTTGCGGCCGCCGTTCACCGGTACCGACAGCACGCGCCAGCGGGCACCCCCGGCCCGGATCGTGACCGGTGCGGACGCGCGGGCGGGCAGCGGCGCCGACGCGTCCGGCTGGGGGCCGCCCGACACCGTGCCCTCGGGACCGGTCAGCCGGATCCCCACGTCGAGGGCGGAGCTGAACAGCCTGCGGGTGCGGGCCTGTTCGGCGGCCGGACGGTCCGCGGCGGTGGCCCGCAGCAGGGCCTTGGCGTCCGTCGCGACGGCCGTGGCGCGCTCCCGCAGATGGGCGTCCTGCTGGGCGTGCAGGTCGGCGGCGACCAGCCGGATCAGCAGCGCCCCGGAGGCGAGGACGAGCAGCGGGACGACCACGCCCACGGCGAGCGCCACCCGCGTGGACAGCCTCACGACCGGTCACCCCGGTCGTCCCGGTCGTCCCGCAGGACGAAGCCGACGCCGCGCACCGTGTGCAGGATCCGCGGCCGCCCGCCCGCCTCCATCTTGCGCCGCAGATAGCTGACGAAGGTGTCCACGGCGTCCGTGCGCACGTCGAAGTCGTAGCCCCAGACCCGGTCCAGCAACTGGTCGCGGGTGAGCACCAGCCCGGCGTTGCGCGCGAGGACCTCCAGCAGCTCGAACTCCCGCCGGGTCAGCGCCAGGGGCTCCCCGTCCAGCCGGGCCTCCCGCGTCGCGGGGTCGACCAGCAGGCCCCCGGCGCGCACCCGCCCGCCCGCGGCGGGGGGACGGCGGCGCAGCAGCGCCCGCAACCGCAGCACCAGTTCCTGCAGCGCGAACGGCTTGACCAGGTAGTCGTCCCCGCCGGCCTGGAGCCCGGCGACCCGGTCGGCCGCCTCGTCCAGGGCGGAGAGCATCAGGACCGGGACGTCGTTGTCCTCCTCGCGCAGCGCGCGGCACACCTCGATCCCGCTGAGGTCGGGCATCGAGATGTCGAGCACCACCACGTCCGGCGCCCCCTCGCGTACGGCGGCGAGCGCGGCCCTGCCGCCGTCGGCCAGGCTCACCGAGAAGCCGTCCAGTCGCAGCCCCCGCTGCAGCGACCGGCGTATGGCCGCGTCGTCGTCGGCGACCAGGACCCGGCCACCCGTGTGCGCATCGGTTCTCACGGCCGCGATGGTAGGCGCAACCGCCCGGCCACGAGCAGGCCCCGGGAGCGGGCGCCGGGTCAGATGTCCAGCCGGTACGGAAGGAGGCAGACGACGGCGTCGGTGCGGGCGCGCAGGATCGTGGCGAGGAGGATGCCGCGCTGGTTCTGCAGGATGCGGTACCGGGCGTGGCGCGGCTGGATCTCGGGGATGAGGACGGCGATCTGCCGGCCGTCCTGCGACATGCGGCGGACGTAGGAGAGGATCGGCAGCACCAGTGAGCGGTGCGGGCTCTCGATGACGTCGAGGCGGACGCCGGGCTGCCAGCGGGCCCACGTGTCGAGCAGGTCGCGCGCCTTGTCCTGGTCGGGCTCGACGGTCACCGCGACGACCTCGTCGCCGAGGGCGATGGCGGCGGTCAGCGCGTGCCGGGCGAGCCTGCTGACCCCGCCGAGGGGCACGATGACCAGGCTGTTGGTGCGCCGCGGCCGGTCGGGGACGGTACCGAGGCCGAGTTCCCTGCCGACCTCCGCGTAGTAGTGCTCGATGCGTGCGAAGAGCAGCATCAGCAGGGGCACCACGACCACGACCATCCACGCGCCCTCGGTGAACTTGGTGGTCACCAGGATCACCCCGGCCAGCGC
This sequence comes from Streptomyces sp. NPDC006207, assembly GCF_040613835.1. Taxonomy (NCBI): domain Bacteria; kingdom Bacillati; phylum Actinomycetota; class Actinomycetes; order Kitasatosporales; family Streptomycetaceae; genus Streptomyces; species Streptomyces sp. NPDC006207. The sequence continues at coordinate 38,351 of NZ_JBEXSX010000034.1, read as the reverse complement.
GGTCAGCAGGGCCCCCAGCCCGTTGAGCGCCGCGCGCCGCACCCAGCCGCGCGGGCGTGCCCCCGCCCAGTGCCGGACGAGCCCGGTCTGGCTGATGGTGAAGCCGGTGAACACCCCGATGGCGTAGAGCGGGATGAGACGTTGCGTCTGCGCGTCGACGGCGGTGATCAGCAGCGCCGCCACCACGGCCAGGGCGACCACGCCGTAGCGGTAGACGGGCCGCTCTGCGCGCAGCCCGAACACGTGGGGCAGCCGGTTGTCCCGGGCGAGCAGGCTCATCAGCACCGGCAGGCCGCCGAAGCTGGTGTTCGCGGCCAGCCCGAGGACGAGGGTGACCAGGAGGTTGCTGACGTAGTACGGCCACCCGGTGCCGAAGGAGCCCGCGGTCAGCTGGGCCAGCAGGGTCACGCCGCCGCGCGGGGCGACCTCGTCCCGGCGGATGAGGAACGCCAGCCCGATCAGCATCAGCCCCAGCAGCGCACCGAGCATCAGTTCCGTGCGCTGGGCGCGGCGCACCTTGGGCGGCCGGAAGGAGGGCACGGCGTTGGCGATGGCCTCCACCCCGGTCAGGGCGGAGCAGCCGGAGGAGAAGGCCTTCAGGATCAGCAGGACGCTCAGCGCCTCGGTGACATGGACGGGCTGCGGGGTGCCGACGACGGCCGCGGGGTGGTCGCGCAGCAGGCCGGCGACGACGATCCCCGCGATGGACAGGACGAACAGCGCGGCGGGCAGCATCAGCACCCGCGCGCTGTCGGCGACGCCGCGCAGGTTCACCAGGGTGAGCAGGGCCAGCCCGCCCAGGCAGATCTCCAGCAGGTAGGGGGTGAGCGAGGGGAACGCCGAGGCGAGGCTGGCGGCGCCGGCGGCCAGGCTGACGGCGACGGTGAGCACGTAGTCGACGACCAGACTGCCCGCCGCGAGCAGGCTCACCCGCCTCCCGAGGTCCTTCTTGGCCACGGCGTAGGAGCCGCCGCCGTCCGGGTGCACCGCGATGACCTGCCCGTACGAGATGACCAGGACGACCAGCAGCCCCGCGATGACCAGCATGACGGGCAGCGTCACGGTCAGCGCCGCGGTGCCGGCGGCGATCAGCACGAGGACGATGGCCTCGGGGCCGTACGCCACCGAGCTGAGGGCGTCCAGCGACAGCGCGGCGAGCCCCTGGACGCTGGTGAGCAGGGAGCGGTCCCCCTCGCCGTGCCGCAGCGGCACCCTGGGCCGCTCCTGGCCGCGTGCCAGGCCGAAGGTCATCGCCCGCCCGCCGGCTGCGTCTGGCTCATGGCTGGTCTCCTCCGCCGGCGGGCTCTCCCGTCAGCCTCCGGCGGCGGCCTTCCCGGCGCAGCGCGGAGCGGCCGATCGGGTGAGCGGTCAGTCCGGCCGGGCCAGGAACTCCACGACGGCGAGGACGAACACGACGGCGAGGGCGAGCCCCAGGACGACCCAGCCGGTCGGGTAGGACCAGAAGGCGAGCGCGAGGGCCCCTGCGGCGACGACGATCCAGCCGACCAGCACCTTGTGGCGGACGAGCCAGGGGCCGACGGGACCGGTCCGCAGCCCCACCCGGTGCGCCGCGTCGCCCGCGCCGCCCAGCACGGACTCCCACACCCCGCGGGTGCGGCGGGCGTACCGCCCGGGCCCGCTCAGCCAGGCGCCCAGCGCGACGACGACGCCCAGCACGAACACGGCGCGGACGGTCCCGCGCAGGAAGCGGATCAGGGTGTCGTAGACCGTCCCCGCGGCCTGCTGGTCGACGCTCGCGGGCAGCGCGTCGAGGTAGATCGCCCGGAAGACGGTCAGCGCAGCACCGAGCACGAGGGCGGCGGCCGCGAAGCCCAGCGCGGCCGCGACCAGGGCGCGCCGCCTGCGGACGGCGAGCAGCACACCCGCGGCCGCAAGGACGACGGCGACGATCGGCAGCCAGAAACCGGCGAGCTGCAGGAGCCGGAAGGCGGTCCTGATCTTGCCGACCTTGTCGGAGCGGACGACGGTGAAGTCGGTGTGGATCTCGGGGATCTTCGCGGCGATCGTCAGGCCCGCGTCGACCAGCCGCTGCTTGACCCGGTCGATGACCGGGGCGAGGTCGATGGCCACGGTGTCGTTGGTGAGCTTGACCGCGCCGCCTCCCTGGCCGGTCAGCGCCTTGTCCAGCGAGTCGTGGATCCTGCGGTTGGCTTCGGTCCAGGCCTTCTCGAAGACGTCGCTGCGCACGACCTTGTCCGCCGTCGAGTGCACCAGGCTCTGGATGCCGCTGGTCAGGGGGCCGGAGACGCGGCCCAGCAGTTCGTCCAGGCGGGGGCGGTCCTGCGGGGCGACCTCGTCCAGGAGGCTCTTGACGTCGATCTGCTGCATCACCACGGACGTGATGCGGTTGGCGGCGGCGTTCTGGACGGCGGGGTCGCTCGCCAGGGGCGCCACGGTGGCGACGTAGCGGTCGGTGTCCCCGATCTCGGAGTCGACCCAGACCGCCAGCGCGCTCAGCGGCACCAGGACGCAGGCCACGACGATGAACAGGGCGGAGAAGAAGGCCCGCACCGGCCGTCGTCGGAGAGGCGGCGGGGCCTGCGGTCCGGCGTGTGCGGGAACGGTCTCCCGCGCCTCCAGTGCCGACAGCCGGGCACGCAGTTCGGCGAGATCGTCACGCCTCCGGGGCGCTGAATCCGCCATGCCACCGCCGCCTCTCCTTCACCACGCGACACGGCAATTTAATACGTATGGTGAATTATGTGCCATTTGAGGCGCATGAGTCTGTGGAGGTAGGCAATGACGAGGCCGTACCGGGGCCGCGCGGTGTGCGCGGCGGTCGTACTGTCCGCCGTCGCGCTCACCGCGAGCGCCTGCTCGGACAACGACAGCACCCCCGCCGAGAAGGCGTCGAAGGCCGCGTCCGCCGCGTCCTCGCTGGTGTCCGAGGGCGCGGAGGCCGTCGCCTCGGCGACCGCCGCCGCGCAGTCCCAGCTGGCGAAGATCAAGAACGGTGTCAACGCGAAGGACGACGTCAAGCTCGACCCCGTGACCGTCGAGGGCGGCAAGGCCACCACCAAGGTCACGGCCACCAACAGCGGCGACAAGCAGGCCACGTACACCGTCGAGGTGACCTTCCGCGACACCAGCGGGAACCTCCTCGACGCCGCCGTGGTCAACGTCGCCGACGTGGCCCCGCAGAAGTCCGGCGAGGCCACGGTACGCAGCAACCGCGACCTGACGGGCACGGTCAAGGCCCAGGTGGAGCGGGCGCTGCGGCACTGAAGCACCATCACCGCGAGGAGGCAGCCATGGCAGCCACCGGCACGACACCCAGGACCGGCAACCACCGCAACGGTTGGGTCAGCGGCGGGGTCACCTTCGCCGGCGTCCTGTTGCTGGTCGACGGTGTCCTGGCGATCTTCCAGGGCATCTCGGGGATCGCCGCCGACAACGTGTACGCGCGCGTCGGCACTTACGTCTACAAGTTCAGTCTGACCGGGTGGGGATGGATCCACCTGGTCCTCGGAGTGCTCCTGGTGGTCACCGGAACGGGGCTGCTCAGCGGCGCCGCGCTCTGGTCACGCATCATGGGTGTCGTCCTGGCGGGCCTGGGCATCATCGTGAACTTCCTGTACCTGCCCTACCTGCCGTTCTGGTCGGTCATCCTGATCGCGCTCGACATCTTCATCATCTGGGCGCTCGCCCACTACCGGCCGGAGCGCTCACCGGCCGCCTGACCGCCGCCCCCGGGCTGGTCGCCGTGGAACACCGCGCCCACGGTGAGGCACACCGTCGCCACGACGCACAACGCGATCAGCCCGGACAGCAGGGTGAACACCGAGCCCAGCGAGCCGTACGTCTGCAGGCTGCGGTTGAGCGCCGTCGGCACGTACAGCGGCGCGGCGAAGACGGCCGTCTCCAGGACCACCGCGGTGAGCAGCGCACCCGGCAGCAGCGGCCACCATCCGATCCGGCCGCCCAGCAGCAGGTGCTGGGTCCACCACCAGAGGCCCACCGCGCTCACCAGGGACAGCGGGACGCCGAGCCAGCGGCCGGCGCCGAAGCCCTCCCGCAGCGGCCCCTGGACCGCCAGGTAGAGCAGTGCCGCGCACACCCAGGCGAACCAGCGCCAGGCCGCGATCCGCGCCGCCGACTTCGGTAGGTGCCAGGCGCGTTCGCACACCCGCTGCATCGCCCGGCTGCAGGCCGTCGCCGACAGCAGGGCCATCAGCGTGCCCACCACGCCCACCGTCCCCCGCAGGTTCCCGGGATCGGACTCGTAGACCGAGCGCAGCTGGTCACGGGCGGGACCGGAGAGCCCCAGCACCCGCACCAGCGAGTCCAGGAGTTCCTTGCGCACGCCCTCCGGCGCGAGGGACGCGATGACGAACAGCAGCGGCACGGCGGTCAGGAAGGCCTGGGCGGCCAGCCGGGTGGCGGCGTCCAGCACGTTGACGCTCAGCAGCCGGGCGGCGAGCCGGGTGATGATGGGGAACCGCCGCTCCGTGTCGGCCCGCAGGGCGCGCACCCGCCCCGGCAGGTCCGCGAACCGCGCACGGAGCCCCTCCGGGAACCTGACCCGTGGCCGCCCTTTCACAGTCCGACTATTTTTCAGCCCGCCGGGCCCCGCAACCGGGGGCGCCGGCGCCGGCCCGCCGACCGCCCGGGCGCACCTGAAGCGGGCCGCCGCGAGTTGTCCGCGCCCCGGGCCACCGGCGGGCGGCCGCCTGTGTGCGCCCTCAGCCCCGCTCCGCGCGCCACCGCGCGACGACGTCCTCCACCTCGTACGGGACGAGGTTGAGCGGCGGGCCGTCCATGGGGGTGCGCAGGCCCGTGCGGATCTTGTCGTTGACCTCCTCGACGATGCGGCGCACCTCGGGTTCCGAGGGGGCACGGGAGGCGGCGTCCATCGCGTCCTCCACCTCCTTGCGCAGCCTGAGGCTGGCCGGGAGGTGGGACAGCCCCTCACGGGCCATCTTCTCCCTGATCCACCACAGCTCGTCGTAGGGCCGGTCCAGACCGGCCAGCGGCTTGCCCGCGCCGGGCAGGTTGTCGAAGGCGCCGCGCTCCGCCGCCTCCCGGATCTGCTTGTCGACCCAGGACTCGAAGGGGACGCCCGGTGGCTTGCGCTCCGTCATGGGGTCGATTCTCCCTCCCGCCGGCCCGGGGCGGGAAGGGCGGGGTGGGCGGGGGCGACGTGCGCCGGCCGGGCCGCCGGTCCGCGATCACCAGCCCCGCCCGGGGACCGTGCGCGGGCCCCTCCAGCGGCACCACGCGCATCCCCGCGGGCACCCCGAACATGTGCAGCCAGGCGTGCGAGATGACGCTCGACCAACGCCCGCCCGAGCCCGCCAGGTGCGCGTACAGCCCTGAGACCGAGTCGGTCTCGACGGCCGGTGACGCGGTGACCCCGTCCGCGGCGAAGCACTCGTCCATGATCCGGCGGTTGCGCATCCGCGACGACAGCAGGCACAGCGGCAGCGCGGCCGCCTGCGCCCAACGCGCCACCGGCAGCCCGGCCGGCGGCGCGTCCGCGGGGCCGAGCAGCAGGTAGCGCTCCTCGGAGAGCGGGAAGCGGCGCACGTGGCGCAGGCGTCGTCGTCCAGGTACGTCATCGCCGCGTCGAGCTCGAACTCCGCGAGCCGGTCGCTGATCTCCCGTGAGGACAGCGACTCCAGGCTGACCCGCACCCCCGGGTGCCGCTCGCAGAACGGCGTCGTCAGCAGGGACGCGGCGGTCAGCGCCGTGGGTATCGCGCCGAGCCGCGGCGCGCCGGCCGGCCCGCCGCGCATCTCGGCGAGTTCCTGCCGCAGCGCGTCCCGTTCCGCCAGGATGCGGTGCGCCCACAGCAGTACCCGTTCGCCCTCCGGGGTCAGCCCCTCGAAGCGCCGGCCCCGCCGCACGATCGGCACGTCCAGCTCGCGTTGCAGCTTGCGGATGCCGGCCGACAGCGAGGCGGCGAGACGAAGCAGGCGTCGGCGGCGCGGGCGAAGTGCCGTTCCCTGGCGAGGGCCCCCAGGTACTCCAGTTGGCGAAGCAGCATGGCTCACGGTTGCACACGCCGCGCTGCCGCGTTACTCCCCGGCGGGCGTCCAGCCCTGGGCGCGCAGCACCGCTGCGACGTCGGGCGCCCGGTAGTGCTCGCCCTTGAGGACCTTGCCGTCGGCCCGCAGGGTGGGCCGGCCGTCGGGGCCCAGCTTGCTCATGTTGGCGCGGTGGATCTCCGCGATGACCTCGTCCAGGTCGATGCCGTGCACCAGCGCGGTGCCGTACGCGACGTAGACCACGTCGGCCAGTTCGTGCGCGAGGTGGTCCAGGGGACCGGTCCCGGAGGCCTCGGCGACCTCGGCCACCTCCTCGGCGAGCAGGTCCTGACGGTGCGCCGCGTGCTCGGGCGTGATCTCGGTCGGACGGGGGCGGACGTCGAGGCCGAAGGCGGTGTGGAACTCACGGACCAGGCCGGCGGGGGAGGATCGCATTCCGCCGATCGTAGTGTCCGCTCAGACGCCCTGGTCGCCCCCCGCCGCCGGCCCGCCGCCGTAGCCCCCGTCCACCCGGATGGCGGTGATGCCGCTGATGTGCCGGGCCCCGCAGCGGTCCTGGGGCAGCCAGTTGCGGGCCGCAGGCGTCCAGCGGGGTGCCGTCGATGCGGGTGGCCAGCAGCACGGGGGCGTGCCCGAAGTCCGGGTCGATCTCGGCCCAGGACAGCAACGCGTGGTGACCGTCCGCCCCGGTCACGGCGATGAGGAAGCGCAACCGGTCCTTGCGGCGGCCGGGGTCGAAGCCGGGACCGGCCGAGCACAGCACCTCGTGGAGCAACGGGCCCTCGAAACGGTGGTGCTGCACACCGCTGGTGCGGCACTCGAAGCTCACCCGGGCCGTGTGCTGGGGCCAGGCGCGCAGGTCGGGCACCGTGAGCGGCGCGGGGCGGGCCAGGTCGCCGCTCAGGCTGAAGCCGGCGAGCCCCGGCGGCGGCGCGGGAACGGACACGGTCACGGGCTTCCACCTCCCCCGATCACCGTACCCACGCACGGCGGTCGCGGAAACGCACATGCGACCCTCCACGCGCCGTGATCCGGCTGATGCAATCCGACAATGGGCTTCCCGCTCGCATCTGCGTCACTATGATCGAGTCATGCACACCTACCGGATCGGCGAGGCGGCCGTAGTCATGGGCGTGAGCGCCGACACCCTCAGGCGCTGGGTCGACGGCGGGCGGCTGCGGGCGGAGCGCGACGAGCAGGGCCGGCGCATCATCGAGGGTCCCGATCTGGCCGCCTTCGCCCGGGAGTTCAACCGCACCGAACGCGAGCACACCGGCTCCTCGGCCCGCAACCGCTTCGCGGGCATCGTCACCGAGGTGATCCTCGGCGACGTCTCCGCCCAGGTGGAGATCCAGGCCGGCCCGTTCCGCGTGGTGTCCATGATCAGCCGGGAGTCGGCCGAGGAGCTGGAGCTCGAGCCCGGCGTCCCGGCGGTCGCCGTCATCAAGTCGACCAACGTGGTCGTCGAGAGACCGTAGAGACTCGGAGGAGCAGCCCTGTGATGACCCGTCTCACGCACCGCCGGACCCTTCAGCTGGCCGTCGGAGGCACCGCGGTGCTGCTGGCCCTGAGCGCCTGTTCCTCCTCGGACGACTCCGCCGGCGCCTCCGCGTCGTCCTCGCCCTCGGCGGGCACCTCCTCCGCGGGCGTCCTGAAGGGCACGGTCACCGTCTTCGCCGCCGCCTCCCTCAAGGAGAGCTTCACCGAACTGGGCACGGAGTTCGAGGCGGCCCACCCCGGCACCAAGGTCTCCTTCAACTTCGGCGGCAGCGACGCGCTCGCCGCCAGCATCACCTCCGGTGCCCCCGCCGACGTCTTCGCCGCCGCCTCCCCCAAGACCATGCAGATCGTCACCGACGCCAACGACGCGGCCGGCGAGCCCGCGACCTTCGTGCGCAACCAGCTGGAGATCGCCGTCGTCCCGGGCAACCCCGAGGACGTCACGTCCCTCAAGGACCTCACCAACTCCGGGATCAAGGTCGCCCTGTGCGCCAAGGAGGTGCCCTGCGGCGCCGCGGCGCAGAAGGCGCTGGACGGCGCCGGCCTGAAGCTCACCCCGGTCTCCTACGAGCAGGACGTCAAGAGCGCCCTGACGAAGGTGGAGCTCAAGGAGGTCGACGCCTCCGTGGTCTACAGGACCGATGTGAAGGCCGCCGCCGGCAAGGTGGAGGGCGTGGAGTTCCCCGAGTCCGCCGGTGCCGTCAACGACTACCCGATCGTCCTGCTCAAGGACGCGCCCAACGCCGGGGCCGCCGAGGCCTTCATCGCCTTCGTCCGGTCCGAACAGGGCGCGAAGGTGCTGAGCGAGGCGGGCTTCCTCAACCCATGACCGACCACAGCGGCGGCGCGCCCGAACTCCTGGAGTCCCGGCCGCGCCGCGCCGGCCGCCGGCAGGGTCACCGTTCCCCGGTGCCCCTGCCGCTGCTGCTGCCGGCCCTGCTCGGTCTCGTCTTCCTGGTGCTGCCGCTCGCCGGACTGCTGGTCCGCACCCCGTGGAGCGAACTGCCCGCGCAGCTCACCAGTCCCGGGGTGTGGCAGGCGCTTCGGCTCTCCCTGATCTGCGCCACCCTCGCCACCGCGGTGACCCTCGTGCTGGGCGTGCCCCTGGCCTGGCTGCTGGCCCGCACCGAGTTCCCCGGGCGCGGGCTGCTGCGCGCCCTGGTGACGCTGCCCCTGGTGCTGCCGCCCGTCGTCGGCGGTGTCGCGCTGCTGCTGGCGCTGGGCCGCAACGGCATCGCCGGGCGGTGGCTGGACCAGTGGTTCGGGGTGACGCTGCCCTTCACCACGGCGGGCGTCGTCGTCGCGGAGGCCTTCGTCGCGATGCCGTTCCTGGTCATCAGCGTCGAGGGCACCCTGCGGGCCGCCGACCCGCGCTACGAGGAGGCCGCCACCACCCTCGGCGCCTCCCGCTTCACCGCCTTCCGCCGGGTGACGCTGCCGCTGATCGCCCCGGGCATCGCCGCCGGGGCCGTCCTGGCCTGGGCACGGGCGCTCGGCGAGTTCGGCGCCACCATCACCTTCGCGGGCAACTTCCCCGGCCGTACGCAGACGATGCCGCTCGCCGTCTACCTCGCCCTGCAGAGCGACCCGGCCGCCGCCATCGCGCTCAGCCTGGTGCTGCTCGCCGTCTCGATCGCCGTCCTGGCCGGGCTGCGCGACCGCTGGATGACCACGCCATGACCTCCCTGGACAAAGCACCCGCGACCTCCGGCAGCCCGGCCCCCGAGGGCCTGGACGCCCGGCTGGTCGTCGACCGCGGCGCCTTCCGCCTCGACGTGACGCTCACCGCCGCCCCCGGCGAGGTGCTCGCCCTGCTCGGGCCCAACGGCGCGGGCAAGACCACCGCGCTGCGGGCCCTGGCCGGGCTGACCCCGCTCACCGCCGGCCACCTGCGGCTGGACGGCGCCGCCCTGGACGGCACGCCCCCCGAGACCCGCCCGGTCGGCGTGGTCTTCCAGGACTACCTGCTCTTCCCGCACCTGTCCGCGCTGGACAACGTCGCCTTCGGCCCGCGCTGCCACGGCATGCCCAAGGCGCGGGCCCGCGCCGAGGCCGCCGCGTGGCTGGAGCGGATGGGCCTGGCCGAGCACGCCGCCGCCCGGCCCCGCCGGCTCTCCGGCGGCCAGGCGCAGCGCGTCGCCCTCGCCCGGGCGCTGGCCACCCGACCCCGCCTGCTGCTCCTGGACGAGCCGCTGGCCGCGCTCGACGCCCGCACCCGCCTGGACGTCCGCTCCCAGCTCCGCCGCCACCTGGCCGACTTCGAGGCGGTGGCCGTCCTGGTCACGCACGACCCGCTGGACGCCATGGTGCTGGCCGACCGGCTGGTGGTCATCGAGCACGGCGGCTCCGTCCAGGAGGGCACCCCCGCCGAGATCGCCCGCCGCCCGCGCACCGACTACATCGCGCACCTCGTCGGCCTCAACCTCTACCGGGGCCGCGCCGAGGGGCACACCGTACGGATCGACGGCGGACCGGCCATCACCACCACCGAGGAACTCTCCGGCCCGGCCTTCGTGGCCTTCCCGCCCGGCGCCGTCACCCTCCACCGGGACCGCCCCACCGGCTCCAGCGCCCGGAACCTGTGGCACGGCCGGGTCGCGGGCCTGGAGTCGCACGGCGACCAGATCCGCGTCGACGTCCGGGGCGAACTCCCGCTCGCCGCCGACCTCACCACGGTGGCCACCGCCGAACTCGGACTGCACCCCGGCGCCGAGGTGTGGGCCACCGTCAAGGCGGCCCAGGCGCACGCCTATCCGGCCTGAACCCCGGCGGGTCAGGGCCGGCGGGTCAGGGCCGACGGGTCGGGACCGGCGGGTCGGGACCGGCGGGGTCAGGGCGGCGTCAGGGGTGCGCCGCCCGGCGACAAGAGGACGACAAGAAGCCCCCGCGGCACCCCGCCCGGGTCTTCCATGGAAGGCATGGATGACGCCGGAAACCACCGCGTGGTCGTGGGGGTGAGCGGCTCCCTCGGCAGCCTCACGGCGCTGCACCGGGCCGCCGCCGAGGCACGCCGCACGGGCGCGGTGCTGGTCACCGTGCTCGCCTGGGAACCGCCGGGCGGGGAGTTCGCCTACCGGCGCTCCCCCTGCCCGCCGATGCTGCGGGAATGGCAGGACCGGGCCCGGCAGCAGCTGGTCGGCGCCGTCGAGTCCGCCTTCGGCGGCCTCCCGGCGGACCTCCCCATGCGCGCGCTCCTCGTGCGCGGGCCCGCGGGGTGGGCGCTGACCCACGTCGCGGACCGCCCGGACGACCTGCTGGTCGTCGGCGCCGGACGCCGCGGCCGGCTGCGCCGCCTGCTGAGCCCCTCGGTGGCCCGGCACTGCCTGGTCCACGCGGCCTGCCCGGTGCTCGCCGTACCCCGCTCCCCGCTCCACGAGGTCCTCGACGACGTGCACCGCCGCAACGCCTGGCGGCTGCCGCTGCACGCCGCCACGCCACTGCGGTGACCACGGGGGCCCGGCAGGCCCCCTCGACGGAGGCGATGACCATGACGCGCCCTTCCTTCCCGTTCCCCCACCCGACGCGGCTCGCCCTGCCCGCCGCGCTCCTCCTGCCGCCGCTGGTGTGCCTGGTGCTCGTCCCCTTCCGCACCCAGGTGTCGAACACGCTCGTGGCCCTGGTGCTGGTGGTCGCCGTCGTGGCGGTCGCCGTCCTCGGCAGCCGTCGCGCCGGGGCGCTCGCCGCGCTGTCCGCGGCGGCCTGGTTCGACTTCTTCTTCGCCCCGCCCTACGAGCGGTTCACCATCAGCGGGCCGGGCGACGTGGCGACGGCGGTCCTGCTGCTCGCCGTGGGCCTGGCCGTCTCCCAGCTCGCCGCCCGCACCAGGCGGCTCGCGGTGATCGCGATCACCGACGCCGACCACCTCGCGCGCATCCACGAGACCGCACGGCTGGCCCAGTCCGCGGTCTCCCCGCACGTCGTGGTCGAGCACGTCCGCGACCAGCTGGTCAGCCTGCTCCACCTGCGCGGCTGCCGTTTCGAGTACGGCACCCTCGTCGGGCACCCGCCGCGGATCGAGCAGGACGGCACCGTGGTGCGGGGCCGCCGCCCCTGGGACGCGGACACGCTGGGACTGCCGGAACAGGAGGTCGAGCTCCGCGTCTTCCACAACGGCCACTTCCACGGCCGCTTCATGCTGCTCCCCACCCCCGGCACCGTCCCCTCCCGCCAGGCCCGTCTGGTCGCCGTCACCCTCGCCGACCAGGCCGGCGGCGCGATCGCCGCCACCCCGGCCGCCCCGGCCCGCTGACCCGCTCCGCGGGGGCGACCACCCGGTCCCGCACACCCCCGCCCAGCGCGGCCCCGGAGGGCGCCGGGAGGCCGCCTGTCGCCCCTGGGCAGACCACGCCGCCATGGGACGGCCCGGTGTCGGGCCCACCCGCCTCGTCGCACGTGTCGGCTCTGCTGCCGCGCACCGTCGCCCGCCGCATCGTGCGCCGCGCGGCGGCAGCCGGGGACACGGGCGAGCGCGCCGCCGAGGCTGACGATCCCGCCCCGCCTGGGCCGCCACGTCGACAACACCCGCCCGGCGCGGCCCATGGCCCGAGCAACCCCGGCGGCCTGGAGCGACCGCCTGTCGCCCCGCCGCGGCGCAACACCTCCGCGCACCAACGGCACCCGTCCCCGGCCCACCGGCCGAGCGGCGCGCCCGTCGCCAGGGTGCCGCTTCCGGCAAGAGGAGGCGGGGCGGGGAGGGGCGTATCGTCCCCTTATAGGTGGTGTCGGCCCGATGGTGGAGCCACACATGGTGGTGACTGCCCCCGCGCGGGAGCTGCTGGACCAGGTGCTCGCCGAAGTGGTGCGTGAGACGGGCGCCCATGTCGGTGCGGTCTTCCTGGTGATGCCCGGGGGCCGCGCACTGGGCATGGAGGTCATCACCGGGGCACCCCGGGAGCTGTCGATGCCCTGGTCGCGGCTGCCCATGGAGCGCTCGACCCCGGTGGCCGACGCCGTGCGGGAGGGCCGGACGATCCGGATCGGCTCCCGGGAGGAACTGGCCGACCGCTATCCGCGCACGGCCCTGGTCATGCCGTACGACCTGTCCATGGTGGCCGCCCCGCTCACCGACGGGGAGGCCGTGCTCGGCACGCTCGTGCTGATCTGGTCCCGGCCGCGCCCCGCCGAGGCGCCGCCCGCGGAGCGCGCGCTGCTGGAGCACGCCCGCGAGCGCCTGTCCGGCCGGCTCGCACGGGCCGGCGCCGGCGGAGAGCCGATCCTGCCGGGGCCCGAGCCGCGCGTGCTGCGGACCGCGCGGGCGGTCCCGGTGGACCCGGACCAGGCACTGGCCGCGGCGCACTGGGCCCGGCGGCTGCCCGAGGGAGCCTGCGCGCTCGACTTCGACGGGCGGCTCACCTACGTCACCCCCCGCGCGGCCGAGCTGGTCGGCGTGCCCGTCGAGCGGCTCGTGGGCACCTTCCCCTGGGAGAGCCTGCGCTGGCTGCGCGATCCCGCCCACGAGGACCGCTACCGCGCCGCCGTGCTCAGCGGACAGCCGGTCTCGTTCACCGCCCTGCGGCCGCCCGACCACTGGCTGCTCGTCCAGCTCTACCCGGACGCGACCGGGGTCAGCGTGCGGATCTCCCCCACCGATGCGGCTGCGGGCCCCGCCCCGTCGGCCCCGCCCTACGACGAGGCCGCGGTGCCGGTCCGGATCGGGGCGATCTACCACCTCATGCACCTCGCGACGGCCCTCACCGAGGCCGTCGGCGTGGACGACGTCGTCCGCCTGGTCGCCGACCTCTTCCCGGCCGCCATCGGAGCCGACGCCTTCGTACTGTGCGTCGCGGAGGGCGGCCGGCTGCGCGTCATCGGCGACCGCGGCTACCGGCCCGAGGTCATGGCGGCCCTGGACGGCACCGCGCTCACCGCGCGCCTCCCGGCGACCAGGGCCCTCACCAACGGCGTCCCCAGCTTCTTCGGCTCACGCGAGGACCTCATACGGACCTACCCGGACCTGGACCTGCAGTCGGGCATGGCGGCCTGGGCGTTCCTGCCGCTGATCGCCTCCGGCCGTCCCGTGGGCTGCTGCATCCTCGCCTTCGCCCGGGAGCGCTCCTTCCCCGCCGACGAACGGGCCGCCCTGACCTCGCTCAGCGGGCTGATCGCCCAGGCCCTGGACCGGGCCCGGATCTACGACGCCAAGCACCACCTCGCGCACAGCCTCCAGTCGGGACTGCTGCCGCACACCCTGCCCTCCCTGCCCGGTCTGGAGGTCGCCGCCCGCTACCTGCCGGCGACCAGCGGCATGGAGGTCGGCGGCGACTTCTACGACCTGATCCGGCTGGACGACACCTGCGCGGCCGCCGTCATCGGCGACGTCCAGGGCCACAACGTCAACGCCGCCGCCCTGATGGGCCAGGTGCGCACCGCGGTGCACGCGCACGCCACCGCCGGCGCCTCCCCCGACCAGGTGCTGTCCCGCACCAACCGGCTGCTCGACGAGCTCGACACCGGGCTCTTCACCAGCTGCCTCTACGCCCACCTCCGGCTCACCGACGGCGCCCTGAGGCTGGCCTCCGCTGGCCACCCGCCGGCCCTGCTGCGCTTCCCCGACGGCCGCACCGACATCCTGAGCCTGCCGACCGGGCTGCTGCTCGGCATCGACCCGGACGCCGAGTACCCCACCACCACGCTGACGCTGCCCCGCGGCGCGGTGCTCGCGCTGTACACCGACGGGCTCATCGAGACCCCCGGCCGCGACCTGGACGAGGCGATCGCCTCCTTGGCCGTGGCCCTGTCCTGCCGGGGCCGGCTCCCACTGGACGAACTCGCCGAGGTGCTCGTGCACCACGACGGTCCCGCCACCGACCGCACCGACGACACCGCGCTCCTGCTGCTGCGCCCCGTGCCCCCGTCATGAGGCCTTGTCACTTCCCGGATCGGGCCCAACACTGTTGTCCATGCCGGTCGTCGCGCTGCTGGGAACGCTGGACACCAAGGGCACGGAGTACGGCTGGCTGCGGGACCGCCTGCTGCGCGGCGCCGTGGAGGTCGTGCTGATCGACGCGGGCGTGGCCGGTGAGCCCCTGGTCACCCCGGACATCCCCCGCAGCGTCGTGGCGTCGGCCGCGGGCGCGGACGCCGAACGGCTGCGCAGGGCGGGCGACCGCGGCGCCGCGGTGACGGTCATGGCCGAGGGGGCGGCGCGGGTGGTGCGCCGGCTGTACGACGAGGGCCGGCTGCACGGCGTCCTGGCCATCGGCGGCAGCGGCGGCACCTCGATCGCGACCCGTGCGATGCGGGCGCTGCCGCTCGGCGTGCCGAAGCTGATGGTCTCCTCGATGGCCGCGGGCGACGTCTCCCCGTACGTCGGCTCGACGGACATCGCCATGATGTACAGCGTCGTCGACATCGCGGGCGTCAACCGGGTCTCGGCGCCGATCCTGGCCAACGCGGCGGACGCCGTCGCCGGGATGGCCAGGGGCTTCGCCGGGGCACCCGCCGCGCCCGCCGGGGACCGGCCGCTGGTGGCGGCGAGCATGGCGGGGGTGACGACCCCCGGGGTCGACGCCGCCCGCGCACGGCTCACCGAACTCGGTTACGAGGTGCTGGTCTTCCACTCCGTGGGCTCCGGCGGCCGCTCCCTGGAGGCACTGACCGGGGAGGGCATGTTCAGCGGGGTGCTGGACCTGACGCTCAGCGAGCTCGCCGACGAGCTGGTCGGCGGTGCCTTCGGCGCGGGGCCCGACCGGCTGCGCACCGCAGGGCGCGCCGGGCTGCCGCAGGTGGTGAGCCCCGGCGCGCTGGACATGGTCAAGTTCGGCCCGCTCGCCTCGCTGCCGGACCGCTTCCGGGCCCGGCACGTCCACGTCCACAACCCGTCGGTGACGGTGATCCGCACCTCCGCCGCCGAGTGCGCCGAACTCGGCCGCCAAGTCGCGGCGAAGCTGCGCGCGGCCACCGGCCCGGCCGCGCTCCTGCTGCCGCTGCGCGGGCTGTCCACCCTCGGGGCGCCGGGCGGGCCGTACCACGACCGTGCGGTGGACGGGGTGCTGTTCCGCACCCTCCGCGAGGAGCTGCGCGGCAGCCGGGTGGAACTCGCCGAGTACGACACGCACATCAACGACCCGGCCTTCGGCCGTGCCGCGGCGGAGCGCCTGCACACGCTGATCTCCGCGCGGACGGACGCGCGGACCGACGTACGGACCGACGCACACACGACCGCCCGCACGACGCGCTGAGCGTCGTACGGGCGGTCACGGCCGGTGCGGCGGAGGCCTAGACGGAGGCCGCCGTGCCCGCGCCCACGGTGTCGCGCCCCGTGGGGGCGGCCGCCGGACCCGGTTCCAGCAGGCGTCCGGCCAGGTGGCCGAAGACCAGCCCGAAGGAGGTCCACAGCGTCAGCTGGATCGCCAGCGCCGCCAGGCGGAACTGCCACAGCAGCGCCGCCGGGAAGTGCTCCGGCACCTCGTTGATCCCGGGCAGGAAGGCGTACGCGAGCCCCACGGCCAGGACGAAGAACCCACCGGCGGCCACGGTCGCGTACCAGTTGCCCAGGCGCGGCGCGAGGCGCTTGCCGAGGATCACGGTGGCGACCGCGAGCAGCACGCTGAGCAGCATCATCAGGAAGTACAGCGTGGTGCGCTTGCCGATGGTGTCGGGGTCGCCGACGGCCGGCGGGTTGGCCGGGTACTTCAGGAAGGGCACGACGTAGACCGCGACCAGCGCGGCGGCCGACAGCAGCAGCGCCGTCGGCCGGGCACCGAAGCGGCCGATCCGCCCGAGGGCGAAGCAGTAGGCGAGGGCGGCGATGCCGCCCAGCGCCACGCCATACAGGAGGATGCCGGTGGCCAGGCCTGCGGTGGACTGCAGGGCACGGCTGACCGGTTCGGCGCCGCCGTGCTCGTGGGCGTGCGACTCCTCGAACGCGATGGCGGCGTCGACCCGGGACTCGCCCAGCAGGTAGGCGACGACCAGGGCGAGCCCGCCGGCGGCGAGGCCGGCCAGCATGCCCCGCACCAGCAGTTGCCTGACGGTGACGGAGTTGACGGGGGTGGCGGAGGCGGCGGGGTTCATCGGCGCGGCGCCCCTGTCAGTGGCAGGGGAAGCCGAGCAGGTGACGCCCGTCGTGCACCCACTCGTGGACGTTCTCACCGGACAGGAGAGACGTCGCCCCCTGCTCGGCACCCACGAAGTAGAGCAGGACCAGCATCAGGACGCCGAAGAAGGCCGCCCAGGGCAGGATCGCCCGGATCGGCAGCGTCACGGGGACGGCGGAAGGGGCGACGGCAGGCGGAACGGCGGACTGCGCCATGGCATGACCTCCTGGTGGGAACTCGCGTCCCGGTCGGTGGAGCTCTGTCGGACGACTGCGGGTCTGACTCGCCTGGCGCTGGGCTGGGCTTACAGTGGCGCGACCGTGCCGGATTTGCACCGGACTTCCGCCGTGTCGTCGTGAATGTCGTCGTGACGGTACCGCGATCCGGTGATCCGGCCAAGGGCGCGTGTATGCGCCCCGGCATGCGCGGGAGCTGCTTCCGTGCGACCGACCGGCCAGGTGTGAGGCGGCAGTTGGCGATTCCGAGGGGTCGCCGCAGGGCGAGGAGGGTGCATGACGACCCGGGTGATGTTGATCTCACCGGTGGTGAACGCGGCGCTGCGCGAGGCGCGTTTCGACGACGACGTGCCGCCGGACGAGCACGCGCTCGCCGCCGCCCGCGCGTTGGCCGGTTCCCTGCCCTCCGCGGGGCCCGTGCTCGTCTCGCCCACCGTGCGCTGCCGCGCGACCGCCGAGGCGCTCGGCCTCGCCGCGCGGGAGACGGCCCCCGCGGGGTGGGCGCTGGGCCGCTGGCGGGGGCGGACACTGGCCGAGGTGAGCGCCGAGGAGCCGGAGGCCGTCGCCGCCTGGCTCTCCGACCCGGACGCCGCACCGCACGACGCCGAGTCGCTGCGCGAACTGTGCGCCCGGGCCGGCGCCTGGCTCGACGGGCTCGCCGCGACGCCGGGGCGGGTGCTCGCCGTCGTCGAGCCGGAGATCGTCCGGGCCTGCGCGGTACGGGTCCTGGGTACGCCCGAGGCCGCCTTCTGGCGGATCGACGTGCCCCCGCTGACGGCGACGGAATTCAGCGGGCGGTCCGGACGCTGGAACCTGCGGGCGGGACGCCCGCTGGGCTGAGCGGGGTGCGCTCCAGCGGCGAACAGGCTCTTGCAAACAGGTCGCAATAAGACCCTATGATTGAGCGCCCTGATTCGCCGACCCGACCGGCCGCCGGCCGGACCCGACCTGGAGCTCCCCCATGCATGTACCCGACGGATTCATCGACGCCCCGGTGTCGGTGGCGACCGGTGCCGTCGCGGCCGCAGCCGTAGCGGTGAGCCTGCGCGGTGCGCGGCGCGAGCTGGACGAGCGCACCGCGCCGCTGGCCGGACTCGTCTCGGCGTTCATCTTCGCCGTCCAGATGCTCAACTTCCCCGTGGCCGCCGGTACCAGCGGCCATCTCCTCGGCGGCGCGCTGGCGGCGATACTCGTCGGCCCCTACACAGGGGTGCTGTGCGTGTCCGTCGTCCTGCTGATCCAGGGCGTGCTCTTCGCCGACGGCGGCCTGACCGCGCTCGGCGTGAACATCACCGACATGGCGATCGTCACCGTGGTCGTCGCCTACGCCGTCTTCCGTGGGCTGGTCAAGGTGCTGCCGAACGGACGCGGCGGGGTGACCGGCGCGGCCTTCGTCGCGGCCCTGCTCTCCGTCCCCGCGGCGGCGGTCGCCTTCACCGGGATCTACGCGCTGGGCGGGACGACCGACGTCTCGCTCGGCAAGGTCTTCACCGCCATGGTCGGCGTGCACGTCCTGATCGGCATCGGCGAGGCGGTGATCACCGCGGCGACGGTGGGCGCCGTCGTCGCCGTCCGCCCCGACCTCGTCCACGGCGCCCGTGGCCTGCGCCGCCCGCTGGAGCTCAAGGAGGCGACCGTCTGATGGCGGCCGTGACCGACACCCCCAAGCGCGGCGGCATACGGCCGCTGTGGATCGCCGGCCTCATCGCCGCCGTGCTGCTCGCCGGATTCGTCAGCTACTACGCCTCCGCCAGCCCGGACGGCCTGGAGAAGGTCGCGGCGGACCACGGCATCGACAAGAAGGCCGAGGACCACGCGGCCAAGGACTCCCCGCTCGCCGACTACCGGACCGAGGACGTCGGCAACGCCCGGCTCTCCGGCGGCCTCGCCGGTGTGATCGGCGTCGGTGTCACCCTCGCGCTCGGCACCGGCGTCTTCTGGGTCGTCCGCCGCCGTCCGCGCGCGGAGGAGGTCTAGCCGTGGGAGCGGGGCACGCCCACCGGCTCTACCGGCACGGCCACTCGCCGGTGCACGCGCTGCCCCCGCAGTGCAAGATCGCCGCGGTCTTCTGCTTCGTCCTGGTGGTGGTCTCCACCCCGCGCACGGCGATGTGGGCCTTCGGCCTGTACGCGGTGCTGCTGGCCACGGTCGCCACCGTGGCGCGCGTCCCGGCCGGATTCCTGCTGCGGCGGCTGCTGATCGAAGTGCCCTTCGTCGCCTTCGCCTTCCTCATGCCGTTCGTCGCCGAGGGCCCGCGCACCGAGGTGCTGGGCCTGTCCCTCAGCGTGAACGGCCTGTGGGGCGCCTGGAACATCCTGGCCAAGGGCACCCTCGGCGTCGCCGCCTCCGTCCTGCTGGCGTCCACCACCGAGCTGCGCGCACTGCTCCTGGGCCTGCAGCGGCTGCGGCTGCCGGCGCTGCTGGTGCAGATCGCCTCGTTCATGATCCGGTACGGGGACGTCATCACCGACGAGATGCGCCGGATGCGCGTCGCCCGCCTCTCGCGCGGCTTCGAGGCGCGCGGCCCGCGTCACTGGGGCGTGCTCGCCAAGTCCGCGGGCGCCCTGTTCATCCGCTCCTACGAACGCGGCGAACGCGTCCACCTGGCCATGGTCAGCCGGGGCTACGCCGGCAGCATGCCGGTGATCGACGAGGTGACGACCTCGCGCGCCCAGTGGTCGTACGCCGCCGCGCTCCCGGCCGCGGCGCTGCTGGTCTGTCTGATGGGATGGTTCCTGTGACACCTTCGCTCGAGGTCAAGGGCCTCGCCTACGCCTACCCCGACGGCCACCAGGCGCTGTTCGGCGTCGACCTGACCATCGCCCGCGGCGAGCGGGTGGCCCTCCTCGGCCCCAACGGCGCCGGCAAGACCACCCTCGTGCTGCACCTCAACGGCATCCTCGAGGCGGGCGCCGGCTCGGTGACCGTCGCCGGCCTCCCGGTCGGCGAGCGCAAGAACGTGGCCGAGGTCAGGCGCCGGGTCGGCATCGTCTTCCAGGACCCGGACGACCAGCTCTTCATGCCCACCGTCCGCGAGGACGTCGCCTTCGGCCCGGCCGCGGCCGGTCTGCGCGGCGCCGAGCTGGAGGCCTGCGTCCGCAGGGCGCTGGAGCGGGTCGGCATGACGGAGTTCGCCGACCGGCCGCCGCACCACCTGTCGTTCGGGCAGCGGCGCCGCGTGGCGGTGGCGACCGTCCTCGCCATGGAGCCGGAGATCCTCGTCCTGGACGAGCCCTCCTCCAACCTGGACCCCGCCTCCCGCCGCGAACTCGCCGACATCCTGCGCTCGCTGGACGTCACGGTCCTGATGGTCACCCACGACCTGCCGTACGCCCTGGAGCTGTGCCCGCGCTCGGTCGTCCTCAGCGGTGGAACCGTCGTCGCCGACGGCCGCACCCAGGAGCTCCTCGCCGACGACGCCCTGATGCGCGCCCACCGCCTCGAACTGCCCTACGGCTTCGACCCCCGCTCGGTCACCGTCCGGGCCTGAGCCTCAGCCCCCGCACGGGGGCCGGGACGGCGGCTCCGGGTCGACGGCGGTGACCGCCGCCGCGAGCGCGTCGAACCGCTCCGCGCCGCCCAGCGGCCCGACCACGCGCTCACGCAGCGCGTCGGCCAGCGTGAGCGCCGCCGTCATCGCCACCTGGAGGCCGCGTTCGGTCAGCACCGCCAGGGTGACGCGCCGGTCCTCCCGGCAGGGACGGCGTTCGATGAGCCCCGCCTCCGTGAGGCGGTCGGCGACCTTGGTGGTGCCCGCCGTGGTGAAGCCCAGCGTCCCCGCGAGCCGGTACATCGGCGCCGACCGCTCCGGCGTGGTCATCAGGAACCACAGCGCCTGGAACGAGGACGGGGCCAGCCCCGACCGCGCCTCGACGTCCGCCAGCAACTGGTCCGTGAGCCGCCGGAAGCCCGACTGCAGCGCGTCCCACCGCGCGAGCAGGTGCAGGTCGGCGGTGTCCGGGCACCGGCCGTCCGTCTCCACGTGGATCTCCGCCGTCACATTGCCCAGGGTACCAACGCCAGTTATTGTCTAACTGGCTACTTAATATCTGGCGAGCTATCGAAGGGCGCGACACCCCATGAGCGACTCGACGACCACCCCCACCGGTCTGCGCACGGGCTCCTGGGCCCTCGACCCCGCGGGCTCGGCCGTGCGGCTCACGCACCGGACGATGTGGGGCATGGCCACCGTGAAGGGCGCGTTCACCGAGGTCGGGGGCGAGGGCGAACTCGCGGCCGACGGCACCGGGCAGGGCACCCTGACCGTGGGCGCCGCCTCCCTGGACACCGGCAACAAGCAGCGCGACACCCACCTGCACTCCGCCGACTTCCTCGACGTCGCGACCCACCCGGCGATCGTCTTCACCGCCCGCCGGGTCACCGCCGGCACCGACGGCGCCCTCTCCGTCGACGGCGAGCTGACCGTCCGCGGCACCACCCGCCCGCTCGCCCTCACCGGACGCATCGAGTCCTCCTCCGCCGACGCCGTCGTGCTCACCGCCGATGCGGTCGTCGACCGGGCCGACTTCGGCCTCACCTGGAACCGGATGGGCATGATCAAGGGCGCCGCGACCCTCTCGGTCGCCGCCCGCTTCGTCCACCACGGCTGATCCCGCCGTTCACAAGGGGGCAGAAGCGGACATCACCGCTCACGCCCCAACTACCCCTTCGGCAAACGAAGTCGCGCCTTGCTACTTGTGTGGAAACCGTGAAAGGCTCCCCGCACCACCAGGCGCAGGCGCAACCGCCTCCCGACGCCGAAGGGTTGGTTCACCACTCGATGACTGCCCCAGCCCCGGTCCCCGAGGCCGTACCGCTGTCCGAGTACTGGGCGGAAGCGCTGTGCTTCGCCCAGCTGTGCTCGCTCTCCCCCGAGGACGGCGGCCGACTGGCCGCCGACGCGTTCGACCGCGGTCTGGACCTGACGCCCGACGCGGCGGACGGCGCACCCGGACCGGGGCTGCCGCCCCTGCCGCTGCTGCTGACCGCCGTACGGGACACCGCCGCGTCCTGGCAGGCCCGGGGCGAGGGCGACAGCCTGCAGCCGGAGTTCCGCATCTGGCTCAACGCGGAACGCGCCGCGCGCCGGGGCAGGGCACCGCGCCCGGAACCGCTGGCCCTGCGCGGACTGCGCGCCATGGCGGAACCGGACGCGGCACTGCTGTGGTCCACCGAGGTCGAGTGCCGCCCCGCGGCCGTGACGGCACACGCGCTGGGCGTGGACGTCACCGCGGTGGAGCGGGAGATCGACCGGGCCCGCGAGGACTTCCGCGACCGCTGCCTCCGTGCCCACCAGGAGGAACCGCCCTCCGACGAGTGCCAGGGGTACGCCCGGCTGCTGGACGCGGCCACCCGGATGCCCGTCGAGGCGGCACCCGAGGACCTGCGCCGGCACCTGCGCGGGTGCGCCGAGTGCGCGCGGGCGGCCGTGTGCCTGACCCCGCTCGGCGGCGGACTGCCCGAGGCGCTGGCCGAAGGGGTGCTGGGCTGGGCGGGGCCGGCCTATCTGGAGGCCCGGCGCCGGGGCGCCACCGCGGCCCCGCCGTCGCGGCGGGCCGCGCGCGCCGCCCGTGCCGCACGGGCGAGGACCCGCGTCCCCCGGGGCAGGGCCGCCGTGGCCGGGGCGGTCGCGGTGCTGGCCGCCGTGATCTGCCTGACGGCCCTGGTCACCACCGACGACTCCGCCCCCCGGTCCGCCCGGGCCCTTCCGACGGCCCAGGGCGGCAAGGACGGCACCGCCCCGGACGGTCCCGGTTTCCCCCCGCTGCCGTCGCCGGGCGCGTCCGGCGCCTCCGGGGCGCCGGAGCCCGCCGAGAGCGCGCCGTTCCCCGAGGAGATCGGGCCCTCCGCAGCCGAGCACACCATCCCCGCCGCCGATCGCGCACCGTCCTCCGCCGCGCCGCCCGCGCAGGAGGCCCCGAAGGAGCCGGCGCCGTCCTGCACGATCACCTACGAGGTGAACGAGCAGTGGTACGACGGCTACCAGGCCACGGTCACCCTGACGACCCGCAAGGACCTCGACGACTGGAGGGTCGGCTGGAGGTACTCCGACGGCCGGCGCGTCACGCAGATGTGGGACGCCGACTTCGCCCAGCGCGGCGGATCGGTCACCGCCCGGGCCAAGGGCTACAACCGGTCGGTGCGCGCGGGCGGTTCGGTCAGCTTCGGCCTGGTCGGCACCCGGCCGGGCGTCTCCGCCCCGCCCACCGGCTTCACCCTCGACGGCGCGTCCTGCGCCACCGGCTGACGAACCCCGCCGCGCCCCGACGCGACCGGGCCGGAGGGGCGGTCACGATTCCGCCCCTCCGGCCCGTACGGCCCGCTCCCGAGGACTAGCTCAGACCGTTGTTGATCGCGGTGATCAGCTCACCGTTGCCGGTGTCGCCGCTGAACTCCCAGAAGAACGCGCCGCCGAGGCCCTGGTTCTTCACGTAGGCCATCTTGCCCGCGATGGTCGACGGGGTGTCGTAGCTCCACCAGTTGTTGCCGCAGTGGGCGTACGCGGTGCCCGCGACGGTGCCGGTGGCCGGGCAGGTGTTCTTGAGGACCTTGTAGTCCTCGTTGCCCGCCTCGTACGTACCGGGAGCGGCGCCGGTCGCCGAACCGCCCGGCGCGGACTGCGTGACGCCGGTCCAGCCGCGGCCGTAGAAGCCGATGCCCAGGTTGAGCTTGTTCGACGCGATGCCCTTGCTCTTCAGCTTCTGGATCGCCGCGTCGGAGTAGAAGCCGGCGATCGGGATGCCGCTGTAGGAGGTGAGCGGGGAGTGCGGGGCGGTCGGGCCGTCCGCGTCGAAGGCGCCGAAGTAGTCGTACGTCATCACGTTGTAGTAGTTCACGTACTGCGCGGCGCCCGCGTAGTCGGCCGCGTCGATCTTGCCGCCGTTGGTGCCGTCGGCGGTGATGGCCGCGGTGACCAGGTTGTTGGAGCCGAACCTGGTGCGCAGCGCGGACATCAGCGTCTTGAAGGACGAGGCCCCGCTGGTGTCGCAGGACAGACCGCAGGCGTTGGGGTACTCCCAGTCGATGTCGATGCCGTCGAAGACGTCGGCCCAGCGCGGGTCCTCGACCAGGTTGTAGCAGGAGTTGGCGAAGGCGGTCGGGTTGGCGGCCGCCTGGCCGAAGCCGCCGGACCAGGTCCAGCCGCCGAAGGACCAGAGGATCTTGATGTTCGGGTACTGCTTCTTCAGCTTGCGCAGCTGGTTGAAGCTGCCGCGCAGGGCGCCGGTGTCCCAGGTGTCGGCGACGCCGTCGACGCTCTGGTCGGCGGTGTAGGCCTTGTCGTAGTCGGCGTAGGAGTCGCCGATCGCGCACTGGCCGTTGGTGACGTTGCCGAAGGCGTAGTTGATGTGGGTCAGCTTGCTCGCCGAGCCGGAGGTCACCAGGTTCTTGACGTGGTAGTTGCGGCCGTAGACGCCCCACTCGGCGAAGTAGCCGAGGCGGATCTTGTTCCCCGCGGGGCCGGTGGGGGTCGGCGTCGGGGTCGGCGTGGGCGTCGGGGTCGGGGTCGGGGTGGGCGTCGGGGTCGGCGTGGGCGTCGGGTCGCCGCCGCCACCGCCGGTGCAGGAACCGCCGTTGAGCTTGCAGCCGCTCGGGCTGCCGCTACCGGTGCCGTTGAAGCCGAAGCTGATGCTGGCGCCCGGGGCCAGCGTGCCGTTCCAGCTCTTGTTCTTGCCGGTCCAGTGGGTGCCGGAGGCGGTCACGTCGGCGTCCCACGCCGAGGTCACCGACGTGCCGGCGGGGAAGTCCCACTCGACGGTCCAGCTGCTGATGGACGAGGTGCCGCTGTTGGTGATCGTCCACTTGCCCTCGAACCCCGTGCCCCAGTCCTGGGTCTTGGTGTACGTGGCGGTGGTACCCGCGGCATGGGCCGGCGTGGCCAGACCGACGAGCGCGGCGAACGGGAGCAGCAGCGCGGTGAGCCCCGCGGCGGCTGTGGTCCTGATGCGTCTGGTGCGTGGAGTGCGTGGGGTGTCTCCAGTGCTCAAGGGGTGCTCCTCGAGTGGGGGCCGACGGGGAAACCAGTGCCGCCTGGTGGGCGGTTGACTCCATGTCATGCCCACCACAGTTCCCTGGCAGAGTAGAAAGGTCTGGACCAGATGGCAATAGGTCTGGACCATCTCGACCCCTCGGCCTGGAGCACGACGCCCCGGCGACCTCGCCGGGGCGTACGGGTGAACGAAGGAGCGCGCGGGGGCGGCGTCCGGCGTCAGGCCGGTTCGCGCACGGTGACCGTGTCGATGCCGATGCCGATGCCGACGTCGGGGCCGTGCCCGTCGAGGAACTGCTCGGCCCAGATGATCTTCCCGTCGTCGGTGTAACGGGTGCCCCACCGCTGGGCGAACTGCGAGATCAGGAACAGCCCGCGACCGCCCTCGTCGGTGGTGCGGGGGTGCCGCAGGTGCGGGGAGGTGCTGCTGGCGTCGGAGACCTCGCAGGTCAGCGCCCGCTCCAGGATCAGCCGCAGGCGGATCGGACCGGAGCCGTGCCGGATCGCGTTGGTGACCAGCTCGCTGACGACCAGTTCGGTGGTGAAGGCGAGGTCGCCCAGGCCCCAGTCCTCCAGCTGCCGGGTGGACAGCTCGCGGGCCCGGGCCACGACCGCGGGGTCGGTGGGCAGGTCCCAGGAGGCGACCCGGCCGATGTCCAGGCTGCGGGTCCTGGCCAGCAGCAGCGCCACGTCGTCGTGCGGGCGGGCGGGGGCCAGTTCGTCGACGACGCTGCGGCACAACGCGTCCAGCGGCAGGTCCTCGGCTTCCAGGGCGGTCCGCAGCCGGCTCCGCCCGCTGTCCGGCACGTCGCCCGCGCCGTCCGCCGGCGCGACCAGGCCGTCCGTGTACAGCGCGAGGACGCTGCCCTCCTCCATCGTCAACTCGGCCGCCTCGAAGGGCAGTCCGCCCAGGCCCAGCGCGGGCCCGATGGGCAGCCGGGGGAAGCGGACGGCCTCCCCGCCCTCGGCCCCGCACCGCTCGCCGGCGGGCCGGAGCACCGCGGGCGGCAGGTGCCCGGCGCTGGCCATGACGCAGTGCCTGCTGACCGGGTCGTACGTCACGTACAGGCAGCTCGACCCGAGCGCGCTGCCGCCCACCCCGACGGTCGCGGACTCCCCGGCCTCCCGGGAGACCTGGACGACCAGGTCGTCCAGGTGCGCCAGCAGTTCCTCGGGCGGCAGGTCGAGGTCGGCCAGGGTCCGTACCGCCGTGCGCAACTGGCCCATGGTCGCGGCCGCCTCGATGCCGTGACCCACCACCTCGCCCACCACGAGCGCGACCCGGGCCCCGGACAGCGGGATGACGTCGAACCAGTCGCCGCCCACGCCCGACAGCTCGTCGGCCGGCCGGTAGTAGGTGGCGACCTCCACCGCTTCCTGCGGCGGGAAGGTGTGCGGCAGCAGGCTGCGCTGCAGCACGAGGGCGGCGTCCCGCTCGCGGGTGTAGCGGCGCGCGTTGTCCAGGCAGACCGCGGCCCTGGCCACCACCTCCTCCGCCAGGCGCAGGTCCTCCCCGTCGAAGGGGTCGGCGCGGCGCACCCGGAAGAAGAGGGTCACGCCGAGGGTGACCCCGCGGGCGCGGATCGGCACCACCATCGCCGTGTGGAGCCCGAGTTCGCCGAAGTGGAGCGCGCGGTCGCCGGCCGGTCCTGCGGCCCACTCCAGCTCCAGCGGGTCCAGCCGGGAGCTGAGCCAGGAGGTGCCGTCGGTCAGGCACCGGATGGGCGGGGTGTCCTCCAGGTAGGCGGAGACCGCCCCGATGCCGAACGCCGGCTCGGGCTCGCCCTGCCGCGCCGCCCGCATCCCGGCGCGGCGCAGCGGCACGGTGACGGCGTCGCCCAGCGGGCCGGGCTGCGGCTCCGCGCCCTTGATGACCGACTCCAGCAACTCCACGGCGACGTAGTCGGCGAGGTCGGGCACGACCACGTCCGCCAGGTCCTGCGCGGTGTGCATCACGTCCAGGGTGCGGCCGATGTGCTCGCTGGCCCGGTCCAGTAGTGACAGCCGCTGCCGGGCCCGCCAGCGGTCGCTGATGTCGACCACGGAGTAGCAGACGCCCACCGGTACGCCGCGCTCGTCCTCCAGCCGTACGAAGGACATCGCATGCGCCTTCTCGCGGCGTGGATCGGTGCGGAACCGCCCGACGTGCTCGTAGTCGATCACCGGCACGCCCGTCTCCAGGACCTGCCGCATCTGCGCCTCCAGGACCGTGGCGTTCAGGCCCGGCTGGATCTCCCCGAGCCGGCGCCCCATCCGCTCCTGGGAGGGGCCACCACCGAAGCGCTCCAGTGCCGCGTTCGACCACACGCAGCGCAGTTCGGTGTCGACCACGGCCAGCCCGATCGGCGTCTGGCCCACGATCCGCTCCAGCATCACCGGGGTCATCCCGGACGCCACGGAGCGGGCGGTGCTGCGGGACTCCGCCGCCAGGACCATCCAGCGGACGGACGTGCCGCCGATCCCCTCCGGGAGCCCGGCCACCCGTACGCCCAGCGTGACCCTCATGCCGTCGTCACGGCGGAGCCGCAGCACACCCGTCCAGCCGCCCTCGGTGCGGCAGCGCTCGGCGATCTCCGGCGGCCGCGCCGCGTCCTCCGGGGCAAGCAGGTCCACCGCGGGGGTGTCGATGACGTCCGCTGCCCGCCGGCCGAGCAGCCGCTCGGCGGCGGGCGGCCAGCTCAGCAGCCGCCCCTCGGCGTCGAGCAGCAACGTGACGGCGTCCGCCACGCCCGCGTCCACGCGTTCCTCGGGAGTCCCCATGGCCAGCCACTCCGTATCCGCCCGCAACGTTACGCTCCGCTCACCGTTCTTGTTCTTCCCACTCGGCGAACGCCGCTCACGGCGTCACGGGAAGAAGGAGAGCGGGCCGTCCGCTGCCCGCCCGGGCTCGTGGCCGGAGCGGGAGGGGAGGGTGGGCGGCCTCAGGAACGTGCCCGGCGGGGACGGGTCCTCGGGGCGGCCGGCGGCCCCCGTGGGGACGGGCGGCGCGGGGAGAGACCGGCCGAAAAGCACCGGGACGTCCATCAAGACCTCCGGAGTACGGCCCCCGTGTCCCCCGCGAAATCAGATTACTCGTCGGCCCCGGTCAGCGCCCCCGCGTGCGTACCGCCGTATCGCCGAGGGGACGAAGACCGCGAGCCGCCCGGATCGCCGACGCCCCGCGGGCGGCGTGGCCCATGGCTCATCCGTTCGCGGCCTCGGTGGGCTGGTCGCCGGCACTGCCGGTCCGCCGAAGAGCCCGCGGCTGGCGGCGGCCGGCGTACGGACGCGGCGGCGGGGAGGAGGACCGGGGCCGGGACGCCTGACCGCGGCTGTGCCGGGGACCGGGTGCGGTGCGGCCGTTTCCCCGGCGGGCTCGGGCTACCCTGCTCGGAAGGCCCGAAAGAGGGGGTGCTGCCGGTGTCCGGGCGTCGACTGCGTGCCCTGCGCGCACTGAGGAACTCGGCGAAGGAGAAGGCCAGGACGGCGAGGTCGGCCCGTCCCGCCCAGGCCTCCGCACCGCCGGCCGGCGAGGGGGAGGGCCCCCTGGAGCCGCGGATCGCGGGCCCCGCGGCCGCCGCCGTGAGCAGCGTGATGGACGCGGCCCTGTACCGGGACGGCCGGCGCATCGCGACGCCCTCCTCCCTCGCCGAGGCGTACACACAGCTGCGCGCCGAGCCCGGCGCGATGGCCTGGATCGGGCTCTACCGGCCGAGCGAGGCCGAGCTGGTCTCGCTGGCGAAGGAGTTCGACCTGCACCCGCTGGCCCTGGAGGACGCCATCCAGGCCCACCAGCGCCCCAAGCTGGAGCGGTACGGGGAGACCCTCTTCGTCGTGCTCCGCGCCGCCCGCTACCTGGACGCCCCGGAGGAGGTCGACTTCGCCGAGCTGCACATCTTCGTCGGCCCCGGCTTCGTCCTGACCGTCCGCCACGGTGCGGCCCCCGACCTGTCCGCCGTGCGGCGCCGCATGGAGAGCAACCCCGAGCTGCTGACGCTCGGACCGGAGGCGGTGCTCTACGCGATACTCGACACGGTCGTCGACGGCTACGCACCGGTCGTCGCGGGGGTCGAGAAGGACATGGAGGAGAGCGAGATCCAGGTCTTCGGCGGCGACCCCCAGGTCTCCCGCCGGATCTATGAGCTCTCCCAGGAGGTGCTGGAGTTCCAGCGCGCCACCCGTCCGCTCATCCCCATGCTGGACGGGCTGCAGGCGGGCTTCGTGAAGTACGGGACGGACGAGGAGTTGCAGCGCTACCTGCGCGACGTCGCCGACCACGTCACGCACACCATCGAGCGCGTGGACGGCTTCCGGCAGGCGCTCGGCGACCTGCTCACCCTCAACGCGACCCTGGTCGCGCAGCAGCAGAACGCCGAGATGCGGGCGCTGGCGGAGGCCGGCTTCGAGCAGAACGAGGAGATCAAGAAGATCTCCGCCTGGGCCGCCATCCTCTTCGCGCCCACGCTCGTCGGAACCATCTACGGCATGAACTTCGACCACATGCCCGAGCTGCACTGGCTGCTCGGGTACCCCTTCGCGATCCTGCTCATGGGCGTGGTCTGCGTCAGCCTCTACCTGGTCTTCAAACGGCGCGGCTGGCTGTGAGGGCCCCGCGGGCTCAGATCCTGGGATGCGCGGGCACGTGCGTGACCTCCTCGATCTCGTGCGCGGCCTTGCCGAGGAGCTGACGCGCGAGGTCGTTGAGCGCCCTGGCCGCCGCGAGTTCCTCGCCGACCCGTTCCTGGTCCGGGTCGGAGGGGTGCCGGTTGGCGTGGCCGTGCGACCTGACCTCCGTGCCGTCCGGAAGGCGGAGCAGCGCGGCGGCCTTCGTCCTCGCGCCGTCCTCCCGGAAGTCCATCTCGATGTGCCATCCGACGAGGGTCTGCATGACGGAACACCTCCAGCGGTCCCGGTCCCGGTGTCTCCTTCCAGCGTGCTCCCTATCGCGGAACTACTCCACCAGGGTGACGATGGAGCAAAAGGAAATCGGTCCCTGCCACGAGGAGGCGCCGTCATGACCACCGCACTGGACATCATGCATCCCGGCGCCATGTGCGTCGGGGAGCGGGAGAGCCTCGCCGACGCGGCCCGGATCATGCGTGAGCAGGACATCGGCGCGCTGCCGATCTGCGGGGACGACGACGTGCTGGTCGGCATCGTCACCGACCGGGACATCGTGCTGAAGTGCGTCGCCGAGGGACGCGACCCGTCCGAGGTCTCCTGCGGCGAGCTGGCCATGGGCCGGCCGCAGATCATCGAGGGGGACGAGCAGATCGACCGGGTGCTGGAACTGATGGAGGAGTACCGGGTGCGCCGGCTGCCGGTGATCGACCATCCCGCGCACCGTCTCATCGGCATGATCAGCGAGGCCGACGTGGCCCGCCACCTGCCGCAGGAACGGGTCGCCGAGTTCGTCACGGCCGTCTGCTCGGACTGACCGGGGCCATGTGGACGGGGCGGTCACGTCCGCCCGATCCGGGCGAGCGCCTCGTCCACGCTCGGCACCGGGCGGAAGGCCCTCATCAGCCCGGTGGCGCGCAGGATCCTCAGGGTCGGGGGGCGGGCGCAGACGAACTGCACCTGCCCGCCGTGGCCGCGGACCCGGCTCCGCAGCCGGCACAGGACCGCGAGTCCGGAGCAGTCGATGAAGTCGACGGGGCCCAGGTCGACGACGAGACCGGGGCCAGGGGCGCGGGTCAGCGCGTCGAGCAGCGGAATGATCTCCATCGCCGCGACGATGTCGATCTCCCCGCTGAGTTCCACCACGACGCACCCGTCGATCGTGCGGGTACGCAGGTACGGGCTCACCGGAGCATAAGATCACCGGGCCGATGAGCCGACCAATGCGTCAAGGTCCACTTCACTCGATCGAGTGAGACCTGTGAAAAGCTGCAAAACCCCTGTTCACAGGGGAGGAGAGCGGTACCCGGCGTCGCCGCCGGGTGCGCTCAGACGGCGCGGAGGACGGCGTTCAGCCGGTCCCGGGTGGCGTCCGGCGAGAGGCTGTCGGCGCGCAGCTTCGCCATGACGACGCGGTACTGGTCGACCTCCTCGCGCTTGTCGATGTACATCGCCCCGGTGAGCTGCTCCACGTACACGACGTCCGGGACGTCGGACTCCGGGAAGGTCAGCTGGGTGAAGGTCCCGCTGGCGCCCGCGGAGTACCCCGTGAACTCCAGCGGCAGCAGCTGCACCGTCACGTTCGGCTGCTGCGAGGCCTCGATGAGGTGCACGAGCTGGGCCCGCATCACCTCCCGCCCGCCGAACCTGCGGAGCACCACGGACTCGTCCATCACGGCCACGATCTGCGGGGCGAGCTCCGAGGTCAGCAGCTTCTGCCGCTTGTGCCGCAGGTCCAGCCGGCGCTCCACCTCGTCGGCGGGGGCGTCCGGGTGGCCCAGTTCGATGACGGCGCGGCTGTAGTCGTCGGCCTGGAGCAGCCCGTGCACGAACTGCGTCTCGAAGGAGCGGATGACCGAGGCGGACTCCTCCAGACCCACGTACGTCTGGAACCACGCCGGCAGGACATCGCCGAAGCCGTGCCACCAGCCGGCGACGTTCGCCTCGCGCACCAGGCCGAGCAGGGCCGTGCGCTCGCCGTCGTCCGTGATGCCGTAGAGGGTGAGCAGGTCGGCCACGTCGCGCTCCTTGAAGCTCACGCGCCCGAGCTCCATGCGGCTGATCTTCGACTCGGACGCGCGGATCGAGTAGCCCGCGGCCTCACGGGTGATGCCCTGCGCTTCGCGCAGCCTGCGCAGCTGCGAGCCCAGGAGGATGCGGCGCACCATCGATCCGCTTCCTGACTGCACTGTGGTCATTTGCGCCTACCTTCTCCCCGTGGCATCCAGCAGTCTGCCACCTTCGCGCTGCGTTCAGTACTCGATCGGTCACTCTCGATCGTCACTCCCGGCCCATCTGCCTCGTGCCATGCAAATGCACGTGCATCCGCCTCTTGCATCGGCCGCAGGCCGTACGGGACGATTGCGTACGTGCCGATACCGGGTGGTGCGCATGTGGACTGAGAGCTCGGCCGGGGTGCAGCCTTTATGGGACGGGCTGGTTCCGGAGCGCCTTTCGTCGTCGAGTGCCACCTCCTGCCCACTGCCGCCGCGTTACGAGGCGGTCGGCGACGCACGAAGATTCGCGCGGACGACCCTGCACGCCTGGCACTTGGAAGAACTCCAGGACGGCATCGAACTGGTCGCCTCGGAACTGGTGACCAACGCCCTGCGCTACGCGGTCCCCGAGGACGCGGCCCACGGGTGCGTCCGGCTCAGCCTGGTCAGGTGGTCAACGCGCGTAGTGTGCGCGGTGCGCGACCCCAGCAGCCACGGACCCGTCGCCAAGGCCCCGGACTTCGTCGCCGAGTCCGGGCGCGGGCTGCATCTGGTGGAGTCCTTCAGCGATACCTGGGGCTGGCACCCCCTCACCGGCATGGGGAAAGTCGTCTGGGCGCTCTTCCGTATGCCCGGACAGGACGACGGTCCGTCACATTGAGCCATACCGGGGACGACCGCGGTCAGCTCGCCACGAAGTGATCGAACTCCCCGTTCTTCATCCCCACGATGAGGGATTCAATCTCTTCCTTCGTATATATCAGCGCCGGTCCGTCCGGAAAACGTGAATTGCGCACGGCCACGTCCCCGTCCGGAAGCGCGGCCAGCTCCACGCACTGACCGTTCGCATTGCTGTGCCGGCTCTTCTGCCACACCAGTCCGTGGAGATCGGACGCTGCCATGCCGTTGTACGTGTGGCGCATGCTTCTCTCCAGGTAAGTGCCGTGCAGGACAGGGGAGATGATA
The DNA here is from genome assembly GCF_040613835.1 of Streptomyces sp. NPDC006207. Classification (NCBI taxonomy): domain Bacteria; kingdom Bacillati; phylum Actinomycetota; class Actinomycetes; order Kitasatosporales; family Streptomycetaceae; genus Streptomyces; species Streptomyces sp. NPDC006207. The sequence continues at coordinate 5,801 of NZ_JBEXSX010000034.1, read as the reverse complement.
GCCAGAGACGGTGTCACGTGCATCTGCACGTGCAGGTGCACGTGCAGTCACTCAGGGTGAATGTAGCGGCCAATGAAGGGCCAACGAACCGCCCGCCGGAATTGCTCCCACCGTATGCGACGGCCCCGCCCGGGAATCGGATTCCCGGGCGGGGCCGTTTAATGCCGGAGGCACCTGAGCCGCTGCCGTCACTCCTGACCGGCGGGAACGGTGCCGAGCTTGCCGGCCTTGAAGTCGTCGAAGGCCTGGGCGAGTTCGGCGTGGGTGTTCATCACGAACGGGCCGTACTGCATCATCGGCTCACGAATCGGCAGCCCGCCCAGAAGGACGACCTCGAAGTTGGGGCTGCGCGATTCCTGGGACTCGTCGGCGCGGATCGTGAGGGAATCGCCGCGCCCGAAGACCACCGCCTGCCCCATGCGGAAGGGCCGGTTCTCCGGGCCCGCGGTGCCGCGGCCGGCCAGGCCGTACGCCAGGGCGTTGAAGTCCGCGCGCCAGGGCAGCGTGAGCTGGGCGCCCGGGTTCACCGAGACGTGCAGCATGGTGATCGGGGTGTGCGTGGCGCCCGGGCCCTGGTGGCCGTCGATGTCGCCGGCGATGATCCGGATGAGCGCGCCGCCGTCCTCGGACGCCAGCAGCTTGACGTTGCCGCCGCGGATGTCCTGGTACTTCGGCGCGATCATCTTGTCCCGGGCGGGCAGGTTGACCCACAGCTGCAGGCCGTGGAACAGGCCGCCGGTCATGACCAGCTCCTCCGGCGGCGTCTCGATGTGGAGCAGGCCGCTGCCGGCCGTCATCCACTGCGTGTCACCGTCGGTGATGGTGCCGCCGCCACCGTGGGAGTCCTGGTGGATGAACGCGCCGTCCATGATGTAGGTGACGGTCTCGAAGCCGCGGTGCGGGTGCCAGGGCGTGCCCTTGGGCTCGCCGGGCGCGTACTCCACCTCACCCATCTGGTCCATCATGATGAACGGGTCGAGGTTCTTGTAGTCGATGCCCGCGAAGGCACGGCGGACGGGGAAGCCCTCCCCCTCGAAGCCGCTCGGGGCGGTGGTCACCTGCAGCGCACGCCGCTGCACCGCGTCGGCGGGGGCGTGGACGCGCGGCAGGGTCAACGGGTTCTCGACTGTCACTGCAGGCATGGCCAGGATCCTCCTCGGATTGTTCAACGTTCAACATAGTTGAACGCTGAACTTCCCGCAACCGTTCCCCGGCCTTTGTCCGGTTTACGTGGGGTGAGGGCCGGATCAGCCGTACATCCGCCGCATGGTGAACTCCACCATCTGCTCGACCGCCTTCGCGTCGAACACCATCCGGTGCTCGCCCTCCATGTCCAGCACGAAGCCGTAGCCGGTCGGCAGCAGGTCCAGCACCTCGGCACCCGTGATCACGAAGTACTTGGACTCCTTGCCGGCGTAGCGGCGCAGCTGCTTCAGCGAGGAGAACATGGGGATCACCGGCTGCTGCGTGTCGTGCAGCGCCAGGAAACCGGGGTTGTCGCCGCGCGGGCAGTAGACCTTGGACGTGGCGAAGACCGCCTGGAAGTCCTCCGCCGACATCGAGCCCGTCGTGAACGCGCGCACCGCGTCCGCCAGCGAGGGCGGTGACGGCTCGGGGTAGCCCGCGCCCATCGGCGCCCCGCCCATCGGCGGTGCCGCCCCTGCCATCCCGTTCTGGTCGTAGCCGTACACGGCACACAGCGTATCGGGCCGCTAGCCCGGCACGGGAGCCTCGTGGAGTTCGAACCAGATCGCCTTGCCGTCGCCGAGCGGATCCACGCCCCAGGCGTCCGCCATCTCCTGCAGGAGCAGCAGCCCGCGTCCGGAGGCGGCCATCTCGCCCGGGGTGCGGCGGTGCGGCATGTCGTCGCTGCGGTCGGTCACGTCGACCCGCAGCCGCCGGACACCCGGCACGCCGAGCAGCTGCGCGCCCAGCACCGCGTCGTCGTCCGTGTGCAGCAGCACATTGGTGACCAGCTCCGACACCAGCAGCACGGCCGCGTCGACCTGGTCCCCGCACGTCCAGTCGTGCAGCAGCGCGCGGACCTCCTCCCGGGCCGCCCGCAGCTGCCGGGGGTCGGTCTGGCCGACGGTGAGCACGCTGCGCCGCACCGGGACGTCACGGAGCGTCCCGGCGGGGTCGCGGCGCACCAGCAGCAGCGCGATGTCGTCCTCCCGGCGGTCGGCGAACGGGCCGGTCAGATGGTGCGAGGCCGGGCCGTGCACCGCTTCGACCAGGGTGTCGGCGAGCGCCTCCAGCCCGTCGTCGACCGCGTCCTCCAGCACCGAGCGCAGCCGCCGCCACCCCGTGCCCAGGTCGTGGCCGCCGGTCTCGACCAGCCCGTCCGTGCAGATGAGCATCGTCTCGCCCGGCTCCAGGGTGAGCCGCGTGGTCGGGTAGTCGGAGTCGGGGGCGATCCCCAGGGGGAGGCCTCCGGCCGTGCGCCGGATCATCGTCGTGCCGTCCGCGAGCCGGACGACCGGGTCCAGGTGCCCCGCCCGTACGACGTCCAGGGTGCCGCTGACCGGATCGACCTCCAGGTAGAGGCACGTGGCGAAGCGGCCGTCCTCCCCGTCGGCGGAACACTGGGTGAGGCCGGCCAGGAAGCGGGAGGTCCGGGACATCACCGCGTCCGGGCGGTGCCCCTCGGCGGCGTACGCGCGCAGCGCGATGCGCAGTTGCCCCATCACCCCCGCCGCGCGGACGTCGTGGCCCTGCACGTCGCCGACGACCAGGGCGGTGCGCCCCGACGGCAGGTCGATCACGTCGTACCAGTCGCCGCCCACCTGCAGCCCGCCGCCGGTCGGCACGTAGCGCGCGGTCAGCCTCATCCCCTCGACCTGCGGCCGCCGCCCCGGCAGCATCGCGCGCTGCAGCCCGTCGGAGAGCTCCCGCTCCGACTCGTGCAGATGCGCCCGGGACAGCGCCTGGGCGAGCATCCGGGCGACGGTGGTCAGCACCGACCGCTCGTCCGGGGTGAAGGCGACGCGTTCCCTGAAGGCGGCCATCCACGCGCCGATCGTGCGGCCCGCGGCGACCAGCGGCAGGTACGCCCAGGACGACCGCCCGAAGTCCCGCACCAGCGGCCACGTGGCCGGGAAGCGTTCCTCGTACGCCTGCGGGCTCGGCAGGTAGACCGCACGGCCGGTGCGCACCACGACCGCCGCCGGGTACTCCGTGCGGAGCGGCATGTCCAGGAAGGGCACCTCGTCGCCCGGCCGGTGCCCGTGGAACCCGATGGCGCGGAGCCGGTCGCCCTGGACCCCGAAGACGGCGAGGCGGTCGGGGGAGAACCCCGGCATGGACAGGTGGGCGGCCACGCGGAGCACCTCCTCGGTGCTGTCCGCCTCCGCCAGCGCCCGGCCCGCGTCCAGCAGGAAGGCCTCGCGGGACCGCCGCCAGTCCGCGGGGGCGGCGGGTGCCGCCGCGGTGGGGCGGGTGCCGGTGCCCGCGCCCGGAAGACCGTGCACCGCGGGGGCCTCCTGCAGCGTGCCGACGACCTCCTCCGGCCGGCCGCCCGCGGAGGGGAGCCCGAAGGTGCGCATCACCACCGTGCGGACGACCCGTCCGTCCTCCCGGACCACGCGCAGCAGCGACTCCGACGCGGTGCCCTCGGCTATCGCCAGGACGACCGCCGCCGCCATGTCCACGTAGTCGGAGGCGTGGTAACGGGCCCGGGTCACCCCCGAATGGACCTTCTGTGGCTGGGGCGGAAGCCCTATCAGCCCGGCGCTCACGGCGTCGAGCTCCACCGTGTCGGTGGCGCTGTCCCAGCGCCAGACGCCCGTGCCCAGCGCGGCCAGCACGTCCTCGATGCGCATTCGCATAGTTTATGGTTTTCCGCGGCTTTCATACGAATGGGGTCGGGCGCACGTACCCCCGTAGACTGGGGAGGCCTCATCCCCGAAATCAGACGACTTGGATGAACGATGCATCGGTACCGGTCCCACACCTGCGGTGAGCTGCGCGCCACCGACGTAGACGCGGAAGTGCGCCTGAGTGGTTGGCTGCACAATCGCCGGGATCTGGGCGGCATCCTGTTCGTCGATCTCCGGGACCACTACGGGGTGGTCCAGCTCGTCGCCCGTCCGGGCTCGCCCGCGTACGAGGCCCTGAGCCACCAGTCCAAGGAGTCGGTGCTCCGCGTCGACGGACGCGTCGTCGCCCGTTCGGGGGAGAACGTCAACCCCGACCTGCCCACCGGCGAGGTCGAGGTCGAGGTCACCGAGCTGGAGGTGCTCGGCGCCGCCGACCAGCTGCCCTTCCCGGTCTTCCCGGAGGACAACGCGAACGAGGAGATGCGGCTCACCAACCGCTTCCTCGACCTGCGCCGCGCCCGCATGCACCGCAACATCATGCTGCGCACCCAGGTGATCAGCTTCCTGCGCCGCGAGATGACGGCGTTGGGCTTCAACGAGCTGGCCACCCCCATCCTCTCCGCGACCTCGCCCGAGGGCGCCCGCGACTTCCTGGTGCCCTCCCGCGTGCACCCCGGCACGTTCTACGCGCTGCCGCAGGCCCCGCAGCAGTTCAAGCAGCTGCTGATGATCGCGGGCTTCGACCGCTACTTCCAGATCGCGCCCTGCTTCCGCGACGAGGACAGCCGTGCCGACCGCTCGCCCGGCGAGTTCTACCAGCTCGACGTCGAGATGAGCTTCGTCGAGCAGGAGGACGTCTTCGGGGTCATCGAGAAGGTCATGACCGACCTCTTCGAGGAGTTCGGCGGCGGCCGCCACGTGACCTCGCCGTTCCCGCGGATCCCGTTCCGCGAGTCGATGGTCAAGTACGGCAACGACAAGCCCGACCTGCGCGCCCGCCTGGAGCTGGTCGACGTCTCGTCGGTGTTCGCGGACTCCGGCTTCAAGGCCTTCGCCGGCAAGCACGTCCGCGCCCTGCCGGTGCCGGACACCGCCGAGCAGCCGCGCAAGTTCTTCGACAACCTCGGCGACTACGCCGTCGAGCAGGGCGCCAAGGGCCTGGCCTGGGTCCGGGTCGGCGACGACCTCACCCTCACCGGCCCGATCGCCAAGTTCCTCACCGAGGACGACGTCAAGGCGCTGCTCGCCGCCGTCGACGCCAAGCCCGGCCACGCGGTCTTCTTCGGCGCGGGCGAGTTCGACGAGGTCTCCAAGATCATGGGCGCCGTCCGGGTCGAGGCCGCGAAGCGGGCCGGCCAGTTCGAGGAGGACGTCTTCCGCTTCTGCTGGATCGTCGACTTCCCGATGTTCGAGAAGAACGAGGACACCGGGCAGATCGAGTTCTCCCACAACCCCTTCTCCATGCCGCAGGGCGGCCTGGAGGCGCTGGAGACCAAGGACCCGCTGGACATCCTCGCCTGGCAGTACGACATCGTCTGCAACGGTGTCGAGCTGTCCTCCGGCGCCATCCGGAACCACGAGCCCGCGATCATGTACAAGGCCTTCGAGATCGCCGGCTACGACCGCGACACCGTCGAGCACGAGTTCGGCGGCATGCTCCGCGCCTTCCACTTCGGCGCCCCGCCGCACGGCGGCATCGCCCCCGGTGTCGACCGCATGGTCATGCTGCTCGCGGACGAGCCCAACATCCGCGAGACCATCGCCTTCCCGCTCAACCAGAACGCCCAGGACCTCCTGATGGGCGCTCCGAGCACGGTCGACGAGGCGCGGCTGAAGGAGCTCCACCTCGCGCTGCGGCTGCCGCCGGAGAAGAAGGCCTGACGGCCCGCACCACGCCGCGTACGCCGAAGGGCCCGGAACCGTACGGTTCCGGGCCCTTCGGCGTACGCGGTTCGGTACAGGCCCTTGAGCCTCCTGCCCGGT